>JBEKBK010000131.1:0-17054 GCA_050015435.1 Bryobacteraceae bacterium
CTGAAGTGGGCGCGAGCGTCAAAGTAAGAGTGTGCCACACATAGTCGGTTCCGGGCACTTGCTTGAACAACGCCGTCGGTTGAAAGATCACGGAATTGGAATACACCACGATGCGTCCTGTCGGGCGCAGGTCCGGGCCGTTTCCGGCCAGCTCCATCAGGTAGATTCGCATCAATCCGATATCGATCACGTTGCCCGTCACGCCGGTGATCGTCACCCGGTCTCCGACGCGAACTCCATAACGACCGATGAGAAAGAAATACGCCACCACCGACAAAATCACGTTTTGCAAAGCCACGGCCAGACCTGCCGTTACAAATCCGGCGTAGGTCGCCAGCGATCCGAACTCACTGATCAGAGCCATGATCACGGCGAAAGTGATCCCGCAGGCGACCACAATTCGCCGCAACACCAGAACCTGCCGCCGCCGCCGGCTGTCCTGCACATACCGGAAGGTCGCGCGGCGCCAGACTTCGGAAATGACCAGAACGATGCCGATCCAGATGGCGAGCGTGACACCGCGAATCACCAGATACCGACCCGTCTCCGCGAATTGCCGATACACCGCATTGCGCCAATCGAGCAAAATTCCCCGACTGGTTTCCACCTCCATGCTCTCCTCGCCCAGGGGAACGAGAACCGCCGAAAACTGTTTGAAGTTCGACGCGAGAGCCTTAAGCTCACTTTGCGCCGCAGCGAGTTGCGCCGTGTCTTGTGATCCCGCGGCATTCGCGATCTGATCGCCCCGATCGATGGACCCTTTCACCTCGTTTCTCAGCGGGTCCCTCAACCGGTCGATGCCTTGGAGCAATTGGCCCGTTTCATTAATCAGATCGTCTAACTGCGAGACGTTGCCATGGGCCCGGAAAAGCTCCGTAAACAGAGCGACGATGCCCGCATCCTGAGGACTGAAGGGCGGAGCGTTGCCGGCGGCCGCGGCGACGGCGTTCGTCGCTGAATTTGCCGCCGCTGCGGCGGAAGCGTCCCGTGAGCGCCTGGCCTCCGGAACGGAACGCTCCAATGCATCGATTTGCGCGGCGAGCCCTCCCCCGGCCCCCGATCCGGCGTTGCCGGTGAAATTCACCAGATTCTGGATGGTGGACTGAACCTCTTTGGCCAAATCGAGCTCGGCTTGCAGCTCGTCACGCTGCGCGGCTATAGTCTTTCGTGATGACGGAGCGGCCTTGCCCATCGCTGCTTCGAGTTCGCTAATGCGAGCCTGAAGTCCAGCCACGCGCTGCGCGGCTTTCGTGGACGCCTCCTGTAGACTTTGTCCTTCCCCGCCGGAATTTGTTGCGCTTCCGTTCGAGGCAAGAAGGGCGGCTTCCGCGCGCGCCCAATCGAAGGTCAGTTGCACCGCCTTGATGGATGTCTGGCGCGCGGAATTTCGAAACAACAGATCGCCTGGCACACCCGTGGATGACTGGCTCGCGTTGATGTGCCGATACCACCCTACAGTCTGCTCAATCAGCGTCAAGACGTCCTCGGAACGCACGGACTGAGGTGCGGAGGGAGCCGGAGCGCTCCTTACGGGGATCGAATACGAAGCCCCAAACAGCAGCAACCAGAGCGCTAGTCGCATGGAATTTGAATCGCGTCTAACGAAATAGCCCACTGCTGGGGAGATGCCGCTGCAGCGTGGAGAGTTTCCGCGAATCCGTAGAAACGTTTAGCTTGTGGGCCGTCTCTCAGATCGAGATGCTCTTCCAATTCTTCACGAGATACTCGGCGGTTCGCCACGAAAGAGCTTGAGAAGTCAGGGTCGGATTTCGCGCCCCGCTCGTTCCCATGACCGACGCTCCGAGGATTCCTAGATTCGGGACCTCGTGTGAAAAGCCCCACCGGTCCACCACATTCCTGTCCGCGCTATCGCCCATGCGTGTTCCGCCGTAAGCGTGCGTGGAAACGCCGGGCGCACCGGGGGCCGAACGGCGAATCACTTCGATGGCGCCGGCCGCACGGAACCACTCTTCCATCTTCTTCTGCGCAAACTCGAGCGCTCGGGCTTCATTCTCCTTCGGAGGAATCGTGAGCCGGCAAACCGAATCGCCTAAAGGATCGCGAACTTCGGGGTCGAGATCGAGATACGTGTTTTCGTACGGGAAAGTAGATGTCTGGATATAGCACGAATTCCACCGTGCGGCGTTTTCGTGGATGAACGCCTTCCAGCGCGAACCCCACTGCGGCGCCTTCCCGAATGTATCCATGCTCGCGCCTTCAATCGGGTGTATTTCCGTGGCGGCAGTCAGGCTGGAGCCGCCAATGAACCCCACATTACTATGGTCGTAATTATCGTCCGCCCAATCGTCCACTACCATGCTTTGCGCGGGTAAGCCGTACCAAACATTCAGATCCCAGGGAAACAGCGCGACCACGCCGCCGCCCTGATAGTGGCTGAAATAGTGCCTCCCCACCTGGCCATGATTGTTCGACAAACCGTTCGGGTAGGCTTTGGATTTCGAGAGCAGCAGCAGCCGCGTATTTTCGTAAGTGTAAGAACCCACCAAAACAACGCGAGCCGGTTGAAAATACTCTTTCCCATCCTTCAGATACTGGACTCCGGTGACCTTGCCGTCCGCGCCAGCCAAGATACGAGTCACATGGGCGTGATCGAAGATCGTCAGATTTTTGGTCTTCATCGCCGCCGGAATCGTTGAAACCGCCGTCGAATTCTTGGCGCTGATATGGCATCCGCCGCGGCTGCAATAGCCGTGAAACGCGCAACCCGGCCGGCCCTGATACTCCTGCGAATTTATCGCCGCCGGACCTTGAAACGGCTTCCAGCCGAGCTTCTTCGCCGCCTCGCGCATGTGTTCCGTATATTCGGAGCTGCGCAGCGGAGGCATCGGATATTCGCGCTGGCGCGGACCCTCATAAACGTTGCCCATAGGATCGAGCTTGCCCTGAATATTGCCGGCCTTCCCCGACACGCCGACTTCGTGCTCGATGTGATCGTAGTGGGGTTCCAGATCGTCGTAGCTGATCGGCCAATCTTCGAGTGTCGACCCCGCCGGAATCGCGTGCGCGCCGTAGCGTTTCTCAACTTCTGTTCGGGTCTTGAAATCCCACGGCTTGAGCCGCCAGCTTGACGCCCAATAATGGATCGACGTTCCGCCGACCGCGTTCATCATCGGATGAAGCGTGCCGCGCGGCCGATTGGGCGACGATGGACCATCCCGCACGGTCGGAATTTCGCGATTGGCCTTCTGCACCGACGTAACCAGGCCGCGCACGTTGTTGTAAATTTCGTCGGCGTGAAAATCCTTGGCGCTCATCCAGCCGCCCGCTTCGATTCCCGCGATCTTCAGACCGGCGCGCGCCAAAGGTAGCACCGCGACGCCGCCCGCCGCGCCCAAGCCGATCACCGCGACGTCCACCGGCTTGAGATTAATGGCCATGATTATTTCCCCACGCCGAAACGTGAACGGGTTTGACCGCCACGCGCATCTTCTGTTCGTCAGCGGAAACGGCGAGGCGAGGTCCGGGGTAGCGGATCAGGTCCCAACCGGCGAACCCTTTGTTTCCGCCGTAATATGGATCGCTGAATACGCCTTCCAGCGTCAGCCGCCGTACACGAGCAAAAAGCGCCCTCGAACTTTTCTCGATACCGACGAGCACCTCATCCTGCTTATCGGGAGCGAGCTCCGCCAAAGGAGCGCCATGAGCCTTCCGCGCGAAGTCATCCACGGAGTCCAGTCCTGCGAGGAAGGATGCTTTTTCCGCCGCAAGAGGTCCCGCGAGTGCACGATCTATATAGACGGCCGCTCCACACTCACTGGCGCTCGGACCGAGCTCGTCCTTAGGCACCAAGCGATCGGCGAAAGCGGTCAGAGTCCGCAGTTGCGTTTGCGAAAAAACAGAATCTGACGCCTGTGCGGCCGATTTGATCGCGGCAACGGGGACTAGCGCGGCCGTAGCGATGATCGTCCGCCGGGAAATGTTCCGATTTTCGGTCTCTTCTGGCATGCGGCCAGTGTATCGATGAAGGTATGAAGAGTCAACCTGCCCTGTGAGAGAATCGGCATTGATTTCCTTCACTCCGGGCCGCGCGCGATCCGTCGCAGTGGCTGCCTTGATCCTGTGGCTGGCGGGTCGCGCTCAGGCACAGGTGCATGGGATGATTCAGGACCCCGCCGGATCGCCGGTCGCAGGCGCTAAAGTCATCGCCCACAACTCCGGGGACAACACCGATCGGGCCGTCGAGAGCGCCGCCGACGGATCTTTCGCGATGGTTGACCTCCAGCCAGGTCATTATCAATTCAAAGCGTCGAAGCGCGGATACGCCGATTCACCCCCGACCGAAGCCGACCTGACCGCCGGCGAGGATTGGACGCTGAATCTCACGCTCCGTGCCAACGGAGGATTTCTGAAGCGGCTTTCCCAAGCCTATGCCGCGGACTGGCGAGGCGCCGCGGCCAGCGGTCCCGCACCCCCACGCCGCACCTTGCCCTCGCCCCTGGATTCGCCGCCTTTCCCCAACTCCGACTGGTCCTACGGCGGATCGCCCGAAATCGGCGCGCCGGATACGAATGTGCCCCCGCTCATGGAAGCGCTCTACGGCGGCGCGAATGGCCAAGCCTGGGAGCAAAGCAGAATCAAGGTATACGGCTGGCTTGAAGGCAGCTTCAATCTCAGCACGTCGCACACTTCGAATTATCCATCCGCCTATGACATCTTCGCCAATCGGATTGAGTTCGACCAGGCGGTGCTCTACGTCGAACGCATACCCGACTCGGTTCAAACCGATCACTTCGATTGGGGATTTCATCTCAGCGGATTATTCGGCACCAGCTATCGTTTCACCACCAACCTGGGCTATTTCAGCGGGCAATTGCTCAACGACCATCGCGAGTACGGCTTTGATCCCGTACTCGAATATGTGGACCTATATATACACCAGGTCGCCGAGGGACTTAACATCCGTGTCGGCCGCTTCATCTCGATTCCTGGCATTGAAGCGCAATTGGCTCCCAATAACTACGTCTACACCCACTCGTTGCTGTACGCGATCGACCCGTTTACCGACACTGGGATCCTCGGCACCGTCAGAATCAATGACCGGTGGCTGGTCCAGTTGGGGATTACGGCAAGCCATGACGTGGCTCCCTGGACCCAGGACGCGAAGCCTTCCGCGACGGCTTGCGTCAGCTACACATTCAATCACGGCAACGACAACCTGTATCCGTGCGCCAACGGGATCAACAACGGCAGATACGCTTACAATAACCTCCAGATGTTTGATAACACCTGGTACCATAAGTTCAGCTCGTCATGGCATATGGCGACGGAGGCCTGGTACATGTATCAGCGCGATGTACCCAGCGTCTCGGGTCCCTTGTTTCCGGAAAAAGTGTCACCGGAAAAGGGCACCAACGGCGCGTTCTGCTCGGCGGGCGAGATCCGTTGCCTGGCGCCGGAGTGGGCCATGGTCAACTACGTCGAAAAGGAGCTCTCCGCCAAGAATTACCTCTCGATTCGTTCTGATTTTCTGGATGACATGAAAGGTCAGCGAACCGGCTTCAAGACTCGCTACGCTGAGGCGACTCTGATGTGGAGACATTGGGTGGGAAGCACCATTTTGCTGCGCCCTGAAATCAGGCTGGATCACGCTTTCGACCGGCCCGCGTATGACGACGGAACCCGGAGGAGCCAGTTCCAGTTGGCCATGGATGTAATCTTCAAGTTCTGAAAAAGATTCTACGCCAGGTTCATGCGCTGGAGCAGGGCCTGGAATCGCGGATCGGCGCGGTAGGGGTTGAAGAACGGCTCGCCTGGAGCCCGACGAAGGAGCACATCCCGCTGGCGGTAGGCCTCGTCGAGCGCTTCAAACATTGCATCCGCTTCGCCGGTGACAGCGTAATAAACCGCAGCCCCGTAGTTGTGACCGTGCAAGCCGGTGAGCTTCCGCACCAATTCCTGGCCACGCTCGTGATCGCCAGCCTGATGGTAGGCTGTGGCCAAGAACCACGCACCCACGTACCACCACGGCGCTAGCTCTACAACTCGTCTATAGCTGGCAATCGCTTCCTGTATGAGGCCTGCGCCAGACTGGGCGCGTCCTATCGCGTACCAGATGAAGTGGTTGTCCGCATCGATTTCCAGGGCTCTGCGCGCGTACTCAATGGCCCCCTGGTACCGTTTCGCCGCTACCATCGACAAAGCCATGCCAAAGTGAGCTTGCATTGACAGGGGATCGGTCTCGAGTGTCAACCGGCTTTGTTCGATCGCGTCAGGGCATCGTGCCAACGGGAGCAGATAAGATATGGCGTAGCGGTATCGCACCAATGGCGGGACGGGCTCAACCGCCATGGCCTTGCGGAAATGCGCTTCGGAAACCTTCCAGTCATAATCGCAGACGGCCGCCACCATCGCCAACACGCTGTGCGCATCGCTGTTGGTAGGATCGATGGCCAGCGCTTTCTCCGCAGCCGATTTCGCCAAGGGCGCCACGTCGCCAGTGGGCTTTATGCCGTACGCCGTTAGCGCGTAGTAGTAGTCCGCAAGTCCGCTGTAAGCCGGGGCGTAACTCGGGTCGCTGGCCAAGGCCTGCTCGAAGAACTCCTTCGCTTTCGACGTGCTCTCCGGAGTGAGGCGCAAGCGGTGATACTGTCCTCTCAAGTAATTCTGGTAGGCCTCGATATTCACCGTCCGCGCGCGGGGAGCCAACCTTACCTTGAGCGCTTCCGAAATCGCCTGGCCGATTTCATCCTGAATGGCGAAGATGTCGGTCAGGTCGCGATCGTAGCGCTCCGACCAGAGATGGGAACCATCGGCGGCATTGATTAACTGCGCTGTGATGCGGAGTCGGTTGCCAGCGCGGCGCACGCTGCCTTCGAGGATTGTCCGCTCGCAGCGCCTCGGCGATTTTCGTGATGTCCTGCTCCTTGCCCCGGAAGGCAAAGGACGAGGTGCGGGCAATCACCTTCAGTCCCGGAATTTTCGCGAGCAGGTTCAGAATCTCTTCGGCCAGCCCGTCGCTGAAATACTCATTCTCTTTGTCCGCGCTCATGTTGGCGAAGGGCAGAACGGCAATCGAAGGCTGCTGCTCTGGCGGCTTCGTGGAAATCGATTCCAGCGCCGCTCTCACCTCGGCGATGCTCTGAAATCGCTGCGCCGGTTGCTTCGCCAGGCAGCGCTTGACGACGTCCGACACCGGAGATTGCAGCGGAACTGGATCATCCCTGAGCACGGCACTCAGAGTAGCCGCCATGGACTCCCCTGCAAACGCACGCGATCCAGAAAGCATCTCGTACAGCACCGCGCCAAAACTGAAAATATCCGACCGCTCATCGAGAGGCTTGCTTTGAGCTTGTTCCGGCGACATGTAGGCCACCGTCCCCAGGACTGCGCCGTCGGTCGTCTTGGTGACGTCCGGATCGGAATCCGCCATCAGCTTGGCGAGTCCGAAATCGAGCAGCTTTACACCAGACGCCGTGACCAGGACGTTCCCCGGCTTCAGATCGCGATGCAGAATTCCCTTGCTGTGGGCGACCCCGAGTGCCGCCGCGATCTGCGTCGCGAATCGCAGCGCGTCCGCAAGCAGCAGCGGCCCTCGGAGCGGCGTTCCTTCGATGTATTCCATCACCAGGTAATCCGGACCGACATCATAGAGCGTGCAGATATTCGGATGATTCAGCGCAGCGATTGCACGAGCCTCCTGCTGAAAACGAGCCGAGTGCTGACCCTTCAGTTGTTTAATCGCGACGATACGATCCAACCGCGTATCACGCGCCTTCCACACCTCACCCATGCCCCCCGCACCAATCGGCGCAAGGATCTCATACGGGCCGAGTTTGTCGCCTGGAGATAGCGGCATATGATTATTGGATCAGGTTCATGCGCCGGAGCAGGGCCTGGAAGCGCGGATCGGTGCGGTAGGGGTCGAAGAAGGACTCGCATTGAATTAAACGGAGTTCCACATCGCGTTTCTGGTAGGCCCAGTCGAGCGCTTCGAACATCGCATCCACTTCGCCGACGGCAGCGTAATAGGTCGCCGCCCCGAAAGTGTGAGCGTGCGTGTCAGCGACCTTCCGCGCCCATTCCTGGCTACGGTTGTAGTCGCCAGCCTGATGGTAGGCCGCAGCCAAGTTCCAGGCACCCGCGTACCACCATGGCGCCAGCTCCACAACGTGTTTCCAGCTAGCAACCCCTTCCTGTGTGAAGCCCGCGTGAAGCTGGGCGAGACCCATCACGACCCACAGAAAGTAGAAATTCGCATCGATTTCCAGAGCTCTGCGCGTGTACTCGATGGTTTCCCGGTACTGTTTCGCCGCCAACATCGCCCAAGCCATGCCGTAGTGAAGAAGCATAAAAAGTGGATCGGTCTCAAGTGCCAAACGGCACTGTTCCATCGCGTCAGGGAATCGTCCCAACGGGTCCAGATAATACACGGCGTAGCGGACTCGCACGAGAGGCGGGACGGGTTCGACCGCCATGGCCCTGCGGAAATGCGTTTCGGCCGCTTTCCAGTCATAATCACAGACTGCCGCCATTATCGCCAACACGCTGTGCGCCTCGCTATTGGCTGGATCGATAGCCAGCGCTTTCTCCGCGGCCGATTTTGCAAAAGGCGCCACGTCGCCAGTCGGTTTCGTACCGAGCACCGCAAGCACGTAGTAGTAAGCCGCCAGTCCGCTGTAAGCGGGAGCGTAATTCGGGTCGATGGCCAGGGCCTGCTCAAGGCACTCCTTCATTTTCGCCAGACTTTCCGGCGTGGAGCGCGCAAAGTAATGCCTTCCTTTCAAGTAATTCTGGTAGGCTTCGATATTCACTGCTTGCGCACGAGGAGCGAGGCGTACTTTTAGGGCCTCCGAGATCGCATGCCCGATTTCATCCTGAATGGCAAAAATGTCGGTCAGGTCGCGATCGTAGCGCTCTGACCAAAGATGAGCGCCATCGGCGGCATTGATCAACTGTGCCGCGACTCGAATGCGGTTTCCAGCGCGGCGAACGCTGCCTTCGAGCACATTGCTCACGCCGAGCGTCTCGGCGATCTTCCGGATATCCTGCTCCTTACCCCGGAACGCGAAAGCCGAGGTGCGCGCGATCACCTTCAAGCCTGGAATCTTGGCGAGCAGGTTGAGGATCTCCTCGGCAAGCCCGTCGCTGAAGTACTCATTCTCCTTGTCCGCGCTCATGTTGGCGAAGGGCAGGACGGCAATCGACGGCTGCTGCTCCGCCGGTTTCGTCGAAATCGATTCCAGCGCCGCTCTCACCTCAGCAATATTCTGAAATCGCTGCGCCGGTTGCTTCGCCAGGCAGCGCTTCACGATGTCCGACGCTGGGGATTGCAGCGGAGCGGGATTATCCCTGAGAACAGCACTCAGAGTATCCGCCATGGACTCTCCGGCAAACGCCCGCGAGCCGGAAAGCATCTCATACAGCACCGCACCAAAGCTGAAAATCTCGGACCGCTCATCAAGAGGCTTGCCTTGAGCCTGCTCCGGAGCCATGTAAGCCGCCGTTCCCAGGACCGCACCGTCGGTGGTCTTGGTGACGTCCGGATCAGAATCCGTCATCAGCTTGGCGAGACCGAAATCGAGCAGCTTCACGCCCGACGCCGTGACCAGGACGTTCCCCGGCTTCAGATCGCGATGCAGGATACCCTTGCTGTGCGCGACCCCTAACGCTGCTGCGATCTGGATCGCAAACCGAAGCGCGTCTGCGAGAGGCAACGGCCCTCGGAGCGGCGTTCCTTCGATATATTCCATCACCAGATAATCCGGACCAATGTCATGGAGCGTGCAGATATTCGGATGGTTCAACGCGCCGATGGCCCGAGCTTCCTGCTGGAAACGCGCCGAGTGCTGACCCTTGAGCTGTTTAATCGCGACGATCCGGTCCAGCCGCGTATCACGTGCTTTGTACACCTCGCCCATTCCGCCCGCACCAATCGGCCCAAGGATCTCGTAAGGGCCGAGTTTGTCGCCAGCAGACAGCGGCATACGAAAGGATTCAGCTAAGTCTAGACCATTTCTTGATTTTGCGTCGACCAGTTTCGTGCGGCTTGTAACAGTGCTTTCAACGGAGTGTGCTTCCTGAGACCGTCTACGTTATCCCCGAAACTGGTCTAGCGCACGCCACCCTAAATGGCTGCCATTGTTATAAAATCGACGGACACAATCCGGAGTTGCCATGAACGTTCTCTACTGCCTTCGTCGAGCTCAACAGTTTCACGGCTCGAAAGTCGCGTCGTATCGTGAAGACGGTCCCGTCACCTGGAGCGAATTGGCAGAGCGTGTCGCAAGGGTCGCAACGTTCTCGGTATCCGGAAGGGCGATCGCCTCGCAACCTGGATGCTGAACTCGCACGAGTACCTCGAGCTGTACTATGCCACGGCCATCGCCGGCATCGTGATCGTCCCACTCAACACGCGCTGGCATCCGGATGACGCTGGGTTCGCGATCGCCGATTCGGGCGCGGTCGCGCTGGTAGTGGATGACCGGTTTGTAGCTTCCGTGGAGAGGCTGCCCCCCATACGAACGATCATCCACGCCGGACATGGTGCTTGTCCGCCCGGAATGATTCCTTACGGCGCCAGCAGCACGGCGTGCTCGTTTTGTGAACCGGATGAAGAAGACCTGGCGGGATTGTTCTACACCAGCGGTACCACCGGCGGCCCGAAGGGCGTCATGCTCACGCACCGGAACCTGTGGGCCAACGCGATGTATTCCATGCTTGTCAGCAAATCTGATTTGGCAGTATGGCTCCACTCCGCTCCGATGTTCCACCTCGCGGACCTGGGGGCGCTGTACCGGCTCACGTGCGAGGGCGGTACAAATGCGTACCTTCCGAGCTATGATCCAGCGGCTTTCATGCAGGCGGTAGAGAAATATCAGGTCACGCATACCGTGCTGGTTCCCACCATGCTCAGCATGCTGCTGAATCATCCGGATTTCGCAAAATATGATTTGTCCAGCCTCCAACGACTCTCGTATGGCGCTTCGCCCATGCCTGTCCCGCTACTGGAAGAGGCCATGCGTAGGATGCCGAAGGTCGAGTTCCTGCAAGGTTATGGGATGACGGAAACGAGTCCTCTATTAACCGTGCTCGATCACGAAGACCACCTTGGTCCAGCGGTGACGTCGGCGGGCAAGCCGATCCTGGGGGTGGAAGTTCGCATAGTCGACGAGTCCGATCGCGACGTTCCCGTGGGTCAATGCGGAGAAATCATCGCGCGCGGCGCGAATGTGATGAAAGGCTACTGGAACCGGCCCGAGATTACCGCCGAAGTTCTGCGCGGCGGCTGGATGCATACCGGAGATATCGGCAGGTTCGATGAAAACGGCTTCGTGTACGTTCTTGACCGCAAGAAGGACATGATCAAGCCCGGCTCCGAGAACGTCTACTCTCCTGAAGTCGAGTCGATGATCCTTTCACACCCAGCCGTGCTCGAAACCGCCGTGATTGGACTGCCCGATCCCAAGTGGGGCGAAACGATTCGCGCGGTGGTGGCGCGTCGCAATGGCATGACGCTGGAGGAAGACGAATTGATCGAATGGTGCCGCGAGCGGATGACGCACTTCAAGTGCCGACTTCCGTGGTCTTTCTCGATACGCTACCGAAAAGCGGAACCGGCAAGGTTCAGAAGAACGTACTCCGCGAGCGCTACGGCAGCCCGAGCTGACTCAGTTTACCGGAATGATAGCCTGGAGCCATGAAGATGTTCCCGCTCCTCGTCGCCCTCTGTCTAGCCTCGTTCCCGGCTCTCCCCCAAACCAAGGTCACCTCCGTAGAAGGCATCACTGAATATCATCTCGATAACGGGTTAAAGGTGCTGCTGTTTCCGGATAACTCCAAACCCACCGTCACCGTGAACATGACCTATATGGTCGGGTCCCGCTACGAAGGCTACGGCGAAAGCGGAATGGCTCACCTGCTCGAGCACATGCTGTTCAAGGGCACGGCGAAGCGGGGCAGCATCATGCTGGAACTGCGCAATCACGGCGCGGATTTCAACGGCACCACTTCCTATGATCGAACCAACTATTTCGAGACCCTCCAGGCCAGTGACGAGAATCTACGCTACGCGCTCGAAATGGAGGCGGATCGCATGGTCAACTCGCGGGTCTCGCGCCAGGATCTCGATAGCGAAATGACCGTGGTGCGCAGTGAGTTCGAGAACGGCGAAAACAGCCCCATGCGCGTCCTACAGGAGCGCGTTTTATCGACCTCTTATTTGTGGCACTCCTATGGCCGCAGCACCATCGGCTCCCGCAGCGATATCGAACAGGTGCCCATCGAGCGGCTGCAGGCCTTCTACCGGAACTACTACCAACCCGATAACGCAATGCTCGTCGTGGCCGGCAAGTTTGACGAGGCCAAAACCCTCGGCTGGATTAAGGACACCCTAGGCACCGTTCCCAAGCCCACACGGAAGCTGATCCCCACCTACACCGAGGAGCCCACTCAGGACGGGGAAAGGGAGGTCGCCCTGCGGCGCGCTGGAGACATGCAGGCCATCGTCACGGCCTATCACATTCCGGCCGGCTCCCATCCCGACACTGCCGCGATCGAAGTGTTGGAAGCGATTCTGGATGATACGCCGGCCGGCCGGTTGCATAAAGCGCTGGTGGACAGCAAAAAAGCCATTTCCGCGGGCGGTGATACCTATCAGCTTCACGACCCCGGGCTGCTAATATTTGAGGCTCAGGTGCGCAAGGAAGGGTCACTCGATGACGTTGAAAAAACCATGCTCAGCGTGATCGACGGCGCGGTGAAGGAACCGCCTTCCAAAGAAGAAGTGGACCGCGCGCGGACCGGCATTCTCAAACAAATCGACCTGGCGCTCAACAATTCGGGCCGGATCGGCGTGCAGTTGAGCGAATGGCAATCCATGGGCGATTGGCGTCTCCTGTTTCTGGATCGCGATCGCATCAAGAACGTCACGCCGGAAGACGTGGCGCGTGTCGCCAAGCTCTATTTGAAACCATCGAACCTCACCATCGGCCGCTTCCTCCCGACGGACGCGCCGGACCGGGCGGAGATTCCGAAGACACCCGATGTTCTGGCCGTAGTGAAGGACTATAAGGGCAACGCTGCGGTGGAGGCCGGCGAAGCTTTCGATCCTACGCCCGCCAATATCGATTCGCGAACCGTGCGGGCGACGCTTCCCAATGGGTTGAAGCTCGCGTTACTCCCCAAGAAGACCCGCGGAGGCACCGTCGTCGCCCGGCTGGATCTGCATTACGGCGATGAGAAGAACTTGTTCGGCAAAGGACCCGCGGCGCAAGTGGCCGGTGCAATCCTGATGCGTGGCACCGGGAAGCACAACCGGCAGCAGATTCAAGATGAGTTGGACAAGCTGAAAGCGCAGATGAACGTTTCCGGCGGCGTGACCGGGGCCACTGTTTCCATCAATACTGTTCGCGCCGGTTTCCCAGATGCCCTGCGACTGGCTGGTGAAGTGATGCGCGAGCCTGCGTTCCCCGAGTCTGAGTTCGAACAGATTCGGCAGGCGTTGCTCGGCCGCATCGAGAGCTCGCGTAGCGAGCCGCAGGCGATTGTCATCAATGCGCTGACGCGTCACCTTGCGCCTTATCCCGAGGGCGACCCGCGAGCCGTCTCGACCTTCGACGAGGACATCGCGAATCTCAAGAAGCTCACGCTCGACGACGTGAAGAAGTTTTATCACGATTTCTACGGCGCATCGAATGCGGAGCTGGTCGTGATCGGCGATTTCGATCCTGCGGAGGTAGAGAAACTCGCTGGCGAGCTGTTTGGCGACTGGAAGAGCGCTGCGCCGTATGCTCTGGTGAAGAAGAGTTTCCAGAAGCTTGAAGTAGTGAATCAAGTGTTCGAGGCGCCCGACAAGGCCAACGCGTTCTTCGCGGCAGGCACCACTCTGGACCTCGGCGAGCCCGATCCCGACTTCCCGGCGCTGTACTTCGCCAATTCGATGATCGGCGGCGGCCCTCAGGCCAGGCTGTTCCGCCGCATTCGCGACAAAGAAGGCCTGAGTTACAACGTGCAAAGCGAATTTGCGGCCGGCTCGACGTATTCCTTCGCGCAATTTCTCGGCATCGCGATTTGTAATCCCCAGAACATCCTCAAGGTTGAAAACTCATTCAAAGATGAATTGAATCAAATCGTGACCCAAGGCTTCTCCGCCGAAGAAGTCGAGATTGCCAAGAAGGCCTTCCTCGAAGAGCGTCAAATCTCCCGGTCGCAGGATCAGGGCTTGGCCCGGACTCTCCAGCGCAACGCGCAATTCGGCTGGACCATGGCGCACGATGCCGACCTGGAGCGCAAAATCTCCGCGCTTTCGGCCGCGGATATCAACGCTGCGGTCAAGCGGCATATCAATTTGTCGACGATTTCGTACTTCAAGGGCGGGGACTTCAAGAAGGCGGGAATTACGCAATAAAGGCGGCGGTTTCCCGCCGCCTCCTGGGGTAACAGCTAAAGCGCAACAGCTAAAGCGGAAGATCGGGCCGCGAGATCGTGCGCCACATGTGGGCGACCGGACTGTTGTCGAACCCCAACCCTTCCTTGGGCTGTTTGAACTGGCGTCCAATGATGTCCACGAACGGGTCGACCGAGACCTTTGCATTCGGGTCGAAGGCATACAGATCGTTGACGGTGACCATCCGCGGCTCGATATACCATTTGTGATTGCGGACCATCTTATACGTGGCCTGAATGTATTCCGGCGGCGTGTAGTCCACGCCCCAGATGCGCTTGTAGAGATCCGGATACTCGTAGCCGTGGGCGGAATCGGGGAAGAAGCGCAGCGCCTGGTGATAGCGGATAGCAAACGCCACCTTCGGATTAACGTAGGGTTCGATCAGTTGCGCGCCCCACCATCCGTGATCCGGCTTGATCATCTCCTGGACGACGTCGTGCATCAGGCAAGCGAAAATAATCTCTTCAGTCATGCCCGTCTTCATCGCGCGAGTGGCGCTTTGCAGCACATGGTTTGCCGGAGCGAATCGAAGCCTGAAGTAATCGAGCAGTGTCGGCTGCGCAGGCAGAGGTTCGAGACGCTTTACGTGACCGCCATTGCCGCGTGCGGCGAACAGGTTTCCTACGCCTCTCCGAGTGCCTCGGGATTCAATTTGTTCTTCGAGTTCCTTAACGGTGGGGAATTTCTCCGGCCCCTGCGCCGGCGTAGCCATTCTGTCGCCCGTGCTCCCCTGCTGAGCCACCGCGAAATCCAACTGATGGGACAGGAAGTCTTCCAGGGCATCCGCCTTGGCTTCGGCACCCATCAGGCTGACGGCGGCCGCGCCGCCCAGACTCGCGATCAAAGACCTGCGATCGATCTCCATAGATCTCCTTTCAAGGGAAGCCGTCGTGGGCCCCCAGTCAGCGCTAAGTATACAAGAGGGAGTCGCCGGTGGGAAGGGGGTATTAGAAGGCGTACCGTGCCGAACATGTAGTGGGATAACTGCGAAACGGGAAGAGCATTTTCCCACGAGGTTGATAGGCGCAAAAAGCGGCGCCCAGAAATCGAGGGAATTGGACGTTATTCGCATTCGCCTAAAGGAGTGTCCCATCTTGCCGATCAAGTGCGACGCTTCCGCTTCGAGGCCTGTCCCTTTTTTCGTCCGACCGCCCGTGGCGTCCCCGATATCTCGACTTCTATCGGATGTATTTTTTGAAGTTCCCGACCAATGTGCTGAATTCTGCGACCCGTTTCGACCTCAGACGCTCCCATCGTCAGAGTGCTTGAAGAGAGGTGCGAAAAATCGAGACGACGAAGCGCTGCAAGAGCGCAGTCCTCACAATGGCCGAAGTCCTGAATGCCTGGCATCTGAAAGGCGACATCGGTTGCATTTCTGTCTTCGTCCAGGTCCCGGTGCATATCCAGCCACTCGACAGAGATAATCTTTTCTTCGCCGAGGTGGGCCTTGCTCGTGCGTCTCTTGAACGATCTGGCGTAAAACCCCAAACTCCTCAGCCCCGCGAAGGTGCGAACGAGCTTTCCTTCGCTCCACCCCGTAAGGCGACTCAAGAGATCTATATTCATGTGAACATTCTCGGGGAGTCCATTAGGGCAGGTATGTTGAAACAGCGTGATGACAGCCTGCCGCTCTTCATCGTTCGTACGAACGAGTGCCTCCAAGAAATGGGCCGCCGTCTCGCACAAAAGGACCGGATCCGCCGGGCCATAATCTTTTGCATAGCTTCGTAGCAGGAGGTCTGGCATTGGCGGTAAGTAGGCCGTACGTTCCCGTGTTCCCAGCTTTTTAACAATCATCGTTGTTAACTCGCTAGGCTTGATTTGGTTTAAGTCTAGGTAGGCGATTGTGCGGCGAAGTCCAGGAATCTCAGTGTCGTCGAATCTGGCCGGCAGCACGTATTCGACGTTTTCCCTGATGGCGCGCTCCTGGGCCGCTGCGCGCTCATGATTCGTCCAGACCCGGCGGGCATAGCCAGCCGATACGAAGAGGACACAGTACCGGGCTGCAGTACCGTAAACGTCACTCAGGTGGGTATACAAATCTTTACCCCACAGCTCGACTTGTTCGTACCGATCGTAAAACACTCGGACGCCAACCTTACGGAGGTTGTCAGCCACCCTCTCGACGTAGCACCGATCTTCCCCGGCGAAGGACAGGCAGACGTCGTACCTGTATTCCGTGCCCGAACGTTCGCTCTTCATACCGCCTCGTTTCCTGTCGTTCCAGCCAAGCTATACCTAGCTCTGCGCTGGGCGTAACGTCGCGATTAAACGCTAGGTTGCCGGAGTAATTTCGACTTCCTTGGCCACAGTGGTGGCCTCAGGAACCGGCTCGCCGAATTCCCGCAGCGTTTGGAGGTGCCCCGAAATCGCTTCCCGAATATTCCGCTCCGTTTCCTCCAGCGTCCTGCCGGTAGTCACACAACCTGGCAGATCGGGGACGTAGGCGGCCCAGTTGGTCTCCGCTTGTTCGAAGATGACGGCGAATTTCTTGGTCATTCTTTGGCCTCCAATTTAGCGGCCTTAAATATAGATTCTTAGGTCAGAGATTGTAAACAAGAATGCTTCAACATTCTGGCAGCTAACATCACGCCGCAGCAAGCAGGGCAACGATATTCTGGATAGCCTTGTCGGCCTTGTGATACGCGAC
>JBEKBK010000132.1:0-16988 GCA_050015435.1 Bryobacteraceae bacterium
CGCTCGGCCCAGCGGCTCCGGTAAAGACTCTGACCGAGCTACGGGAATGGAACATCACCCATACGAAGTCGGGTGCGATCCGCTTTGGCCAATCGAATCTGGATGTGTCCGATGAAATGGATGTGGTGGCGGACCGGGCGAGGTACGAAATCGATCGCGCCAAGGACCTGGCGCTCAGCGCGACGCACGGTATCGACGAGGCTATGCAGACGAATCATTTGGACGCGCTTCTGTTTCCAGGCGCGAGCGGCGCAGGCATCGCCGCCAAGCCCGGCTATCCAACTGTGATCGTGCCGTTCGGGATGGTGCCGAACGCGCCTACGCCGAGCTTTCCGCTGGGTTTCAACCCGAAGCCTTCACCATACGGCGTCAGCTTTACTGGTATGGCGTGTAGCGAGCCGCGATTGATCGAGCTCGCCTACGCGTTCGAGCAGGCCACGAAACGGCGAGTTCCTCCGCCTTCAGTGCCTTAATGTTGGTGACCGTACATCTGTTCGCCTGCGGTTACGGCGAATGGAAGGCGGTTCTGCGGAGGCGGCAGCGGGCAGGTAGCGAAATCCGTAAACACACACGGCGGGTTTTCTGCTTTATTGAAGTCGAGGTCGAAGGTCCACTTGGCGTGAAGCCCGGTCTTCGGTAAGTCCACGTATAAAAAACGCGAAGCCGCATAGGTGGTTTTGCCGCTGGTCTGATCCCGCATGACAAACATAAGCTGATCGTCGTCGACCACCGGCTCGAGCCGGTACTCCTGCCCGTTTCGATGAAACACGACGTATCCCGGGCTGTCGTCCTTCTCCTTCATGCCGGTGGCAGTGTCGAACGTCAGCTTGTGGGGCGTATCCCAAGGGACAAACGTCGCCTTCAAATTCCAGCTTGGATCAATTGTGTACCAACGCAGACCCGTAAAGTTCTTCCGCGCGGCGCTGTCGTTATCCTTGACGCGAATTCCCAGTTTGTCCTCGCGCTTGATCACGTAGAACTTCACGCGTCCAGTCGAGAGTATGTCGTAATTCGGTTCCGTATCCGGCTTGAGTTCTGATGTTGAAGCCGGTTTGCCGTTCATCGTGACACCGGCGCCGGTTGCGGGCTTGAACACGGCCCTTCCGCCCTTCATCGAGAAAACACCGGCGTTCTTAGGAGCAGAACTGGGCAGGGGAATTTCGAAGCCGGGGTTCGATCCGACGCGATTCTCGCCGGGCTTCAACCAATACAGGCCAACAACCGTGAGCCACCCATCTTCCGCTTTCAGTTTGGCTTCGCGTTCCGCGCGCCACTGCTGAATCGTATTCTCGTAGTCCGCAGCCGTCGCCGCGATTGTCACTGCAAGAAAAACCACGATCGGCCTCATAAATGTATACTACTCTTCTAAGGAACACGCGCAAAACGGAGTGCGGCGCGATCGGTTCCGTGTCCGACTTGGAGGCGCGCGCCGCACCCTTTGCGCTCTTGATAAACAGGGTTTCGATATGAAATTACTCTTCGCGATACCGGTTCTGGCGAGTGTGGCTATGGCTCAACTCCTGCCCTTCAACGACGCCGGCGTGACCATGGGCCATGTGCACCTGAACGTCAAAGACGTCGAGGTTCAGAAGAAGTTCTGGATAGAGCATTTCGATGCTACTCCTCTCAAGAAGGAAGGCCTTCCCGGCGTGAAAGTACCGGGCATGCTGATTCTCTTTTCTCAGCGTCCGTCGAGCGGCCCCAGCGAAGGCACCATCATGGAACATTTTGGTTTCAAGGTCCGCAATATTCAGGAGGAGCTAAAGAAATTTCGCGACGAGGGTTTTGTCGTGCAGCGGGAGTTTAAGGGAGTGGAAGGCTTCCCTAATGCTTATGTACTGGGTCTGGATGAAATGAGGTTTGAAATGCAGGAGGACACTACCCTTCCGGTACGAGCCGTGGTGAACCATATTCACTTTATCTCGAAGGATGCGGATTCGCTCATCGCCTGGTACGTGGCCAACTTCGGCGGTCATCCTAGAAAGAGGGGCTCGCTGGATACGGTCGATATCTCCACCATGAATCTGAGCTTCAATCGGGTGAAGCCGGAAACCCCTATCGTTGGGACCAAGGGCCGGGCGATTGATCACATCGGGTTCGAAGTGACGAATCTGGAAGCATTCTGCAAGCAGCTCGAGGCCAAGGGTATCAAGCTGGATGTGCCCTATCGAAAAATCCCGGACCTCGGCATCGCCGTCGCGTTTCTAACCGATCCGCAGGGCACGTATATCGAACTAACCGAAGGTCTCACCGCCTATTAACTTATTCACGTTCATTGACGTTCATGCACGGCTAAAATCCGTGTCTTTTACTGGGATTTATAAACAACCCCCGATTTCATCACGAACCTCACATGCTGCACCACGCGAATGTCCCTCAGTGGATCACCCTCGACAGCGATCAAGTCCGCCCACTTGCCTGGTTCTACCGCGCCGACCCGATCCGACCATCCCATCAGATCCGCGGCATTCAACGTTGACGTCTGCAGCGCAGCCAGCGGCGACATTCCCAGCCGCGTAACATAGACCGCCAGTTCGTGGGCGTTCAGACCATGCGGATATACCGCGGCGTCGGTGCCAAGGGCGACCTTTACCCCGGCGGCCACGGCTTTCTTCTGATTCTGTGCCATCGCGGCGCTGACCTCGATCATCTTCTGCTGAAAAATGGCCGGCAGATGCCCGTTCTCCTGCATCCAGTCTATTAGATACAGTGTCGGGACGAGCCAGGTGGCGTGCGCTTTCATCGCGCCAATATCGTCTTCGTTGATATAGGAACCGTGTTCGATGGAATCGACCCCGGCTTCCGACGCAAACAGAATTCCCTGCGCCCCGTGCGCGTGTGCGGCAACTTTGCGGCCCAGTCGATGAGCATCCGCGACCAGCGCTTTCAATTCGTCGAGACTGTATTGGCTCGCCTGCGGATCGTCGCCCTTTGATAGAACCCCGCCGGTGGCGGCTACCTTGATCAGATCCGCGCCATACTTGACGTTCTGGCGCACTTTTTGCTGTATGCCAGCGATCCCATCGGCTACGCCTTCGGAATTCGCGTGAAAATCGAACGGCAGAAAATCGTTGTCGGCGTGTCCGCCGGTGATAGTGAGAATAGGCCCGCTCACCTGCATGTGGGGACCAGGAATGTAGCCGGCGTTGATATAGTCGCGTAGCGCCACGTCCGAGAATCCGCCCGCGCCGACGTTGCGCACCGTGGTGAATCCCGCCTCCAGCGTGATCTTCGCAAATCGGGCTCCGTTGAGTGCCTCCCGCGCGGTATCCGTTGATAGTCGATTGTACGGATCGAAATTGGTGTCGTAGGTGAGGTGCGTATGAACATCGATCAGTCCCGGCAGCACGGTCATCCCGCGCAGGTCGATTTCGCGATCGCCCGGCTGGGCGGGCGTGGACGCGGTCGAGGAAATCGACGTAATCTTGTCGCCAGTGACTGTGATCGTCTGATCCGCCGGCTCCGCACCCGTATGCACATTGACCAGATGACCTGCGCGGATGAGGATACGTTGCGCATTCGCCGTTGGAAGCGTCGCGACAGACACCAGCAGAAGCGATAAACCGAACAAACGGTGTTGCATCCCGCCAGTATAACGATTCCCCGAAATTTACCTTAGCGTTCTACAATCCGCCGGAGGCCCTCGCCTGTTTGGCCTGAGAAATCCGGTCGGTCATCTCGGTCACGGAATTCCACAAATCCCGAGGGCTGCTGATCGTGTATTCCCGGCCATCGAAAAACTTTACGACACGGCCGATGCTATCGCCCGGGGCCGCTTGCCATGCCCGGTTATAGTTCAAAAGGAAGACCGGATAGTCGATTTCTCCCATGGTGCTCAAGTCGCGCTGGGAAATGTTCGATTCCATCAGGATTTTCGGTCCCACGAAGATCAATGCATCCGGATGGGAATCGTCTTTGGTCTCGTCTCTAATCACTTTTGTCAGAAATTCCGCCTCTCCGTGCCTGCGAGCGAGACGATTCGATTCGATGGTTCCAAAGCTGGACGTCTTCACGGCCCTACCCAACGCGGGAAAATCGATGCGGTCGGAATAGGCTTGCCGGTAAAAGACAGTCTGCGCGCGAATATTCACCGCGGTCAGCGAAAGCTTGCCGATATGCGCGTTGCGCGCAATACTGCGGACAATTGAAACCAGCCAGGCTGTGTCGAGCGGATGGAGAGCGGTTGCCTTCGGGTTCTGAGGTTCGAGATTCACCAGGATTTTGACATTCGCCCGCGATTCGTCCGGCCTGCGCCGGATAAACGGCTCGGGTGCAAACGGGTCTTCGCGTGTGTATCGGACCGTGTCCCGAGGCAGAGCGACCTCGATCTGCCGCTCTTTCGCCCCAAGCGCAGCCTCCACGTCCCAGGAATTCGAACAAGAACGTCCACCGCGATCCTGCATCTGCCAATCGATGTGATAAGTTCCTTCACCCAAGTCGAAAGTGCCGCGCAGCTTCACGTCTCCGCCGTAGCGCATTTTAATGGGCGGAACGTCAATCCTTTGAGCAAACGCCACGGGAGGGCGCCCGTGATCTTTAGGCGTCACGTGAAATCGGATGGTCAGGTTATTTCCCGCGCCCTCGATCTCGCGAAATGGCACCGCGACGTCAAAGCCGCTATGAAACCGGAGGTCGATCCCCAGGGTCGCCTTGAGCGGAAAAACTTTGCACGATAGATCGTTCTTCGGTGTGGCTTCGCGCGACCCACTAGCCGCGATCGCTCCGCTGAACGCCAGCACCATGCCCGGGATCAACTTTGGGCGCATTACGCCTCCAACCAACTAAGATAGTGCGTTGAGAAGCTGATCGATATCCTTTTGGTCGTTATACACGGACGGCGAAACTCGCATGAGATGCTGATCTACCTTGACGACCACATTCGCCTTCTTGAGGCGAGCCGCAACCGCCTCCGGGTTCTTCACCGCGAAGCTGACGATTTGAGACGTGCTATCGGGCGGCGTCAGAGGCTCGAATCCCAAACGCGGGACTTCCTTCTTGACCCGTTCCGCAAGCGACCGATTATGCGCGTGAATGTTGTTGACTCCCAACTTTTGGAGATAGTCGAGCGAGTAAGAGAGACCAGCGACCGTTGTACTCGAGATCGTGCCAACCTCAAAGTGCGACGCCGCGTCCTTCATCTGTTCCCAGGTCGCCGCTGACGGATTGGGCGGGTCGTACGGGAAAATATGATCCGCGTAGTCCTTAATCTGCCGGTATCCGTATTGCGTGCGGTGCACCACCTTATCCAGCAGATCTTCCCGGCAGTACATAAACCCGAGCCCCATATCCCCCATCAGCCATTTATAACTGGCGCAGGCGCAGAAATCGACTCCACTGGCGCGCACGTCAATCGGAATGGCGCCCGCCGCTTGAACGATATCCGCGTAGACGTACGCTCCGTGGCTGTGGGCCAGATCGCAGACCGCTTTCAAGTCGTGTTGAAAACCGTTAACGAAGGACACGAGCGATAGCGCCACGAGCTTGGTCTTGTTGTCAATCACCTTCTCCATGTCGCGCATCTCGATGCGCCAATCGCGTGGCATCACCACGCGCAGGTCCAGGCCCTGCTTTTCGAGTGTGCGATATAAATAGGTCGATCCTTCGAAGTGCAGCCCGTCGGTAACCACGTTTCCGCCCGAGCGCGGAATATCCATTCCGTTGACCACTAGGTTTTCGCCAACCATCGTACTCGGGACGAAGCTGACTTCGGACGGCCGCGCATTGATGAGCTGGGCGAACATCTCCTTCACTTTCGTTTGTTGATTGGCGGTGGATAAGCCGGGGGTGCCGCGAGCCTTGAAATCCAGATATTGCTGGACCGCCCGGACTGACCCGTTGCTCAGCGGATGCCAACGCGAATTGTCGAGACACGTCTGTGTTTCGGTGATCGGAAATTCACCCTTGACGGGCAAGGTCAGGGCCGCAGGCGCGGCCGAGGCTCGCCATGGAGCGTAACCGGAGGTGAGCGATAGCAAACTGGCCCGGGTCAGCCAGCTTCGCCGGTTCATGTTGGTCATTTCCATACGGACCTCCTACTTTACCGCGCACGTGAAATTAGCTGCATTATCCGTCTTTCCGGATCCCTGGTACTTGGCCGCCAGCGGATAGGGGCACAGGGGACGACTTCGAACCACTTGACTCGAAGGATTGTTATCCACCTGATATTTGGTCGCGATGATCTTCTCCGGGGCGACACCTTTCTCTACCCAGCGTTCCAGAGCCATGGTCATATTGTGCTGTGGATCAGTCTGCGTCCTGACCGTCGCTCCGAATTCATTCGGACCGGGACCGCCTCCGCAATGCTGCATCCCGGGAACCATGAAAAGTTCTACAAAATCGCTGGTCTCTTTGGAGCCCATTTTCGAGACCACGCTCTCGTAGTAATTGATCGTATTGGTGGGCGCGATCGCGGCGTCGCTCCAGCCGTGATAAAGAATGAGCTTTCCCCCGCGATCCTTGAACGTCTTCAGGTTAGGATCCATAGCGTTCATGATTCGAGCCATTTTATCGTCGGTGATCTTCAAATCGCGATCGAAGTGAAACTTCCGGAAATCCCAGTTCGCATCCTGGAATACCATGTCGCCGAAGAAGCCTGTGCCGAATGCAAACTGGGCGCTCCTGCCGGGAGCCATTCCGTTGATCCAGGAAGTCCACCCGGCATTCCCCGTCTCTCCGCCCGGTAAATACCCCGGAAAGATCTGCTCGCCTTTAGAGGTTTTCGGGCCGGCGTAGATCTTCTTCAAAGTGGCAATCTGGCCGTCGGTCAGGCAATTGTCGGAGTCCGCTCCTTTGCACCGCAACACCGCCGGGTCGAAGTGGCACTTGGTCGGATCATCGATCACTCCGTCCTGAACTCCATCTATTCTGTCGCAAGCGGAAACCGCCGCGGCCTCGATAGCTTTCAGCTTCGCGGCCGGGATATACGCGGCGTCGAGAGCCTGCGCGTTCCATACAAACCCAGAGAGGTGATGGGTCCAATAATTGGCCGGCGCGCCCGCAATAATGCCGTCATAATCGGCCGGATAACGCTGGGCTTCGAGCAAAGCCTGCCGCCCGCCATTTGAGCAACTGCTGAAATAGGAATGTTTGATCTTATCGCTGTAAAATGCCTGGATAATCTCCTTCGAGTTTTCCGCCGTCTCGTGAATTGCGCGGTAACCGAAGTCGACAATCTTTTCGTAATGTCCCAGCGCCCATTCGCCGTCCGTGGCGCTGCCTTTGTGGCCGGTATCGGTCGATGACGCAGCGTAGCCGTTTGCCACCGGACCCGCCAGGGCCCCGTATCCGATCGAACCCGCGAATCCGCCATTCCCGATCCCTTGATATTTTCCATTCCAGCCCCCGGTCGGGAGCCACACTTCAAACTCGATGTGAGAGTCGGCGGACGGTTTCAGAACGCCCTGAACCCGGCAGAAGTTCGGCAAGGCCTTGAAAACAGCGAGTGCGGGACTGTTCGCGGGAGCTCCTGGAGGTCTAAAGGTTCCCGTCGGGACCACCACTGCTGACGTTATCGTGGTGGCCGGCAGCTTCAGTCCTAAAAGACTCTCGCACGTGGCGGCGCAGGCGGTTGCTCCGAAACCCACGATCAGAAAGCATAATCCGATCAAACGAATCTGGTAACTCATCATTCCCTCCTCCCTTAAATCGGAGCGAATGTCTCAATTCTACACGCGCGGAAGGGAAAACGAGATTATCCGATTCCCACCTGTTCGAGAAGAGCTGTGAATCGCGGATCGGCACGCAAGGCGAGGTCGTAGCGCCTCAGATTTGTAAACACAAGCTGAGCCGAGCGTTCGCGCGACGCTCTTTCAGTCCATTGGAAGAAATCCTCGTGATTCCCGAGCGCGGCATGAATCGAAGCGACGATGCCGGAAGGGACATAGGCGCGGCGTTCCAGTTGATCGATAACACGTCTCGCCTCATCCCTGCGGCCCATGACAGCCGGCGCCGTGCCAAGGCAACTCGACGCCAGCGGCGAATTGGGGGCCAGGCGCACCGCCGATTCGGCGGTATCGAGCGCTTCTGATAATGCTCCTGCCTGCCGGTAAGCCCACGAGATGTATACATATGTGAGGAAATGGCTGGGCTCCAGCTCCAAGGTTTTGCGGCCGCTGGCGATCGAGGCATCAAAACTCAACTGGTCCAGCATAAAGCGGAGCACTCGAGGGCATTAAGCAGCAGAGAAAGCGGATCTAAGGCTTTCGCCTGACGTACCTCCCGGAGCGCCGCATCAACCTGACCCGTGGGCGCCAGACAAAATATGTGTAGCGATGATGGATTCCAGCGACGTTCGGGCTAAGTTCCAGCGCGTGGCGAAACTGGTTTTCAGCGGCCTGCCAATCCCATTCATAAACGGCACGGACCACGGCCCCGGCCGCGTGCGCTTCGCCGAGCGAGCTATCGATATCGAGAGCTCTGTCTGCCGCTGCTTTGGCGCGGGTCATCGCCATCTCCGGCGCTTCGAGTCCGAATATCGCTCGCGCCGCGTGCGTATGGGAGAGGCGCGCAAAGATCAGAGCACAATCCGGATCCTCATGAGCCGCCCGCTGCAAATAATCCAGGCTTCTTGCCAGGCTCTCTTCTGTGCGTTCCCTTTCGCACTAGACTCCGCGAAGATAAAGATCGTAAGCTCTAGGGCTCGCGCTGGTCGTGGTTGCTATAGGCCTGCTTGCCGCCGGAAGCGGGACCTTGACCATGCCGCCGATCGCGCTAGATATCTCCCGCTGGATCGCGAAAATGTCCGCCGTCTCGCGCTCGAAGGTATCTGCCCAAAGGTGAAAAGACGTCGAAGTCTCAATTAATTGGACCGCGACACGAAGCCGGTGGCCGTCTTACGCACGCTTCCTTCAAGCACCGCGCCAACGTTCAACTCGGCTCCCAGCGTGCGCACGTCCTGAGCTTTTCCCTGGTAACGGAACGCAGTGGAACGAGCGATTACGCGCAACCCGGAGATTTTCGCGAGCGTTACAAATGCACGCCATTATATAGTTCTAGAACTGCCAGAGCAATGGGTGAAATTCTTATTTTTTGCCCTATAGCGGCGAGAAGTTCCGGGAGGCCGAACTGGACGATAATATGAGCTTATGAAAGTCGTACTGCTCGTATTGTTTTGTGGCGTGTTCGCACCCGGAGCCGACTTGGTGCTTCGGAACGGAAAGATCGTGACGCTTGATACGCCCGCAGTGGCACAGGCGATCGCGATCACAGCGGGGAAAATCGTCGCGGTGGGCACGGACGCGCAGATGGCGAGCCAGATCCAGTCCCGGACACGCGTAATCGACCTGGGCGGGAAGCTCGCAGTCCCCGGATTCATCGAGGGGCACGGGCATTTCACAGGCGTCGGGCAGATGAAGATGAACCTGAACCTGCGCGATGCCAAGAGCTGGGAAGACATCGTTGCTATGATCGCGGCGGCCGCGCGCGAGGCGAAGCCGGGCGAATGGATCGTCGGGACGGGATGGCATCAGGAAAAATGGGAGGTGAAGCCGTCGCCGAACGTCAATGGATTCCCAATTCACGATGGGCTGAGTAAGATTTCGCCGAATAATCCAGTGATCCTAACGCACGCCAGCGGCCATGCAGTGTTCGTCAACGCGGCAGCGATGAAATCGGCTGGAATTACGCGGAACACTCCGAATCCGGACGGCGGAGAGATCATGAAGGACGCGACGGGGAATCCGATCGGATTGATGAATGAACGGGCGCAGGGGCTGATACGCGATGCGATGGCTCGGGATTTGGCAAAGCGTACTCCCGCGGAGCGCGAGGCCGTCGCACAACGGGAAATCGATCTCGCGGCAGGGGAAGCGGTATCGAAAGGCATCACCACGTTTCAAGACGCGGGATCGCCGGCCGACGTCATCGAACGATTCAAGCGTCGTGCGGCGGACGGGACACTGGCGTTGCGCTTGTGGGTGATGCTTCGCGAGCCGAACGAGCAGATCGTTCGCGATCTTCCCAAGGTGCGGATGATTGGATTCGGCGACAATCACCTGACGGTCCGCGCGATCAAGCGTCAGATTGACGGAGCGCTGGGGACGCGCGGCGCGTGGCTGCTGGCGCCCTATTCGGATCTGGCTTCAACCAGCGGCAGCGAGACTGAGCCGCTGGCCGACATCGAGAAGACAGCGCAGATCGCGATCGCTAACGATGTCCAGCTTTGCGTGCATGCGATCGGCGATCGGGGAAATCGCGAGGTGCTGGATCTGTACGAACGCACGTTCGCGGCGCATCCGGAGAAAAAGGACTTGCGCTGGAGGATCGAGCACGCGCAGCATCTGGACCCGGCCGATATCCCGCGGTTCGGGAAGCTGGGTGTGGTTGCGTCGATGCAGACCGTGCATTGCACCTCAGACGGTCCGATGGTGATCCCGCGGCTGGGCGAAAAACGCGCGGCTGAGGGCGCCTACGTATGGCAGAGCCTGATGAGGTCCGGCGCGCATGTCTCCAACGGCACTGATGCACCGGTGGAGGATGTGAATCCGATCGCGAATTTCTACGCGGCCGTCACGCGCAAGATGAAAAACGGCCAGGCATTTTATCCTGGGCAGAAGATGTCGCGAATGGAGGCGCTCAAATCCTACACGGTGGAAAATGCGTACAGCGCGTTCGAGGAAAATCTGAAGGGGCGGCTCAGGCCGGGAATGCTCGCCGATATCACCGTGTTATCGAAAGACATTCTGACGGTTCCCGAGGAAGAAATTTTGAAGGCGGATGTCGAATATACGATTGTCGGGGGGAAAATCGCGTATCAGAAAACGAAATGAAGGCTACTGCGCCGCCCTTCGTGATGAGCCGGATGCAGGAGTGAGATCTATAATAGTGCTCGCACTCGCGCTCTCGCCTGCACTGGTGCCCGCAACAGCCCTCTGTCACCAGCGTTCCGGACGGGTTCACCTTCGCGGCAGGATCAGGATCAATATAGCTGGCGTTGGCTAATCGCAGTAGCCTGGGTGCCCGATTCGTTGCTAACGGACGATTCGCTACTACCTTTTTAGTTTGTCAGGCGTCCAAGACCGGTATGAGAATCTGGCCTGTCGTCCTTGCCTTACTGCTTTGCTTCTCCGCATCCGCTGAACCCAAGCGCACGACCGTTACCTATCGGATCGATTCCTTAGCCTCGCTGGAGCTTCTCAAAGTGAAAGCGGAACCGAGGGTGTATAAGAGCCGGCGGGCACTTCGCCTGTTGGATGCGTCCGGAGGGAATCCGACGCCTGCCGGCGCCATGGCGGTCGTCTCCGGCACGGATTTTGAGGACGGAACGATCGAAGTGGAAGTTGCAGGAATGCCTCGGCATGGTACGCCCGACGCTGGGGCCCGAGGCTTCATCGGAATCGCGTTCCGGATTCAGCCTGACAACGCGCATTTTGAGTGCTTTTACATTCGGCCCACCAACGGCAGAGCTGCGGACCAGCTTCGCCGCAACCACTCGACGCAGTACGAATCGGAGCCCGACTTTCCCTGGAGCAGACTGCGGACCGAAAGCCCTGGAAGCTACGAATCGTACGCAGACCTCGAAGCCGGGGCCTGGACTAAGATCAAGGTTGTGGTGAGCGGAATCCAAGCCAGCCTGTACGTCAACGGAGCGGACCGACCCTGCCTGATCGTCAATGACCTGAAGCTGGGAAAAGCGCGCGGTCGGATAGCGTTGTGGGTGGGTCCGGAAACGGATGGGTATTTTTCGAAACTGATCGTTAGGCGCTGATCGCCATCACTTTCAAAATTATAGGAGCACTCGTGCGCCGACCTAGCCTCGTCCCTGAATACCAAGCCGCGATTTCATTCGTCAACAGAAAATTCTCGGGTAGGAACGGGTGGGGGGCAATCCTTGTCGTTAAACTGAAGAGGAATGACTAAACAACAACTCATCGACGCAGTCGCGAGTACATCGGACCGCTCTAAGCAGGAGGTCGAAGCGGTTGTCGAATTGCTTCTCGGGGAGATCGGGAAAGCCCTGCGATCCGGAGAACGTGTTGATCTCCGCGGCTTTGGGAGCTTCGTGGTGAAGGACCGGGCGGCCCGTCAAGGCAGGAATCCGAAGACGGGCGAAACCATCCAGATCGCCGCTCGCAAATCCGCTACGTTCAAGCCGAGCAAGGAACTGTCTGATGGTTTAACTGCCCAGACGACAACCGTCTCCGATGTAGCAGGGTGAGCCGCCGAATCAGTATCGTTGATTTTCGCAGGAGCTCTCTCCTCCTATAAAGACCCGACAAAAACTCCACGGGGACTCCATAATCCGCTCTCGCGCGCGCAGCTGCCACCAACCTTCCTGATCCGCTGAAGGAGACGACGCCTGAAGTTCTTCCGAAAAGGACGATGCTCACAATTACTCCACAGCCAATTTCCCGCAGGGCATCCACCTCCCCCGGGGTCAGGGCCTCATCCGTGGCATGCTGGGCGAGTCTCGGATGAGGCTTCGGCGGATAGGGCCTTTTTCCCGGCATGGACGGCACGAATCGTCTCCAGGAGTTCTTTGTCCAACAGATTCTTGAGCAGGTAAGCGCGAGCGCCCACCTTCATGGCGCGCAGGACCTGAACATCGCCGGTGCTTCCGGAAACTGGCCCGAATCGCGGTCAATGCATCCAGGCCATTCATTTCAAGCATCTGCAGGTCCATCAGGGTGATGTCCGGGCGGTGCGCCCGGAACTGCTGAATCGCGTCTCTTCCATTCGAGGCTTCCGCCACCAAGCTCATGTCCAACTGAGTAGCCAGGAGGGCGGCTATCCCTTGCCTGAATAACGGGGTGGTCGTCGCAGCTCAGAATCCGTATGGAATTGGCGACCGGACTCATCGTTTTCTCAAGATCCTCCTCTCGAAATCATCGGCTCGATGGCCTCAGACGATTTTGCATATGCAATAGCGGCTGGAATGGCTAGCTCGACCTCTGTGCCGAAATTGAGTTCGCTCCAGATGGCCAGCTTTCCCCCCAGAAGTCTGGCGCGCTCCTTCATACCAGACAACCCGAAATGTCCAGGCGGTCCAGCTTCACCCAGAACTTTCGCATCGATGCCTCTTCCATCATCCCGAATCCGCAAGCGAAACTGCCGTTGATCATATCGAATTTCCACTTCGATGCGCGCAGCGTGCGCATGCTTGAATGCGTTGCGAAGGGCCCCGCATGCAATCCGGTAGACTTCGTCCCGGAGGAGCGGAACCAGATCTCTCGGCTTACCTTCCAGCCCGACACGAAAATCGGGAGAATTCTGGCCGACCTGACTGGAAACGAGTTCTTCACCGACCAGGCCGATCGCCCATTGGTAACCAGCGTGGAGGAGCGCAATCCCTGAACGGCATCCCGGCCCTCCGCGATCGCCTGCCTGGCCTGCTGGATCGCGGTCTCAATGGTGCCCTTCGCATCCATCGGACGATCCGGAAGCATGAACGTGGCAGCGTGGAACTTCAGCAAGACCCCTTGAAAGCTCTGAAGTATCGTATCGTGTAAATCGCGGGCGATGCGGGTCCGCTCGTTGACCCGCTCCTCCATACGCATGTTCAACTGCCGTGCCGTTTGCCGCAATCGCAAGCGGTGCAGAAACCAGAGAGCGCCAGCGCCCGCCAGCACACAGAGCCATTGAAACCACAGGGCCTGGTAGAACGCCGGCATGATCCGAAAGTTCAACACGGCGCCAGTCTCATTCCAAACCCCGTCGTTATTGCAAGCGATGACGCGAAATCGGTAGTTTCCGGGGCGAAGGTTGTTGTAGTAGGCCTGGCGGCGTATACTCACGTTCTGCCAGTCCTCGTCCACGCCGTCGAGCTTATAGCGAAAGAGCACGCGCTCGGGGATGGCAAGGCTCAACGCCGTGTATTCAATTTCTAGTTTGTCGGTGGGTGACGAAAGGCTCAGACCGTCAGAGCCTGAGTAAGTGCGACCATCCGAAATGACCGCGGAAATGATCACGGGGGGAGCCACGCGGTTGCGGTTTTTTTCGAACGCGTCCGGGTCCAACCACGCGATACCCTTCGTGGTAGCGAACCACAGTTTCCCGTCCGGAGCCTCCACCAGGGACGGTTCGGGCAGCACCTCTCCTGAGAGCCCCGGGAGACCGTCCAGCTCATCCAGGCGCTCCGCGGAAACCGCGTATTGGGGATCGCGGAGCCACAGGTTCAACTCAGCGGCGGACACGTGAGTGATGCCCGAGAATCCATTGCTCCAGAGATCGCCCGTTTCCGTCTCCACAAGACCGGATACCCTGCCGGGCAGCCCCGGATCCTTCCACCGCATGATGAAAAACTTGCCTTGTGTGAACAGTTGAACGCCGCCCGCGCCCCCCAGCCAAACGTGATCGCCTCGCACGGACATCGTATTCTCCGAAACACCGCGCTGTCCGTCAGGAAAGGAGTACCAGTGGTACGTCGAACCGTCCCACATTACAACCTTGTTCGAAAATGCGAACCAGACGTTTCCGTCCTTGTCATCCACCATGGCTCCACGCACGCCCGGCTTCTTGCCAAGGGTCTCCGTCTGATTGCGCCACGAACCGCCCGTGAGATGATAAGCTCGCCCGCTGCTGGTTGTGATCCAAGGCTCGTTGTTGCGATCCACCGCGACGAAAAGCACGCTGTCCAGTTCTTCATCCGGGTAGTGTAGTGGCAAGAAGCGATCCCCGGAGGATCGCCATAGGTGGGCATCTCCGGCGCCCGCCGACCAGATAGTTCCGTTGTGATCGCGCCGCAGAGCGATCGTCTGGCGCGTGCCGGGAATGCTCGCGATAGTTCCGTCCGCCATGATATGCGTCAGCGGCAAAGTGCTGTTGCCGGTCCAAATCGAACCTTCGTTCCCGGCGGCAATACTGAATTCATGCTCCTGCGTAACCGGAAGTCGCACCGCGATGAGGCTGGTGCTGCGTAGCCGGTCCAGCCCCGAATTGGTCGCGATCCACACGCCTTCCCGATCAATGAGCACCTTCCAGACAGCATCGGAACTCAGTCCCGTCTCCGGCGTAAAACTCTCTCCTGGCGCTGTCTCCAGAGCAACTGGGAGTGGCCACCGCTCCAGGTGATCGAACCGCCGCACGCCTCTCTTCGTAACCGCCCACAGGGAACCGTCCGCGGCGAAGGTGAAGTCGCCGAATGGAGCGCTCTTTGGGGAGGTCTTTCGAGGTGATGAGTACGCAGGAGCTCCGGGTCTGCCGGTCACCCGGCGAAGCCCCTGGGTGTCGGAGAGCCAGATCATACCGTCTGGCGCCTCATGGAGAAAGGCGAAGGCCGCGGACGTTCCTTCCCCATACTCGGTCCTCTGGAACTTGGACGCGCCGCGCTGCAACGACAAAAGCGGGCCTGTCTGCGTTTTCACCCAGAGCGTTCCTGCTCGATCCAGGAAGATCGCTGCCAGGAACCCACCTGGGTATCCCTGATCTGGTCCAATCTGCTCACACACTGACCCGCGGAGGCGGAACAGGCCGGCCGTCGCTTGCACCCACAGAGAACCGTCCTGGTCCTCGATGATCTGTCCCTGCTTGCGGCTCGGTGTACATCGCCGGTCCGGAAAGTTGGAGAGCCGTCCGTCCTTCCAGAGAAGAAGCCCAGCGCCCTCGGTAGTCAACCAGAGCCCTCCCGACGCGGAGAGAAAGACGGAGTCGATGTCGCCGTCGAACACAGCCCCGCGAGTCACTTCCTGGAGTGACTGGAACCGGACTCCGTCAAAACGAAGAATGCCCTTCGACGTCGTCAGCCACAGGTATCCTTCGGAAGACTGCTTGATGTCAAAAACCGCACCCAGGCCGCCCCACGCCGTGTGATGGAAATCCGTCAGACCGCGCAAGACCGCTTCCTCGCGCTCCCAGCGCGCCTGCGCAAACAGCGCGGGAGTGAGAGCAACACCGGCCAGCAGAATTAGCTCGCGAGGAAACGCCCGCATGAGGAGATCGGCGCAGCTGCGTCCCGGCTCCAGTGTAATCATATTACTATGCCACCGCAGATCCTCGGCGGCGATCTGGTGGACACAAACGTCTGGCCACAGCGGTAGAGGAGCGCTAGTATATACGACGATCTCTGGTGTGTCCTGAGTCAGAAGTGCGTATGGTAATGGAGCAAGCTCCAGGAGTGGGCGGCGCCAAAGAAGCGTTCCACCTGGTTGAGATTCAGCGTTTGCTCCGGCATATAGCGGTCTCTCAATCCACTTGATATGGAAATGTAGTCGAGCAGCTGGGAGTTGCAATGAGAACATGTGTCGCATGGCGACTTATGCTCTTGTCTCGAACGTAAAATGAGCTGTTCAGGGTCCCAACTGTGCTATGCTCTTTTACCGTGTGCCACTCGCGACCGAGAAGCCAGTCGCCACTCCAGAGGAGGATTTTTATGCGAATGCTAATGCACGTTGAGTGCCCACTCGAACCTTTCAACACCGCCGTTCGAGACGGAAGTGCCGGGCCCAAGATCCAGAAAATTCTTGAGCCCATCAAGCCCGAAGCTGCCTATTTTTCTGAGCATAACGGTCGCCGTGGGGGAACCTTCGTGGTGAACGTAAACAGTCCGTCCGATGTCCCAGCGTTGGCCGAGCCGTGGTTTCTCACCTTTAATGCCGAAGTAGAGTTTCGGATTGCCATGACGCCCGAGGACCTCTCTCGCGCGAGCCTGGACACTTTGGGAAAGAAGTGGGCGTAAGCCAATCCGTTTCATAAAAGCGCTGAGGGCCGGTCCGCGCTACATCCCGGACAACGGCGTATCCGGACTTTTTTGGTCAACGCCTTTGTAGCGGAGTTTCCGGGCAGCAGTGGGCCACCATCCAAGACCGTCTAGCCGGGGGCTTTCTGCCAGATGTGTGGTGTTGTCGTGTTGGCGAGCCATCCAAATCAAGGTACCAGACCTCGATTTATCGTATGCGGGCCGTCGGGGATGCGCTCTTCCTCTAGCCATTCCAATCGCCGATAGAGTTTTTCCTTAGTCATTTCGAGCCTCACAGTGGCACAGTTCACGCTTGAATTCAATTCGGTAGTAATCCAGCGGCGTGTCGCTGTTATTTGGGATCGCATGCGGCGCTGGC
>JBEKBK010000133.1:0-16942 GCA_050015435.1 Bryobacteraceae bacterium
GTCCATGCGTCCCTGACCGAAATGCAGCAAGCCCTGCCCGTTCGTCCCGATCCAAAGCGCACCATCCCGGTCTGTGAGCAGTACCCTCATCTGAACCTGATCCGCCGCAGCGGACTTAAGAAATGGAACCACCCCGCCATCCGCGAAACGGTGTAGCGCATTGGATCTGTTCGTAACCACGATGATTTCGCCGTTGGGGCGCTGGGCGATCGAGGTGATTGGCGGCGAGGACGCGATTAACCCCGATAATGGCGCCGCACCGGGCTTCCACTGGTACAGCCCCGCCTCGCTGCCCGCCCAAAGGTTTCCCGTGCCGTCCTCAAACAGAGCATGTACTCCGCGGCCGCTAAAACCTTCAGTCGGCCCGAAGCAGTGTAGCCGGGTACCTTCCAGACGGCACAGTCCTCCGGAGCGGAATCCAGCCGTGCCCAGCCAAATCGTCCCGGTATGATCCACGAGCAGTGAGACCACACCGGGTCCCGATGGGCCTTCGCTGGTGAGAAAGTTTTCAAGCCGGCCGGCTTTCCAGCGCGACAGTCCGGCGCGGGTGCCGATCCAAAGACTGCCGTCGGATCCCGGAGCGAGAGCCCAAACAGTGTCGCTCAGCAAGGCCCCGTCCCCCAATGGTGTTAAAGGTTGGAATGTGATGCCATCGAAACGGAGCAGGCCGAACTCTGTACCGATCCAGAGGGCGCCGTCGAGAGTTTGAGACACCGCAAAGACGCTGCCCGGCAGGTGCCCGTCCCTTCGCGTCCACGCCGTGTGCGCATATTGCGTAATGTTGAGAGCCGGTTGAAGAGCGGTGAGCCGCATGGAAAAAAACAGAAATACCGGCAGAAAGTGCTTTGCTTTCGACGGCCAGGCAAGGACGCGTTTCACATTCTCCATCGGCGTAAGAGAACATTGTCGCTCGAAATCAAGAGTCTTTCGACAGTCGAATCGTTCCGATGAGTCTGCGAACCCCATTCTGAGGGGACCCCGAACGCTGCAAAATGGGCCCCGTGGAAGGGCCGCGTCTGGGCATTCCAATGTTGGTTAATTCGCACTACTTTCTTAAACAAGAGTCTCTCGATTTGGTAAGACTCTCGAAAGGAGAACGAAATGGAAGAACAATATGTGGTTCCTGAGCTGAAGCTGGTGGGCGAGACAAGCGAAGTTGTCCTCGGAGGCAGCGATGTGGGCGGCGAGTATGATGGCTTGTGCCCACACTTCGAGACAGACGAAACTTAACCTTCGTCTAGGTGGCGCTGAGGGGCGGTAGCCAGAGCTCCTCGGCGCCGGGCAACTCTCCGGCCGCCCGCGTTGGGCCGGCGCGACCCGCAAGCGTGTAGAGAAACTCGGAATTGTCCGAAGCGCCAGGCTCCGTTGTGCAGGCGGGTTTCAAAAAGGGCCGGAAGTCGGATTACAATGGTTGGAATGGCGCGAAACGGTTCCAACCAAAAGGTGGCTAACAGCCTGGTGGTCATGAGTTCAGCGGCGGTCCTCGCCGTATACGCCGCCGGGTACGTTCGCACGCGCCCCGCTGCCGACCGGCTGGCCCAGCAGACCGTCGAGCGGTCGCTCGCGCGCGAGGCCCCGGCCGGTGGTACAGCAACCGACAGCTCAACGGCGGCTGCGCCAATTCCTGCGGCATCCACGCATCCCGAGCCGAAGCGTATAACGCCCGATGCACCGAAGGTGGCTGCGTCTTCAGCCCCGGTGAAGGCGATCGTTCAGGCTCCGAAGGCTGAGACCGCTCCTTCGTTAGCCGAGACACCCGCGCCGGTAAGCGCACCTGTTTCTACTCCCGTAGCCTCCCTCACTCCGATCGTTCAACAGCCGGCGGAGGCTCCTGCTGTCGTCCCCACGCCTGCTCCCGCCGCGCCAGCCCCGGTGGTTTGGAAAGACGGAAAGTACGTGGCCTGGGGCGGTAGCCGTCATGGAGACATCGAGGCCACCGTGGTGATTGAAAGCGGGCGCATCGTGTCAGCGGAGATTTCTAACTGCCAGACGCGCTATCCGTGCGACATCATCGACAAATTGCCTCCGCAGGTAATTAAACGCCAGAGCCCTAACGTCGACCGTGTCGGCGGCGCGACCGAGAGCGCGGACGCTTTCTACTCCGCCGTCTTCTTCGCCCTCAAACAAGCGCAGTGAACGGCGGCGTGTCCGTCCGCACGGAAGCCGCGATGGGCACCCTGGTTACCATACATGTCGCCCGTTCCGGCGCCGAAGCCGCCATAGAGCGCGCGTTCGGATGGTTTTGGCAGATTGAAGAATGCTGCACGCGATTCAATCCCCGGAGTGAGCTGACGCAGCTTACGGCGCGGGTCGGCGAGCCCGTGCCGGTCAGTGCTATGCTCTTCGAATCCGTGCAATTTGCTTTAAGGGTGGCTGAGGAGACGGCCGGCGCGTTCGACCCCACGGTCGGTCATCAGATGGAATTGCGGGGTTTCAACCGGGAGGATCGCACCGGAGCGATCGTCCACACCGCGATCGCGCCCGCGGACGATGTCAGCTATCGCGATGTTCAACTGAATCCCGAACGAAGGACCATCACGCTGCTGCGTCCGTTGCTCCTCGATCTGGGTGCCGTGGCGAAGGGACTTGCCGTCGACATGGCGGCGCGCGAGTTACAGCAGTTCGCGGATTTTTCGATCGATGCCGGGGGCGATCTGTATCTCGGGGGAAGCAACCCGCGGGGCGAGCCGTGGTGCGTGGGGATTCGGCACCCGCGACGCGACCACCAGCTGATCGCTTCTCTGCGCGTTTCCAATCAAGCCGTGTGCACATCGGGCGATTACGAACGCGGGCGGCACATCCTCGATCCACGCACCAGCGCTCCGGCGGACTCCGTGGCGAGCGCGACCGTGGTGGCGCCTGGCGCGATGCTGGCGGATGCGCTCTCGACGGCCGCCTTCGTCCTTGGCGCGGCCGAGGGTATCGCGCTCCTCGAGCGCATGGGTGTGGACGGGCTGATCGTAACGCCTGAACTCGAGCGGTACGAAACCCAAGGACTGTGCCATGCGGCGTAAAGCCGGGGCCGCGCAGAGGTTCGCGAAGTTTTTTAAAACACCGAAGGGCTTGCTCACCATCATTCTGGTGGTCCTGGTCGCAATGGCCGCGCCGCATGAGGGCATACGCGTCGTCGCGCCTGGGCTGGTGAGCGCTGTGATCGCCGCGGGCATCGTGGACCTTTTCATCCTCAGGCTGAGAAAGAAAGTTTGGGAATTTCCGAGCGGCGCGGTTCTCACGGCGCTGATCGTGGCCATGGTCCTGCGGGCGCAGGAACACTGGTACGTAACGACGATCACCTCCGTGGCCGCGATACTGAGCAAGTACATTTTCCGCTCACGGACGGCGAATGTGTTTAATCCCGCGGCCCTGGCAATCGTCGCGAGTTTCTATGTGTTCCACGCTGGTCAGAGCTGGTGGGGAGCCATGCCCGAAGTAACGCCGATATTCCAAGTAGTGATGGTCGCGGCCGGAATCTTCATCGCGGATCGGGTCAACAAGATGCCGCTGGTGCTGGCGTTTCTGGGCGCCTACTACCTGCTCTTTACGGTCACGACTTTCGTGAGCGATCCGGTGCGGCTCGCCGAAATTTTTCGCGCGCCCGACCTTCAAGCGGCGCTGTTCTTCGCGCTCATCATCCTGAGCGATCCGCCGACGTCTCCCGTGAAGTATCGCGATCAGCTCATTTGCGGAGTACTCGTGGCCGTAGTCAGCTACGCGGTCTTCGAATGGGCCGGTGTGGTCTACTTTCTGCTCGCGGGTGTGCTGGTCGGCAACGTCTGGGAGGCCTGGCGCCGGGCGAATCGGCGCACCGGCTACACGTTTCCCAGGGGAATCGGTGCCTTCCTGCGTGAGATCCTCCCTGGTTTTCGCCGAGTTCACCGGACTGCACGCCACGAGACTCATGTAACTGCGCGGCAGTGAAATTTCAACATCGGGCACCGACTCCCTCACGGTCGCGGCTCGGTCCACTTTGCGTTCTTACACGCCATTGTCTTATATATAAGACGTGCTAAAGACTTCGCTCTATGCGCTGCTCGGATGTCTCTTCCTCTCATCCGCATGCAGCCGCCTTGCGCCGGAGAAAGCCGAAGTCACGGTGGCCGCAGCCGCCAACCTGATGGACGTATTTCAACAAATGGGACCCCGATTCGAGGCACAAACAGGGATTCATCCCGTATTCAGTTTCGGAGCCACCGCGCAGCTCACGCAGCAGATCGAGAACGCCGCGCCGTTTGACGTATTCACCGCCGCCGATTCCCAACATGTAGCCGAGGTCGACGAAAAACACCTGCTGGTACCCGGCAGCCGGGCCGTCTACGCTCACGGCGTTCTGGCGCTGTGGATTCCGCAACCAACCGGGAATCCGATTCGTCGCGTGGAAGACCTGGCATCGCCCGCCATACACGTGATCGCCATTGCCAACCCGAAACTGGCGCCCTATGGACAGGCGGCGGTCGAGGCTCTCCAGCGTTCGCATGTCTGGGACCAGGTTGAATCCAAGGTCGTTTACGCCGAGAACATCAACATCGCCAAGCAGTACGGCATTTCGCATAATGCGGACGCTGTCTTCACTGCCTATTCATTGGTGCTGAAGGAGTCCGGAAACGTCATTCGCGTGGATGAAAGTCTGCATGAACCGATCCTGCAATCGCTCGGCATCCTCGCAAATTCGAAGCATCCGGATGCAGCCAAGAAATTCGTCGATTTTCTCCTCACCGGCGAAGGCCGGTCGATGCTCGATGCCTACGGATACCAGACCGGGCGTTAAAATTAGAGCTTGACGCCGTTCAATCCGCTATTCAGAAATCCGCACCTTGCAACCATTGCGGGGAACTTCTGGAAGCGGCCCGAAACGCATCGCTGGCCCGTCGAGGCCGTCATCTATCAAACCGAGCCTGAGGTCCGGGTGCTGGTTCACACTCAGCGTCCAGCGGGAGAGCCCCGCGGCGAGTTGGTTCTGGTGCATGGCCTCGAGGGATCGAGCGATGCCGGATACGCCAAAAGTATGGCGTACGCGGCGCTGAGTGCGGGGTACGTTACCCACCGCGTGAATCTGCGAAGCTGCGGCGGCACGGAGGAATTGGCGCTGACGAATTATCACTCCGGGCAAACCAGCGACGTGCTGCATGTGCTCCGCGAACGCAAACGTTCGAGCGGGCTGCCGATTTATCTGACCGGGTTCTCTCTGGGCGGCAATATCTCGCTGAAGCTCGCGGGCGAACTCGGCGAGTCGGGACCTGAACTGCTCGCAGGGGTCTGCGCCGTATCAACACCCATCGATCTGGCGTCCTGCGCCGACGCGCTTGGCAAGCGAGAAAATTTCATCTACAGGGATCGGTTTCTAAGCCGGCTCAAGCAAAGGATCCGGGTCCGGCATGGCCAGGCTCCGGAGATCTACACGCTCGAGCACCTGCCGAAGATTCGCACGATTTACGATTTCGACGACTATTACACGGCGCGCTTCTTCGGATTCGGCACGGCCGCCGAATACTACCGCACGCAGTCCTCGAATCAGTTTCTCGAGAAGATCCGGGTGCCGGCCATGCTGGTGACCGCCAAGGACGATCCATTGGTTCCATTCGAGGTCTACAATCACGCGGCTTTTGCGAGCAATCGACATCTGCGGCTGGTCGCCGTGGATCACGGAGGCCACATTGGGTTCATCTCGCGGACGCGCCCCCGTTTCTGGCTGGATGGACTAGTCATAGACTGGCTGCTGGAGATTTCCCACAAGAAACCAGCGACTTTCGTGTCCTAGAGCGAACAAGTTATCGGCGGCTTTCGTATCCTTGAGATAGTGAAGTCCCAAGCCTCCTTTCTCGAAGCCGCGGGCGTGGCCCTGGATTCGTTGCGAGCCAGTAAGCTGCGAAGCTTCCTGACGCTGCTGGGCATTATTCTTTCCACCACGACTTTGATCGCCGTCATGTCGGTGATTCACGGCATGGACGTCTTCGTGGCGGAAACCGCGTCCACGATGGGGTCCGATGGATTCCGGGTTTTACGGGTGGCCTTCGTCGGCCGCCGCGATCCCAAACAGTTTCTGGATGCGTTGCGCAGAAATCCGGAGCTCTCAATCGAGGAGTACGAATTCGTCAAGAGCCACGCCACGCTGGTCCGCGAGATCGGCATTTCCTCGGGCCGCACGGCGAACGTGACTTACGTTGGCGATCTGGTCAGCGGCGTCCAGCTACAGGGTGTCACCTCGAATTCCGCAGTCATGAACAACACCCAGGTGGCGACGGGCCGTTTCCTGACCGACATCGAAGATCAGAAGCACATGGACGTGGTCTTCATCGGCGCGGATTTTAAGGATCGTTTCTTTCCGAACGTGGATGCGGTGGGGAAGACCATCGGCGTCGACGGCCGGCCGTTCGAGGTGATCGGCGTCGCGCAGCCCAAGGGAAGCGTGTTCGGCCAATCGCAGGATAGTTTTGTGGCCATCCCGGATCAGACCTTCTTCAAGATCTACGGATCGCAAAAGGGGATTGGCTATAACTTCATTGCCGCGAGCCGCGATCAGCTCGAGCAGGCGCAGGATGAAATCCGCATGCTGATCCGCGCCTATCGCCACCTTCGTCCCCAACAGGACGACACGTTTTCAATTCTCTCGTCGGACACGCTCGTTTCGGCCTGGGATCAACTGACGGGCGCAATTGCCGGCGCCGCCGTCGGCGTAGTAAGCGTCTTCATGGTGGTGGGCGGCGTGGTCATCATGAACATCATGCTGGCCGTGGTGTCGGAGCGGACGCGCGAGATTGGCGTCCGGAAATCCGTAGGCGCGCGGCGGCAGGACATCATGAACCAGTTCCTGGTCGAATCGTCGACGCTGGCGGCCTGCGGCGGATTAGCGGGAGTGACCATCGCGTGGCTGATCGCCGTCGCCGTGCGCAACTTCACGCCCGTGCCGATGGCTGTCCCGCTGAATGCCGTCGTGCTGGGCGTGGTGCTATCCGCCGCAGTCGGTCTCTTCTTCGGAATTTATCCCGCGCGAAGAGCCGCCCAACTGGATCCAATCGTCGCCTTGCGCGCGGAGACTTCCTAAGCCATGAAGCTGCTCATATCGGTAATCGGTCTTGCGCTCTCGGCGGTCCGCGAGAACAAGGTACGTTCGTTCCTGACTGTGCTCGGCGTCATCATCGGCACGGGAACCATCATCGCGGTGGGCTCCATCCTGACCGGCTTGGACGGCGCAGTGACCGGCGTGATTCGCAGCCTCGGCACCAACACCGCCATCGTTTTCAAAATGCGCCTGGGCCCCAGCTTCAGTGGCCGCACGGCCGAGGAACGTAACCGGAAACCGCTGACCTATGAAAACGCCCGCGCCATCGCGGAGCGCTGTCCTTCGGTCGAACACGTGAGCCCGTATCTGATCCCTCCGAACCAAATCAGCCGCGCGCGATATAAGGGCAACGATTATGCCGGGCCGCAGATCGCGGGCACGGACGAGGAGTACGTCAACAGCGGCCAAGCCGATATGAAAGCCGGCCGGTTCTTTACCGAGACTGAGAATCTGCATCGCATGCCGGTAGTGGTTATCGGTGAAGATCTCTACCGCGCATTGTTTGGGCTGGAGGACGCGATCGGAAAAAAAATCATCGTGGAGGGAGCCGAGCTCGAAGTGATCGGCGTCATGAACCGCCCAGCTACCTCGGTTCCCGGTCAGGACGACAATCGCGTGATGATTCCCTTTTTCACCATGCACAAGATGTTCCCTTCCGCTCAGGAAATGCTGCTGATGGCTCAGGCGAAGCAAGGGCAGCTTCCGGCCGCGATCGACGAGATACGCGTGGTGCTACGGCAAGAACGGCATGTGAAACTCGCGGATCCGGACAACTTCTTCATCTCGACGCCGGATCAAATGGTGGATCAGTTCCGCCAGGTGACGTCGGTGATCGCTCTGGTCATGGTGGTGCTGAGTTCGATCGGTCTGCTGGTGGGCGGAATCGGAGTAATGAACATTATGCTCGTTTCTGTGACGGAGCGCACGCGCGAGATCGGCGTGCGTAAAGCGATCGGAGCGCGCCGCAGGGACATCGTCCTTCAATTCCTGACGGAGGCTGTCGTGCTCACGGGCCTGGGCGGATTGTGCGGGATGCTCATCGGCTGGGTGATCTCGCTGGCCAGCCACCTGGCGTTTCCCAACCTGCCCACTTCCGTGCCATTGTGGGCGGCGGGTCTGGGCATCGTGGTGTCGGTCGGCATAGGACTGTTCTTCGGAATCTGGCCCGCGAGCAAAGCCGCCCGGCTGGATCCGGTGGAAGCTCTTCGCTACGAATAAATCCTGGTGGGGCGGACGCCCTCGTCCGCAGCCGGATCCCCTGGTCCGGCTCTACGAGCGCAGCGATAGCGGAGGCCGACGAGGGCGTCGGCCGCAGGCCAGGGGCCCGCCCCACCAACGCCAATTTATCAACAGACTTGAAAGCAGAAGAACTATAGACTAGCCGCGCTTGCCGAAAAGCCTTCCCCAGAATCCCGTACGGCTCGGTTCCGGAGCTCCGTTTTCACTCGGATCAGAATCCGCGAAACCCGGGAATGGTTTCAACATTAACTTGGTCTGATGACCGTGGGCTCGCTCTCCGAGGTGCCCTTCGCCGCGAATGTAATGGCCTTGAATGGCGGGACGCGGGCCGTCTTTCGCGAGCGTCATCCCCTTCATTGCGGCAGCGATGGCCTTGCGGCTTTCGTGCCAGACCTTATAGCTCTGATGTAGTTCCGGCTCCGATTCTAGATCGCGGACCACCGGGCAAAATCCCTCGAGATCCCCACGGCGAATCGGCGTGAGCATGCAAATCGGTTCGCCGCGCCTGAACTTCACGGGTCTGATCCGCCGCGTGATTTGCCAGTTCATGGTGAACGTGTAGGGGAGCCAGTCCGTTTCGATGATTCCTTCCAGCGGACAAGCGCCATCTTTGGTGAGGTTGGCGGGGCCGCGGGATAACATGTTAAATCCCGGCGGAGTCCGAAACAAATAGGGAATAGTGAACGTAACGATGCCGAAACCGAACATGCTTTCCACGTATTCCGGCAGCTGGCCGTCGCTGGTCAGGATTTTCAAGCTGTCGAGTGCGGTTTTGCCGCCCCAGACGATTTCGACATCCGCATCGTTCAGCACGAACCAGCCGGCCTGGTTCGCGATTCTCAACGGCAGGCAGCGGTTCGCCCATCCCTTGGTGCCGTCATCCATCCAGAAGCGATTCGCCGGCGCCGGAATAATCCGTGGATAATTCTTGTATCCAGGAAGCCGATAGGCAATAAATTCGTTGGTGGAATCCATGGGATATTTCCACGGATCTTATCACGTTACGGTACTGATCGTTCGCGCAGCTCCGGTTCGGTCAATCCATATAGGGGCGGCCGAGGCACACCCAGCAGCGCGAGATACACGTACATTTCGCCGCGATGATGAATCTCGTGTTCGATCATCGCGCGCAGGAGCTTCCACGCCGTTACTGAAACCCCTTGTGGACTCGTTCCCTTCCGCTGGAGATCTTGAGGCGTCAAATCCTTCAGCATAGCGACAGTTTCCGCGTGCATGTTCAGCATGAACGCAATGACGTTCTCCAGACCATCGGCGAGCTCTATACCGCAACCGTTATACCGGCTCGGCCGCCCGAGCACGTTTTCGGCGAACGTATACCTTTCAACCGCCGCGATGTGACGAGCCAGATCGCCCGGCGAGAAGACACCGTCGGAATGCCTCCACTCGAGCTTATCCCCGGGAATCGCGGACAGGACCCGAAGCGTGCGGCCCCGCACGCTGTCAAAATAAGCGAGAAAGGAGTCTATATTCTGGATTTCCATTTAGTGCGCCCCCGCAGGGCCTCGGCCCGCTCTATTCTTTTTCATCAGGAATGCCAGCGGCGCCACCAGCACGCACAGCAGCCCGAAAACCCAAATCGTATCGATATAGGCCAACATCGCAGCCTGGCCTTGCACCAAGCCATAGATTCGCCCATAAGCCATCTGAGTGGCGGCCGAGTGATCCATTCCGCCCGTCGTCAGGCTTTGCGCTAGGCCTGTGACCTGGTTGTGAAAAGCTGGATCCAAAGAACTAGTGTGCGCGGATAGGACGCTCTGATGATACTGAGAGCGCCGGGCAAGCAACGTCTCGACCAGGGAGATCCCGATACTGCCCCCCATGTTTCGCGCCAGGTTGGTCATCCCGGAAACATTGTTGTTTTTCTCCGGTGGAATTCCCACGTAACACATCGTCTGGATGGGTACGAAGAGAAAAGCGACTCCCGCCATCTGATAAATGCGTAGCATCACCAGCGTCTTGAAGTCCACGTCCAGGTACAACTCCGTCATGTGAAACAGGGCGATGCCGGCGGCCCCGAATCCGAAGGCGATCAGATAGCGCGCATCCACTTTGCCCACGATTTTTCCGACGAAAGGCAGCATCAGTATGATGATGATGGCGCCGGGAGAAAGCACCATTCCAGCGTCCTGCGCCGTGTAACCCATCAGGGTCTGGACGAGTTGCGGAAGCAAGACCGTCGCGCCGAACAGCGCCGCTCCCAGAATGAACATCATCACGCAGGAAACGGAGAAGTTCCGGTTCTTGAACAGACGAATATCAATTACCGGATTCGGATGGTGATATTCCCAAAAGATCGCCGTGACGATGCACACGATTGACGTGATACCAAAGCTGAGAATGAATCCTGAGGAGAACCAGTCTTCCCGCTCGCCCTTATCGAGGACCACTTGCAGCGCGCCCACCCCGATCGCGACCAGACCGAGACCGATGTAGTCGACGCTGACGCCCGCCCGGCTTCCGGCCCTCGCGTGGGGCGGGTCCTCCACCAGTCGCGATGTCAGCAGCAGAGATGCTATGGCCACGGGCACGTTGATAAAGAAAATCCAACGCCAGTCGAAATTGTCCGTGATGAATCCGCCGAGTGTTGGACCGATCGCGGGAGCCAGAACCACGGCCATCCCGTATATGGCGAACGCCATGCCTCTCTTTTGCGGAGGGAAAGTGTCCGCCAGAATGGCCTGCTCGCTGGGTGCGAGCCCGCCTCCACCGAGCCCCTGAAGAACGCGGAAGAAGACCAGCATCGAGAGGCTGGACGCGAGTCCGCAGAGCAGCGAGCTGATCCCAAACAGCATGACGCAGGTCATGTAAAACCGCTTACGGCCGAAGCGGGTGGCGAGCCACGCGCTCAGCGGCAACACGACGGCGTTTGCCACCAGGTAGGAGCTAAGGATCCAAGTACTCTCATCCACCCCGGCCGACAGGTTTCCGGCGATATGCGGAAGGGCGACATTCGCGACGCTCGTATCCAGCACTTCCATGAACGTCGCCATGGTCACCACCAGCGCGATCGCCCACGGATTGTGTTTGGGGCGCCACACTGCCGGAACGGGCGGCGTCGCCAATGTTTCAGTAGCGCTCATGATCGCTCGGTTAGTGCACAGTGACGGTCGGAACCACGGACATGCCTGGACGCAGAAGATGATCGCCGTTCTGGCCCGGGTCGAACGCGATGCGAACCGGAATCCGCTGCACAACTTTCACGTAGTTGCCGGTGGCGTTCTCCGGCGGAAGCAGACTGAACCTGGACCCGCTCGCGCCCGCGACGCGCAGCACTTTCCCGGTGTAATCGCGTCCGTAGGCGTCCACCCTGATTTTCACGGGCTGGCCGACTCTCATGTCCTTCAACTGCGTCTCCTTGAAATTCGCAGTCACCCATAAGCCCTCTACAGGGACGATCACCAGGAACTCCTGCCCTGGGGAAAGGTTCTGCCCCACGGTCACCGCTTTCTTCCCGACAATGCCGCTCACCGGAGCGATAATCGTCGTGTATGAGAGATTGAGTTCGGCCTGTTCGAGCGCGGCTCTTTGCTGCTCGACTTTCGCTTGCGCGGATTCCGCGCGGGCCTCGGTCACCCGGACCTGCTGCGGACCGGTCATCGCGGATTGAACCGTCGCTTGCGCCGTTTCCACCTTCATCCGCGCCTGCTCGACAGCCTTTTCTGCGACCGCGATATTCTGTTCCGCTTCAAACACAGCATCCTTCTGGGCATCCAGCGTGGCCCTCGCTGCATCCGCCGTGGAAACCGACTGATCGTACTGTTGCTTAGAGATTTCGTCTTTATCCACCAATTGCTTGTAGCGCTGCACGTCCTGCGCGGTCCTCGCATAGTTAGCCTCGGCTACGCGGACATTAGACCGAGCGGTGGCAAGCTTGGCCCGTTCCACGCCCAGTTGCCGCTCCGCAAAACTTACGCCAAGAGTCGCGTCTTCATGCGAGGACCTGGCGCCGGATAAAGTGCTCGCCGTGGTCACCGAGGTGATCGGCACATCGGTTCTCGAGCTTTGCAGGCCCGCCATGGCGTCCGCCAGATCGGCCTTCGCTTTCGTAATGGCGACCTCGTAATCCTTGGGGTCGAGCTGCACCAGGACATCGCCCGCGTTCACGAACTGGTGATCTTCAATATTCACCACAGCGACGTGACCCGTGATCCGCGCACTCACCGGATAGATCTGCCCATCCACCTGCGCGTCGTCGGTCGATTCGTATTTCGCGAGGTCCTTCCAATACAGATATCCACCAATGGCGAGTGCGGCCAGCACGCCTAGCACGATGATTCGCACCACGATCGTCTTGGCGGACGTGCGGGTGCGAACGACTGTGTGGGGTTCTTGTTCCATAACTTCCGGCATGCTTACTGTCCTCCCATGAACTGTCTTAAACTGGTTTCGGTCGCGCCCACCGCGCGCGCCAGCGATACCTTCGCCAGGTTGTGAAGATAAACGCTGGAGATCAGGCTCTGATTCGCGTTCGCCACCGAATCCTGCGCTTGCACCACTTCAATGTTGTCGGTTACTCCCGCCGCGAATCGATCCCGCGCCTGCGTCAGGGTCTGATTCGCCAGATCCAGATTGTCCCGCGAAACGGCCACCTGGTCGGCTGCCGTTTTCAGGTCCAGCAGCGCCGCGCGCACCTGAAAATCGATCTGACCCTGCAGGTCGGCAAGCTCGTCCTTCCGCTGCTGGATCACGGCCTCGGCCTGCATAGTATCGGCGCGAATTTTGCCTCCATCGAAGATATTGAACTTAAGCGATCCAGTGACCGCGAAGGTCCCGTGCGAATTGTCGAGACTAGTACCGATGTCGCCGTAGTTCCCGGCAACTTCCAGGGTCGGATAACGCTCGCCGCGGACGGCTTGGAGCGAAGTCTCGGCGGCGCGCACTTGCATCAGGGCGCTTTGATAGTCGGAACGCGAATCGCGGGCGCGGCGCAGCGCCTGGTCTTCGACGAGGCCCTCCAGCGGGGCGTAGGGAACGGTGTCCGAAAGATCGAAGGGCTGACCCGAAGGCAGTCCGATTACCCGCGCCAGAGACAGCTTGTCCTTCGCCAGTTGATTTTCCTGCGAAAGAAGCTGTTGCTGCTGAGTCCGCAGCTCCACTTTGGACCGAAGCTCGTCGATTGCCGGAGAAACGCCGGCGGTATGCTGGTCGCGCGCACGCTCGTACAGGGCTTCCGCGGTGGCGACTTGCGCGCGTGTCGCCTCCACGCGCGCCGCGTCGGCGATGATCAGAAGATACGCCGAGGCGACCGCTTGTACTACCAGATCGCGGCCATCCTGAACCGACAATTGCGTGGCTTTCACGTTCTGTTCGGCGGATTGCTTGTTTTTGAGCGCGGTCCAATCGAAAACGCGTTGCGCGGCCGTGGCGCGGGCGTCAATATAAGCGAACGGCCCGATCAGGGACGGCACGCCCGCAAAGTGAAAGCCGAACGAAGCCAGATCGAGCTGCTGATCGGTTTCGGTAACACCGCCCGCGACGCTAGGAAGCAACGCGCTGAGAGCCCGGATTCTTTCAGCCTGCGCAAGGCGGGTTCCGGAGTCCCGCACCAGCAACCCCAGATTGGTTTTCAAGCCACGAGCGATCGCGTCTTGTAATGAAAGCATGAAAGGCGTTTGCGTAGCCTGATCGGTTGCGACGCTGCCTTGATACTGGCTTTGCGTGGTGCTGGCGAGTCCCGGCGCCGGTATCGTCGCGGGTACCGTGGAGGCTGGCGGCCGCTGCACCGGTCCCTGCGCCAGAGCCGGCACGACGAAGCAGCACAACCACGCCCAGTTTCGCTTCTTCATCTCGAACCACCTGTGATTTGGCTCACCACTTCCTTGATCATCAATCCCCCGGCTAGAAATGTGGCTCCGTCGCGATACATGAGGTTCAACAGACTCTCCCCCGCTTGATCTATGAAGCTGACGCCCCGCAGGTCGACGGAAAGGCGGCTGGCAGGATGCGTCGCCCGTGCGCTTCGCCAGCATTGCTCGAGCTCGCCCACCCAGCCTTCTGCCAGGCGTCCGCACACCTTCAGAACGATGGCGTCATCCAACTCACGAAACTCAGCCCTCATCATGTGATGAGGGTAGGGCATGTTGAGAACCAACAGATTTTGGATATAAGCGGCTTTAGGGTCAGTAGTTTGCGAAATTCAGATGCGGGTCTGCCGAGACCGTGTCGCCGATATATCGGCACATGCCAGTATGTCGGCTGCGGTGAGGGGCAGACGGCCGTAGCCTCGAAAAGATCGCGCGGGTTGAGGTAAAGGCCATGCCGCGACCATCTGACTGGCCATTTGTGGCCGAATCCCGTTCTATCGGTTACTTTTCGGCGAACCTTTAGGATTCTTGAGAACTATATTCTCCTTGCTATCAGCATATTACCGGATTTCCTGCTCGTGACAGTACCTTATCGCATACACGTACTACCTCCCCTAGTCGATGAGATAAACATGGGACTAAGCGGGGACAACAGGACGGAGGTGGAAAAAGTGGCTGATGGAGTAGATATGCGGCACGCCGCGCTTGACATCGATTTAAAAAAGCAGAGGATGCGCGTCGGCTCATCCGTGATGTGGGCCGTTGTGGCCATCGTACTCGGGTGCACGGGTCGATCCATTATGACCGTACCGCCTTCAGTCGTTGGAATCTGGCAATGGGTTCAGAAGTATCTGTAGGTTCTGTGCCCATCTTGTCCCATCCCGCCTTCGCAGTCGGCAGCGCCCTCTGGCTAGGATGCCAGCGTCCTCATCCTCAGTGGTTGACCAGTTCCTGTCGCTAATTTTCGTATCAAGCAGACGTTCGTGCCGGCGAATTCCCAGCTTTTCCATGCGCGATTGAAGCGTACTGCGTTTCATCCCCAGCAGCGTGGCCGCGCTCACGGCCAGTGGTTACCAGACCCGGCCGAACAACAAGCGATGCGCGGGGCAGGCGGCGGATCATAACTGAGCTACTCGCTCGAAAGCCGCCCATGCAATCTGGAGCAATCTCCAGAGGATCGCGCCCCCGAACACGAACGCCGTTATCATCCAAACGCAGAGGACTGCGGCACATACCGACTCGTTCCGCTCCTGCTCGCTGGAGTAGTGCGCGAAAAACGCTAGCGGTGTGCAGATGACAGTGAGAACGCCGATAAATTCCAGCGCCGAGCGCAGCGCTTCCATGTAGGAGTGATAGTGGATGCCGCAGCGGGTTACTCTCACCTTGCTGTCGGGCGTTGTTTCCGGTCGCGCCCGTTGCGGGTCGTTCTGATCTGGGGCGTGTGGGCGCCAGGCTCTACCCGGCCCCCGGCGAGTAACTCGTCCGGCAGCCTTCGGGCTTTTTTTTCCAATTCGGACGTCAGGGTCCTTAAGGTGTTTTGTATGGCGATGAAAGTCCTCAATCGCTCTTGAAACATCGGCGGGTATTTGAAGCAATCACGCTTTCTTCTACGCAGACGTTCGTGCCCGGCGAATTCCCAGTTTCTCCATGCGCGATTGAAGCGTACTTCGCTTCATCCCCAGCAGCGTGGCCGCCCCGCCCGGTCCGCCGACGACCCAATTCGTCGCGTTCAGCGCATTTAGAATGTGGCGGCGTTCCGCGTCAGCCAGCGGCAGAACACCGTTTAACTCGACGGAGGGAGCCGACTCATCCAGAGCATCCTTGGGAATCCGGAGCCGTTTACCCGAGGTCACGATCACCGAACGCTCGAGCACGTTCCGGAGCTCGCGAATATTGCCGGGCCATGAGTATCGAACCAATGCGTCCATGGCTTCGGCGGGTATGGATTCAATCTCCCGGCGCATGCGAGTCGCGAATTCCTGAACGAAGTAGCGGACCAGAGTCGGTATGTCCTCGCGGCGCTCGCGCAACGGAGGAATCGTGATCGGAAAAACATTCAATCGGTAATAAAGGTCCATGCGAAACTGCTGCTCGCTGATCATCGTGCGCAGATCGCGATTGGTCGCCGCCACCAGCCGGAAATCGGATTCCAAGGTGCGGGATCCGCCCAGGCGCTCGAATTGACCATCCTGAAAAACGCGGAGCAATTTGGGCTGAAATTCCGCGGGAAGATCGCCGACCTCATCGAGGAATAGCGTGCCGCCGTCGGCGAGCTCCAAGCGCCCGATACGCTGCGAAATTGCGCCCGTGAACGCGCCTTTCTCATGACCGAGGAGCTCGCTTTCGATTAGTCCGGCCGGGATGGCAGAGCAATTGAGCTTGACGAAGGTGCCTTGCTTCCGGCGGCTCCAGTGATGGATCGCCCGCGCAACCAGCTCTTTTCCGGTGCCGGTCTCGCCCTGGATCAACACGGTGGAGTCGGTGGGGGCGGCGGTCTCAATTTGCTTGAGCACCTGGCGCAGCGCCTTGCTGCTGCCCACTAGTTCATCAAACCGGTACTCGGTGCGAATTTCCTCTTCGAGATAGACCTTCTCGTCCTCGATCCGCTTGCGAAGCTCGCTGATTTTCTCAAAAGCCAGCGCATTCTCCACGGCGATGGTGACGTGCCGGGCGACGTGCTCCATGAACTCACGCTCGTCCGCGCTGTAGGCGTCAGGCGATTGGGAGGCGAAAGACAGAGCCCCTAAACGGTACTCGGGCCGCGACAGCGGAACCCAGAAGCCGGTTTGAATGCCGTAGCGTTCGAAGGTCGCCGTGACGT
>JBEKBK010000134.1:0-16898 GCA_050015435.1 Bryobacteraceae bacterium
AACAAGGGCGATGCTTCGGAGGGAGGGAGCCGAGCGCACGGAACCTTTAGCCATCGGTTCCGCGTTCATGAATGCCCCATCGGTCGGTCGCTTTCACGGGCGTCTTCGCGCTTCGGTGACGCCAACCTGTGCGGATTCCGCCTCACCTGGATTAGCTGCCGTTTCCGGCCGCCGGCCCTATCGAACTGAAGCAATCCCCAACGCGCGTGGTTTCCGGGTATTCCCTTCGGCTAGGTATCTTCCGAGCCAGCCATCCCCGCTCGTCCCGCCGGTGGCCCGCAACCTTCCGGTTGCCGTCTTCCTTTCGGGGTCAACCACCTTGGCGACGCACTGGACCTTTAGATCCGGCCTGCCTTGCGACAGGCAAATATCAAAACAGCGCTCGATCATGTCGAGACGCCGCCTCCAAATTCCGTTTGTAGCTTTTCCACGAGGATCCGGCGCGGGAGGCCCGCGCGCACTTCGAGCTTGGAGATTTTTCCGTCGTGGATCTTATCGAGGAGCGCCATCAACCGAACGATCTCGGCGCAAAGTAAGAAGTCGGAATCCGCGGCTTCCTCGCGAGGGCGTTCTTCGGAGTCGAGTTTGACATCGACGAAGACCAGGCATTTCCCGGAGAAGACCGGTTCGCTATCGCGGACCGCCAAATCCTGAATGTGGCCGTAATTCGTTGATTGGCAAAGCCGAACTAGAGCTTGCCGCGACGCCGAGAGCTGCGAGAACCGTGGGGAATCAGATGGCGGTATTCGTCGATCCAAGGGCTGGATCGAGATAAATGCCGGTCAGGGGAATAGTCAGGGCTGTGTAATGCTGTGCAATTCCGTCCCTGGCCACCACATTTTCAAACGCTTACAAGCACCCCAAGACGCAGTTTCATCCATTTCATTCCAAAACTCACGGCTCCACAGGTCTGCCTTCGGTGGGTGGGAGTGTTTCTTGGGGCTGCTATTTGGCAGGTCGGACGGCAGAGGGGATTCCATGCCGAAGAATCGGAATTGAATCCGGAACAACCCGAACACATACAGCGGCAATTCCGACGACGCTCCGAAAAACTCAACGCAGCCTATTGACTTCGGGGGCCGATCACGCCTAGTATCATTTCAGCAGATCATCTCAGCCGCAGTGGGTCATGCGTGACCCATTTGCGGCTGAAGTGCTTTGGGGGCGCAATACGCCCCATTCGTCAACTCTTCGCAAAACCACTGTTCACAAGCACAAACAAGTTGTGGTCGCAGATCAAAACCACTGGATTCTTTTCATTGCCAGAGTTCTACACAATCGTCCGTTGACGACAGGATTCGTTTCTTTCGATAACAAAAAAGGGGTCAACGTGCGTTCCAGAACTGTGGACAATCAAAAAGTGTCAATATTCTTTTGCGCCGAAGAATTGGAACGTCCTTGGCGGTGGCAGTGCGAGATCGAAAGAGCGTCGAACTCGATGGAAAGTGCGAGGCCAGAAGATGTATTCGTGTTTGGTGATTTGGTCGCTGAAGAAAGCGGGACGCCCAAATTCACGCACGATCCTTTTTTTGTGATTTGCGCAAAACAGGAGATCAATAAGCGGCTGCGTGAACTGGGCTTGCTGAGCTTCATGCAACTTCAAGGGCTGACGGCCATGTTGTATCCGGCTGACGAACAGATCGCCGCTTGAGGAGAACTGCATGAACATTTTAGAATAGAACGGTAAAATGATCTTGATGGAATACGAGAATACGCACCAAGCCAGATTCAACAAGGACTATCTCCCCATCATCGGAAAGGATGCGACCGGGGTCTGGAGAATTGAGATCAATAGCCCGGGCCTCTATAGCCTTGGCACGTCAAGCAATGCCCAAAGAAACGAACCACAATCGGTCGGCGGTCGTCGCCGCCGTTGGAATTGGTGGACTCTTGTCCGCCGCCATTGTTGTGGGTTGGCAATCGTTGACGTGGCTTCAGACAGGACATTGGCCCAGTCTCACAGCGGCGACGTTTCTTTCTTCCAATGGTATCCGGCACTCTATTGCTTGCAGACCCGCAGTCTTGGCACGGGCTACGCACGATTGTGCGGTTTCTTGTTGAACTTCCACTCTGGATTTGGATTGTGACTTGCGCCAGCGGAGCCGTTAGCCTGATTGAGCGTCAGTAGTTCATATTGTGCTGGTTGCCGCTAATACTGACGTTCCGGTGCATGGTTCTGGGTCCTACGTTGACGCTGAAAGGGGCTGAAGCAAGCGCCCACGTATCAGATGGCGCTTTGATTCAAAGACGCCTCGCTTCGGGCAATCTCTTCACCCACGAAGACCCTCCGCATAAATCCGTTGTCTGCACACCAGCGCTCATCGAATGGCCCCTGGAACAATTCTCTGATCAACGGTATTCGGGCAAATGGGTTCTCATAAACGGCCACTCGAACTCCGGGCACATCTCCGTCATCTCCCATCTCTTCGATGAGTCGGAAGGATGGTTCCACCGCCTCTTCAAGCGTCATGTTCCGGCCCAGTGCTTGCCTCCGCTAGTTAGCCGCCGCTTTGATCTTGTTCTCGTGCAGCGAGTAGGTACCAAGTGCCATTATCGAACTGACCGTTGTGTTCTTGCGCTCCGTCTTCTCGACGATCTTGCCCCCATGCGTGAAGACGGTTTTTCCAGGGTTGTGTTCGTCAAGAGGAACGCCAACTGGGGTCTGAAATGCGAGATTGCCCAACATTGCGGCTATCACTACCGATGGATTCCCAAGCCGAACGATGGGGCAGTTCAGGTTGGACAGCACCAATGAACACGAGAAATCTTTGCAGCCTTTGAATTGTCGTGCGGCGGTGTTGATCTTTTCTCGAATGGATTTGTACAGATCATATGTCTGATTTCGAAACGATATTTCAAAAATAAGTTTGTCCCGCAGTTGCCATTCACTTACTCTGTGACACAATGCCTCCGGAAACTCAAAAGAAGCGAACGCATCAACAACCCAACTTACCGACCGTTTCTGCCGTTTTCGTGGAATACACTCGGGACGATTGACAATCCTTCCGACGCAGCGTTCCTGTACGGCATCGCGCACGGCATCATCGCGCCCAGGTGCCAATACAAAGACATCAAAAAACTTCGCGACGAGTTTCCAGAGCCAAATGAAGATGCAAGCGCCGCCACGGTGGAAGCACCGGAGAGGGCACGTTCGAGGCAACTTCAGGACATCAAGGCGAAGATGGCGCGGTACCAAGCCAGACTTGCGAAGACGCCACGACCGCTATACGTGTCGGCAGATTCCGTGCTGCTGGAGTTCCACCGCCCCGAATTGGCGAAAGTGGTCGAAGATTTGAACGAACGGTTGCCGAAAGAGTACCCGTTTATCTCGGAAGTTCGACTGGCAGAGCCAAAGCATAGGCCAGTCCGGTTTCGGTGACTTTCCATGGCTTCAATCGAACCTCCAGCCGAAGGTGGGGCGCGGCCGGGAAAGGAGAATACGAAGAACGAGCGAGACAACGCTACAGTCCCGCTTTTTCAATTCGTACTATCGTTCACGGGAAGGCAAATCTTGTCGAGCCATCGAAAGGAGACTTCGATGCGATGGCCCGTCGAAGATATTCAGAACCCCAGTCCCAGGGTAGAGGGTAACTGGTGGGTTCACCGAACCGACCGTGCTCGAGATCGACGCCAATACAGGCCAGCTCATTTCGTCGTGGGGCGCGAATACGTTTCTTGTGCCGCACGGAATCACCATCGACGGCAGAACAACGTTTTCCTGACCGACGTCTCCTTACAACAGGTTTTCAAGTTCACACACGATGGCAAGCTCATCTTCGCGCTTGGGGAACCACGCGTCGGAGCATGGGATGCCACGCATTTCAATGAGCCCACCGACATTGCCATCCGTCCGGACGGAACCTTTTATGTCTCGGACGGCTATGTGAACAGCCGCGTCGCGCTCTTCGACCGCAACGGAAAGTGGTTGCAGGAATGGGGTAAGAAGGGATCGGGCGAGGGTGAGTTTAGTAATCCGCACGGGCTCGTGTTCGTGCCCGGCAGTACCGACGTCCTGGTCGCCGACCGCGAAAACTCGCGCCTTCAATTGTTCGACCGGGTTGGCAAGTTCAAGCGGCAGTGGACTGGCGCAAAGGACGCTCAAACGACAGGGCGCGTCTTTTGCGTTGACGCCGATTCCGATGGTTTCCTTTACGTCGGAATTCGCCGCGCCGACTACGATACCGAACACACCGGCGTCCTCAAGCTCGACCGCGACTGGAATGTTGTCGCGACCATCGGCTTCGGGAAATCCGGCGATCCGGTGTTCAATGCCGTTCACGATATTGCGGTCGGCCGCGATGGCTCCATTTACGTGGCCGAAACACGAACCAAGCGGGTCGTCAAGCTCCGCCCGGTGAAGTCGTGATCAAGGCTCTACTGACTGTCTGAAGACCGCGCGCCACTGCCATTCGCCAACCTGAGCCGCGACCCCGATGATGACGACCTTCTCCGACGGGCAGGCCGAGGAGATCATCAACTTCCTGGCACGGATTCCAGGGCCGAAGGTGATCGCGCGCAACTCTTCCTTTGCGTTTCGAGGCAACGAACATGACATCACCAAGATTGCCGATCACTCCGCGTCACGACCGTCCTCGAGGGCAGCGTGCGCCGCGCGAGAAGTCGCGTCCGCGCTGAGCGCCGCGGCGTAGATCGAGCACCGTCGTGTCGCATGGGCGGCAGTTACTCTTTGGCGGAGGGTCATCGCCGCGGACAACCAGAATTTGAAAAAGTTTGGAAAGGTACGCCGTTAACCAAGACCTAGCTGTTTTCCGATCGAGTATATTAAGCTAAATCAGTCATATGCCGTTACAGCTCCTCCGGACCAAGAGAACCTATGGTAGAGTTCTTTCGAACTACGGATCATACTGGCGCTTGGAGCTGCTCAAACCAGCCGTGACAATGATCAAGGAGGACGCCGATTATGGGTTCGACCAGACGCACCATCCTGGCAGCGGGCGCCGCGGCAGCGGCAACAGCCGCCGTGCCGCGCGTATTTGCTCAGCAGGCGGGTAAAGCTGGAACTGGCAAGTTCTACGAAAAGGGCTCCGTACGCATCTATTATGAGGAGGCCGGGGCCGGTTTCCCGCTGATGCTGCTTCCCGGCGGGGGATTGAACGCGACCATATCCTTCTTCACCGGTAACTCGCCCTTCAACGCCATTGAGGAGTTCAAGGGACAGTATCGCTGCATTACGGCGGACCTGCGTAACGCCCCCAGCGGCCAGTCCACCGGCCCTGTCGAGGTCGACCGTCCGTGGGATTCCTACGCCGACGACCAGCTCGGCCTCATGGATCATCTGGGCGTCGACAAGTTCATGGTGATGGGTTTCTGCATTGGCGGGCCCTTCATCTGGAGTCTCTTGAAGCGCGCGCCCAATCGTATTGCCGCGGCCGTGCTGGCGCAGCCCGTGGGGTGGCGTCCGGAGATGCGCGATCCTAAGTACCCAGGCGTATTTTGGAGGACCTGGGGTCCGGCGCTGACCGCCAAGCGGCCCGAGCTCACGATGCCGATGACCGACAAATTTGTGACTAGGATGTTCGAGAGCAATCCCGACTTCGTCTTCACCGTGACACGGGATTTCGTGCGTGGTTGCCAAAACCCGATCCTGGTCCTGCCGGACGATGTCCCGGCGCACCCTTACGCCGTCGCCATGGAGTGCGCGATGCTCGCGCCGAACGCCGAAGTGAGCATCTTCCCGTGGAAAGAGCCCAAAGAGCGGATTCCCCTGGCCGTGCGCCAAATCCATTCCTTCCTCAAGGCGCATCGGCCGGCTTAAACGGCGATGTCCATACCACAGGGCCGGGGCGGGTGCCAGCTTTACAGTTCCGTACGGTTGGCCACCCCTCCACTTTATGGGAGGAACCTCGACTCTGCACCAAACCCCGAATTTGTAAAAGTAGTGGAAGGTATGGCCGTGATACATTCCGTATCCCTTATCAGCGAAGTGGCTCACGGTCGGACCCTTCCGTCGAGGTCTATTGAGCCTCACCTATGGATGAAAACCGCAACAGTGAAAGCGGCAACAGAAAGACCTAGGGTCAGCCCTTCGATGAGAAGCGCATACGAGACTAACCTCTTTGCTCGATCAAATCGGGCCGCGATGCGGCTGACACCCATTCCCACGAGAACAAATGGCGACCCCAAGATTCTGAAAAAAACAAAGCCAGCTTAAGCTCTGCAAGACATAATTGTCACCTAATAAGGCCACACTCAGACAAACTGGCGCGCTCAGGCTGAGACCGAACAAGAATCGTGAATATGCCGCATACAGGGCCTCAAACTTTGCATTGCAATGATCCGGATTAGGAAGGCGGTTGGGATCAGGAATAGACAGCCAATGAAGAGCTGGAGCAGTGTGTCGCCAGCAGCAGCCATACCGCCGGATGCGGCCACGGGGTCCTGGAGTTCCACCAGGTGACGCTTATAGAGTAAGGCCGCAGCAACCACTAAGACCGCGGCATACCCCATGGCAACTAACCCGAACTGAATCCGGCTAGAGATTGGTTTCACAGGAGCATCTTACCGTGCCTTTTGGAACTCCCAATGTGCGATTTCCTAAAGCAAGTGCGGCTGAATCGATAGCGTCCGGTTGGTCGGATGCTTCCGCTCTTTTGGCGGAGCCTCGACTCGACGCCAAACCAAGAATTTGAAAAAACTTCCAGATAGGCCGTCAGAACTAAGCCGCTGGCGCGGCGAACGCAGTTGTGTGGGTGTGCGGAGGCGTACAGAGCGGTAGCGTCGGTCACAGAAGGAGATTTCTGTGACCCCACTACGTCAACGGATGCTGGAGGAACTCCAGCGTCGTAACTACAACATCGATACGATACGCGGCTACATTCTGGCCGTGGAGCAGTTCGCCCAGTACTTCCATAAATCCCCGGAGTGGATGGGCATCGACGAGATCGGTCAGTTTCAACTGCATCTATTGCAGGAGAAAAAGCTGGCTCTGGGGAGGATCGCGCTACGCATGAGCGCGTTGCGATTTCTGTACAAGAAAACCTTGAAGCGGCGCGATCTGGACTTCGACGATCTGCCGTTGCGGAAGAAGCCGAAGAAGCTGCCGGTGGTGCGGAGTCCGGAGGAAGTCACGCGCCTGATCGAAGCGGCGCCCAACCTGTTGTACCGGACGTTGCTGTTGCTGCTTTACGCCACGGGCTTGCGCCGGTCCGAGGCGGCCCACCTGAAGGTGAGCGACATCGACCGCTCGCTCATGTTGATCCACGTCCAGCAGGGCAAGGGATCGCGCGACCGTAAATTGCCCCTGACTCAGAAGGTGCTCGACGCACTATGCGAGTACTGGCGGGCGGCCAAGATCAAGCCTCGGGTGTACCTGTTCCCGACCCGCAAGGAACCCACCGAACAGGAGAAACCGATCTCCGACAAAGTAGTGTGGAACGCCTGTCATTAGGCGGCGCTCCGTGCCGGTCTCACCAAGCGCATTGGGCCACATACCTTGCGGCACTATGCCGCGACGCACCTGTTGGAATCGGGCGCCGATCTGCGCACGATCCAGCTGCTGCTGGGGCATGAGTGTTTAAAGGACACCGCCCTCTACCTGCATCTGTCGCGCCGCCATCTCCGCGCCGCCGTCAATCCTCTGGATCAGATCACTCTCCGCGAGTTCCACAAGCATCCTGAACCACCGGAGAACGGGCAGGGGTGACGCGGCCACCCTGGGAGGTGGCGGACATCATCCACAGGGCTGGCCGTCGATTCGTCGATCGCCATCGGGAACGCTTAAGCTGGCCTCAGCTAAAAGTGCTCCATGCCATCGCACGCTGCCGCACGGCCGCGCTCGGTGGGCATCGCGATCGGTGTGACCGCTGCGGCCATCAGGCCATCTCTTACAACTCCTGCAGGAATCGCCATTGCCCGAAGTGTCAGACCAACGCCCGGGAGAAGTGGTTATCGGCACGTCAGCGGGAACTGCTGCCCGCGACCTACTATCATCTGGTCTTCAGCGTCCCCCACAAGTTGGTCCTGCGGATGTGGCAGAACCAGAAAGTTCTCTTCAAACTCTTGTTCGAAGCCAGCGCCGAGACCCTGCTGGAAGTCGCGGCCGATCCTCAGCACCTGGGGGCCGAGATCGGCTTCTTGACCGTTCTGCGTACTTGGGGCCAGACCTTGCAACGTCACCCCCATGTCCACTGTGTCGTGCCCGGCGGTGGCCTGTCGCGCGACCATCAGCGGTGGATCCCATCCCCTCCGAAGTTCTTCCTGCCCGTGAAAGTTCTCAGCCGGGTTTTTCGAGGCAAGTTCCTGGATGGACTGCGGCGCACCTTTCGCAGCAACCGGCTCGCCTTCCAGGGCGTGTGCCGGCTCTTGGAAAATCGCAAGGCATTCTATGCGTTTCTAGACACTCTGCGGGAACACGACTGGGTGGTCTACGCCCAAGCAACCTTTCGGCGGGCCGGAACACGTGCTGTACTATCTGGCCCGCTACACCCATCGCGTCGCGATCTCCAATCATCGTCTGGTCGATGTGACCGAGACCGACGTGACGTTCCGCTGGAAGGACTATACGCACCACAGCAAGCACCGCACCATGACGCTTTCTCGCCAGGAGTTCTTGCGGCGGTTCCTGCAGCATGTCTTGCCCCGTGGGTTCCCGCGCCTTCGCTACTTCGGATTTCTGGCCAATCGCCGGCGCGCGGCGCTGTTGCCTCTTTGCCGCACGTTGTTGGCGGTCCAACCTCCACCGGTTCCACCAACGCCCTCAACCACACCCTTCCTGTGGCTCTGCCCTGGTTGTCAGGGACCCATGCGCATCATCGAACGGCTCACCGCCAATCAACTCCGGGAGGTGGTCATACGCCTTGACAGTCCTTAGAGACCTGTCAGTTCTGCTCTCCTGGTGTGCCTTCGCGGACGCCTCCCTCGAACTGTGCCTGCTCCCTCAAAAACCACGGTTTTCAGGCTTCAAACCCTCGCTTTTGGCTTCGGTCTCCATGCCTTCTGCAACCACTGACCTCCCTTTTCTCCGCGAGGACCCCATCTTCCGCCCGACCCTTCTGGAAAAATCGGCATTCAAAACCCATAGCTAGCGGCATCCTCCGCGCCGCGCCAGCCGCTTCCTTCTTACGACTCTATCCGAAGCGCCCCGGCCCGCGGCTTGTCCTGCTCCTCGACGTTACTCCGCCGGGCCGCTTCCGATAGAGATCTAACGTGATCCAGAACCGAACTTTACAGGGAAATGGTGCCGAAACCAGTTCTGTTAACATGGCCACTCGATCGGAGTCAACTAAGCGAGATCCCCATAATCTGACTCGCCGGGCGATGGCTCGGTCCATGGTGATGGGCCTTGCGGCTCTGAGCTTGTCGGTCACCGTGTCGGCAGCGACTCCGCCAGCAAGTGTGGGCAATCCCGGCAAGTCGTGGGAGCGCTGCGCGAATCCAGAGGCTGCTGCCTTCAGGTCGTCCGCGCTGGAGGCGGGGTAGACTTTCTCTCCATCGCGGATACGGTCGTAGCCGTGCGTTCTTAGCGCAGACTGGCTGAAGGGGCAAGGGGAAGGGCTGCACCGCCGAGTCATCCGCTGCCCCTACCAAAGCTGCCGGGAAACGCACCAATCCCGGATGTTCTCCATCCAACGCACGTGGCTGTTGGTCCAGTTGTCCGGCATGAATGGGATGCGGCCGTCGCCCCCTGCAGCCAGCGTTTTCTCCGCCAGCGGTCTGGTTCGTCCGAACCATTGCGTCGAAACGAGCGGCTCGATGATCGTCTTGCACCGATGACAGCGGCCAAGCTAATCCGCGAGCCGCACATTCCGACAAAGCGAAGGCGTGTTCCGCGCCAACCGCAAACTGCGCGCCCGCGGAGTGACAAACCGTGCAGCTCTCTCCCAACGAGTCGACGCCCGCAAGGAAGTGCGACGCGTCAGGCTTCGAAGCATGACATCCGCTGCACGAAGACGCAACGGACTGAACCGGATTGAACCAGTCCTGTGGATTGGTGACCTGATTCAGGCCAATCGGCAGGTTCTGCTCGCTCGAATTGACGTGGCACATCGAGCAGTCTTGCGTATAAGTGGCCGATCCCGACGGACTCATGGCCGGGTAAAGGACACCACTGAAATTGACCTCCCGCCCGTTGTGTGTAATGACCATGTAGCTGGAGTCCATGGCCGCCAGATTTACGCCGGTGTGAATCCGGTGAGCCATAAAGTTGAAGTTCAACGACTGAGCCGGCCGTTCAGATCAGTTGGATTCGTCGATTGCGCCCGCGTCGCGGAATCCGTCAGCGACGGATTGTGGCACATGATGCAGTATTCGGGGTCATTCCGGCGCGCGCCGTGCCCCTGGAGATTCACGTGGCATCCATTGCAGTTGGCTTTCTGGACCACCGTGCGGCGCGATACAACGGGCGAGGTGAGCCGACAAAAGAAAAACTCTCGGGCGCCGCGCACACACGCCGCGTTCGGACCATGTGGTTGGGCGTCTTTAGACGCACCTATTAACAGCCAGCGTGCACGTTACAAACCGTAGCAGTATTCTTGAAAAACCAGGCTTGATTCAGCAATCCCGGGCGATCACGCGCAAGCACTGCCCTAGGTCGCGCTGTTTTGTACCCACATTGATGCGTGAATTCGCCCTGCATTCTGGGCGATTCGAGTTCGAACCGATACGATTCTGAATCAACGGCCTCCGCAGGGCGAATCAACAGCCTCTCAAGGCTTGCTTCCCAAAATGACAACGTTTCGTACCCTCGAAGATGAGTTGGACTATTCCTCGTGGCATGGCTGCAAGGCTTGAGGCGGAATGCGTACTCGTATCGAATGTCGGGACGGACGAGTGGCGGCGATCGCAACGGTGCTCATAGGCGTCGGTCTCGCAGCCGAAGTGGATCTAACCTGTTATCTGGCTACTTGAGTGAGACCGATATTGGGCACGCCGAATACCAACGCTCCTTTTTCATCGACACCCACCCGCCCGGGTTGGTCGGGAGAGGACCTGATGGCAACCAAAGTCGTGATGCCGGTATGTTCGCTGGACGTGTCGTTCTGGATGACGGCCGATTGTGGACCGTTCCGGTCGCATTCTTGGCCTTTGGATGCCAGTTGCAACTGGTTTGCTGATTCTTGTTGACAGCAAAAATGCCATCCTTTAATCTAAGACCGAATGAGTCCTATATTCGTAACCCAGACCTTCTGAGCTGAGGACGAATCAGGAGCGAAACGTACGATGTGGTCGCAGGAGGTTCCAGGCTGAAGAGCGCATCTAGTTGCGAACTGCTTGCAACTACGAGAGGCCGAAGACTGGCCAAACGAGGAGGTCTCCGCTGGATTAACAGGTCGATAACATAAGAAAAGGCCACGCGGTTGACTTTTGGCGAAGCGTAACCGCGCGGCCTCCCGAAACCGACAACCCGCAGGCTGGCGATCGCTTTCATTGTAGCGTGCCAGACGCGGCTCTCTTAAGGATGGTGAAAAGCACATGTCTGGCAGTTTTCTAAGACTTCCCCGCGGCCGGGGCGGAATCTCCGGCCTAGTTCCAAGGGTCGCTATCCATTGCGGCCTCATGATCCTGTTCTCCCTGAGATTCTGTACTTCCCCGGTTTTCGCTCAAGAGAGTCCGTACATCGTCTCGTACGACCACCACCTCGAAGAGCCAGGGAACCTGGAGGTCGAGTATTTCTCCAACTTCGGGACCCAGCGTGATGGCAACGATTTTCATGCGTATTGGATCGAGCTCGAATACGGCGCCACGGCGTGGTGGACAACCGAATTTTATGTTGACAGACAAACGACATTCCACGATAGCTCGCTCTTTACCGGGTTCCGCTGGGAAAACCGCGTCCGGCCGCTTCGGAGCGAGCATTTCATCAATCCGGTGATTTACGTCGAATACGAAAACATCAGCGAAGCCGACAAAATTATCAAGGAAGTGGAAGGCCATGATGTCGAGTCCGACTACGCGGATAGCAATGCCGCCCTCCGGCAGGTTCACAATCACGAGCTCGAATTCAAGCTGATCCTTTCAAAGGACGTTAAGGGCTGGAACTTCACCGTGAATCCGCTGGCCACCAAGAATCTGTCGCCGAACAATCCCTGGGAGTTCGGTTATGCGATGGGCATCAGCAGACCTTTGGCGCTCAAGGCATCACCGAAACAGTGTGCACTCTGTCGCGAGAATTTTATCGCCGGAATCGAGCTCTATGGTGGGCTAGGCGACACAGAGAGCTTCGGCTTGCATGACACTTCTCATTACCTCGCCCCCGTCGTAGCCTGGAATCTTCCCTCGGGCTGGACGCTGCGTTTGTCGCCTGGATTCGGTCTGAACGACAACAGTCACCGCCTGCTCTTGCGGTGGGGCCTCTCCAAGGAATTTTCTGGCCTTGGAGAGATGCTCCAGGGCCTGTTCGGGGGGCGCCCATGAAAATAACTCGGTCACGTTCTCAATGCATGGCACCGCTTGCCCTGGCGGGCGCGTTTCTAGTGTTTCTCTATACGTCAGCCGGGGCGCAACCGCGACCGACGAGGAAAGACGAACCCCTCGACGTTGTGTTCGCAAGAGTTCCGGAAAAGGCCCGATCCAAGCACAACCCGTTTGAAGGTGATCCCGAAGCGGCAGCCGCGGGTAAGAAGCTATTCGAACAGCATTGTGCCGAATGCCATGGCCCAACGGCGGACGGTGCCAAGAGAGGCCCACATTTGCGCGCGGCCGAGGTGCAACAAGCGACGCCGGGTGAGACCTTCTGGGTAATTACAAACGGTGTGGTGCGCCATGGGATGCCGGCATGGTCAAAGCTACCCGAGCCGCAGCGCTGGCAGATCGTCGCCTTCCTGCGCAGTCTCGACGGCGGTTAAAGCGATTCCCCTTCCCGGAGAACGGGCTGGCAGGCTGGGAGCACAAGGCAGAAAACCCCGAATGATTCCACACCAATCTGTCGCCCGCTCCACTGGTCGCTTCAAGACCCGCGAGCGCAACGTCGGGACCGTTCGACGTGAGAAGAGTAACAGGGCGGCCACTCGCTGAGGATACTCAAGACGACACCCGCCAGTTTTCTGCTCGCCGCAGCAACCCAAAGCGCAAGTCTTGACAAAATGTCACATTAGATATAGTCTAAATTCTTGATGGACGCCGAGGCGATTAAACGGTCCTTGGAAGGCAGCGGGTTGCGGTGCACTCCGCAGCGCTATGCCGTGATGGCCTTCTTGATGGAACAGAACAGGCATCCCACGGCTGTGGAAATCTTTGAAGCCGTGAATCGCCTGGATCCGCGCTCTTCAAGGGCTACGACTTATAACAATCTGCGGGACTTGGTGCAGGCGGGTTTGGTGCGTGAAGTGGCCGTCGAGGGCCGCGCGGCGCGATTCGATGCGAAAGGCATGCGGCATCACCACTTTATCTGCGACCGCTGCGGCAATGTTGAGGATATTGAGTGGTACGACGTGCCTAGGCCTGCCTCGGGCTCCCTCGGTAAGCGGATTGTTCGCGAATGCGAACTCATTTTCCGGGGGCTCTGCACAAAGTGCGCCCCGCGGCGCGGTTCCCATTAAGGGCCGCAGGGTGTGGAACCGAGTGGCGCCCGTCGACGAGCGTGGCAGTTTTTTACTAATTCGAAGGAGGATAAACAGATGGAGAAAGAATTCACAGGCGCAGCGGCGGCTATCCCCAATAATGAGCAAAGCATATCAGGCGCAACCAAATGCCCGGTCACGGGCGGAGCTCGCCGACACACGGTCGCTGGAGCCCCGACGAATGCGGGCTGGTGGCCAGATCAACTGAACCTGAAGATCCTGCACCAGAACTCCCCCCTGTCCGATCCGATGGACAAGGAGTTTAATTATGCAAAGGAATTCAAGAGCCTCGACCTGGATTCCGTGATCAAGGATCTGAATGCCTTGATGACGAACTCGCAGAGCTGGTGGCCGGCCGACTATGGCCACTATGGGCCGTTTTTCATTCGTATGGCGTGGCACAGCGCGGGTACGTACCGCATCGGTGACGGCCGGGGCGGGGCGGGCGCTGGCACACAACGTTTTGCGCCCCTCAATAGCTGGCCCGACAATGCAAACCTTGACAAGGCGCGCCGGTTGCTCTGGCCGATCAAGCAGAAGTATGGCCGGAAACTCTCGTGGGCCGACCTCATGATTCTCGCCGGTAACGTCGCATTGGAGTCGATGGGGTTCAAGACCTTCGGTTTCGGCGGCGGGCGCGAGGACGTCTGGGAGCCTCAAGAGGACATTTTCTGGGGGCCTGAAGGTAAGTGGCTGGGGGACGAGCGGTACAGCGGCGATCGTCAGCTCGACAATCCTCTTGCCGCTGTCCAGATGGGTTTGATTTACGTGAATCCGGAAGGGCCTAACGGAAAGCCGGATCCACTCGCCGCGGCACGGGATATCCGGGAGACGTTCGCCCGTATGGCGATGAATGACGAGGAGACCGTTGCGCTCATTGCAGGCGGGCACTCGTTCGGCAAAACCCACGGCGCTGCCGATCCGGGCCGCTATGTCGGCGCCGAACCCGAGGGCGCTTCCATCGAGGAACAAGGCTTGGGCTGGAAGAACACCTTTGGCAATGGCAACGGCACCGCAACGATCACTAGCGGCTTGGAGGGCGCATGGACCACCACCCCAGTGAAGTGGAGCAACAACTACCTGGAAAACCTGTTCGGGTATGAGTGGGAACTCGTGAAGAGCCCAGCCGGTGCGCACCAGTGGGCTCCCAAGAACGGGGCTGGAGCGGGCACCGTCCCGGATGCCCAGGATCCGGCGAAACGGCACGCTCCGTTCATGCTCACGACGGACCTCGCTCTAAAAATGGACCCGATCTATGAGCCCATCGCCAAGCGCTTCCACGACAATCCGCAGGAGCTCGCAGACGCCTTCGCCAAGGCGTGGTACAAGCTGACGCACCGCGACATGGGTCCTGTCACGCGGTACCTCGGTCCGCTCGTGCCGAAGGAAACGCTGCTCTGGCAGGATCCCGTTCCCGCAGTTGATCATGCGTTGATCGGGGAACGGGACATTGCAGCTCTGAAGGCCAAGATCCTCGCATCCGGACTGTCCATCTCCCAACTGGTCACGACGGCCTGGGCGTCGGCGTCGACGTTCCGCGGCTCCGACAAGCGCGGCGGGGCGAACGGGGCGCGCATTCGACTCGCGCCGCAAAAGGATTGGGAAGTGAACCAGCCGGCCGAACTCGCAAAGACCCTGCAGAAGCTGCAGGCGATCCAAAAGGACTTCAATAGTTCGCAGTCCGGCGGCAAGAAGGTCTCGCTTGCGGACCTGATCGTTATGGGCGGTGACGCCGCCATCGAGGAAGCCGCGAAGAAGGCCGGGCACGAGGTCAAGATTCCCTTCTCGCCCGGGCGCACGGATGCCTCGCAGGCGCAGACCGATGTGCACTCTTTCGCCGTAATGGAGCCAGTGGCCGACGGGTTCCGCAACTACGTCCGCAATGGCCAGCCAAGACCGGCGGAGGAACTGCTGGTCGATCGGGCTCAGTTACTGAGGCTGACTGCCCCAGAGATGACGGTTCTCTTCGGCGGCATGCGTGCCCTGAATGCGAACGTCGGGCAGTCCAAACACGGCGTCTTCACCAACCGCCCGGAGACGCTGACCAATGATTTCTTCGTCAACCTGCTCGACATGAATACGAAGTGGCAAGCCGCCTCTACATCCGAAGGCGTGTTTGAGGGACTCGATCGCGCTACCGGCCAAATCAAGTGGACCGGCACCCGCGTCGACCTGGTCTTCGGCTCGAACTCCCAGCTCCGGGCACTCGCGGAAGTCTATGCCTGTGACGACTCGAAGGAGGCGTTTGTAAAGGACTTCGCGGCTGCGTGGAACAAGGTGATGAACCTTGATCGCTACGACCTTGCCTGAGCTCGGCGGGAAAAGAGAGCTGTCACCTTGGTACGAACCGCCGTTCCTGGTGTTTGGATCGGGCGCCCGTTTCCCAGGGGTTTTTGCCAGTATGGGTCGCGGGTGGTGGTATGGTCCCAAGCAAATCTGAATCACGCCAGCCGCACAAAAACAAAGGCAGCGCTCCTGTCTAAGTATCTAAGAAAGCGCCTCGTCCGGGGAATCCGTGGGTAACCGGCGGGCTCAGCGCTGGGATTGCCGTCCGGTCACCTCACTTAAGTTAATGAATTCTAAACGCCCAAACTAAATCAGCTCCCGAACCGGGTGTCCTTAGACAACTGGGACACCAAGCGGGGATTCTACCCGAACAAATCGCTGTCGGTGATTGGCGCCTTTCCATGCAACTGATCCGGCGTGAGCCGGTCCATCAGTATGGACATCTAGGTCGCAAACGCGACCTGATTGTGCATGACGTTTGGATTCAGCTTATCGATCACGCCCTTCGGATCCGCGCGGAAAAAGTACGCCGGCTGGCCCATTAGTCCGATGCCTGGAATGTCGAGTGAGCGGACCGATCCGCCCTCGCCGGGCGCGCCGAATTCCGGTGTCACGGAGACGTTCGAATAACGCGCGTCCTCTCCAGCTGTGGCAGCCATGAACATCTGCGCGCTGCCCTGTTGGGTGGTGGGGGTTGGAATCCATCGTTCAGGCGCAGATCGCCATGGAACAAATGGGCGCGATGGATTGGGTGGAACTGAACGGCACCTTCGCGCCTTCGGGTAATGTCGCGCCACGATACGCTTGGCCATGTCGGGCCACTTGTCGAGCCACTTGTCGAGCACACCGCGCGTGCCTCCACGCCGGCCCGATCCGGTTTCCTTGTCCATCACGGCGCCCATTGCGTAATGGGCAGTTGGCAGACTGCACACCAACGTGCGACGACGCTGATTGGCGGGGATCTTCGACCAATAGCTAGCCAAAAATATTTGAAATTTTGACTCCACCGGCCGTCTGACCGATGATCTTGTTGTCCAGACTTGATCCAGGGAGGACAGCCGATGGAGACGTTCACAAAGCTGTTTGGCAGCCTGC
>JBEKBK010000135.1:0-16888 GCA_050015435.1 Bryobacteraceae bacterium
TCTGGGTAAAGGATTGTCAAGGAAGGCGTGGAGGTCGGGTTCGTTGCCTAAGGCCGGCACAGTAGCGGCGGTAGTTACGGCGCTGGCGCTGAGTCTTTCGGCTCAGGATAAGAAGAAGGAATGGAAGGACCGGACCGAATACGACTTATATGAGTCGATCACGAAAACTTCGGAGCCGACGTTATGGCTGTCGACCCTGGACAAGTGGAGATCTCAATATCCTGTAAGCGATTACGCCGATGTCCGGCGGCAGATGTACCTGGAAACGTTCCGTAGCCTGGACCGGCCGCGGGAAGCGTTCAACGCAGGAGTCGAGGTTCTGAAGGATAATCCCAATAACCTGGTGGCCCTGTCGGCGATTGTCGGTTACGTTTACCGTTTGAATCCACCGGCTCCGGCGGATCTCGATACCGCTGAAAAAGCGGCGTCGCAGATACTCGGGAACCTGGATACGATCTACGCGAAGGACAATCGTCCGCCCCAGATGAGCGACGCCGACGTATTGAAAGCGAAGCCGGAATTGAGGCTGTTCGCGCAGCGAACCAATGCGTGGATCGCTTATACGCGCAAAGACTGGGATCGGGCGGAGACGGAACTGACCAAGGTTCTTCATCTCGATCCGAAACAATCGCAGGTTTCGTATTGGCTCGGAGTAACGTTGTTGAGTCAAGCGAAGACAGAAAAGCAGCCGGCGGCGTTATACGATTTCGCCAGAGCGGCCAGTTATGACGGGCCCGGCGCGATGCCGGCAGCCGACCGGCAGCAGGTGCAGAATTACCTGAACACGGTCTACAAGAAGTATCACGGCTCGGACGAGGGGTTGGCTCAATTGATCGCGATGGCCAAAACTTCGGCGTTGCCGGCCGCCGATTTCAAGATCCCCAGCCAGGCAGATATTGAAAAGCAGAGGATCGAGGCGGAAGAGGCGGCGGCTCGAGCCAATCCGATGCTGGCGCTGTGGAAGAGCATCAAAACGGAACTCACCAGCGACGGCGGCGCGGCGTATTTCGAAAACAACATGAAGGACGCAGCGCTTCCGGGTGGCGTGAATGGGGTGACAAAGTTCAAAGCGAAGCTGGTATCCATCAATCCCGCGACGCGCCCGAAGGAACTGCTGCTGGCTATTGAAAATGGTCCTGCCGCCGATGTAACGTTGAAGCTAGACTCTGCCTTGCCGGGCAAAATGGAGCCGGGTGAAGAGATCGAGTTCGAAGGCATCGCGAAAAGTTACACTAAAGATCCATTTATGGTATCGTTTGAAGTCGAGAAGGCCAAGATCGCCGGTTGGACTGGGAAGAACGATACAGGCAAGAAGAGTGTTGCGAGTAAGAAAAAACAGTGAAACTTAGAAATGTTGGAGGTCCCTGTGGTCCTATCTAGAATCGGAAAAATAACAATAGCACTGGCTGCCCTTGTGACCTACGGGATGGCGCAGGAGCCGGCAAAGAAATGGAAGGACCAGGCGGAGTACGATTTGGTCCAGGCGTACGGCAAGGAAACAACGCCAGCCGGGAAGCTCGCGAAGCTGGATGAATGGAAGCAGAAGTATCCCACTTCAGACTTCGCCGACGCTCGCCTGGCGGAGTACCTGGGAGTGTACCAGGCGCTCAATCGGCCGAAAGACGTCTTTAGTACCGCCAGCGAGATCCTCAAAGCCGACCCCAACAACTTCGGCGCTTTGTCGGCGATGCTGGGCGCAGTGTATCAGCTTGGAAATCCTCCAGCGGCTGCCGATCTAGATACGGCCGAGAAAGCCGCCTCCCACTTGCTGGCGGATGGCGATACGATCTTCGCACCAACCAAGAAGCCGGCCAATGTGACTGACGCCCAATGGAGTGGCGTCAAGCCGCAGATGCAAGCGTTCGCTCAGCGAACCTTAGGTTGGATCGCTTTGACTCGCAAGGATAACGCCAAGGCCGAGACGGAGTTCACCAAGGCTCTACAGATGAATCCGAACGACGGATTTGTCTCCCACTGGCTGGCCAGCGCGATTCTGGCTCAGAAAGACAACCAGGCCAATCCACAAAAACAGTTGCTCGCGATCTTCTGCTATGCCCGCGCTGGCAGTTATACTGGCGCGGGCGCATTGGACGCCGCGACGCAGAAGGCCGATCTTGCCTTTGCGGCGAAGGCTTACGCAACTTACCACGGCTCGAATCAGGGCTTCGACCAGCTAGTGGCAACAGCTAAGACCAATGCACTTCCGCCGGGGACCTTTGCAGTCAAGAACGTCATTCAGCTCGCGCAAGAAAAAGCCGACGCGGACGCCGCCGCCGCGGCCGCTAATCCTGCCGGCGCACTGTGGAAGACCATCAAAGACGGACTGACCGGTGACGGTAGCGCCGCCTTCTGGGACCAGATGAAAGATACTGAGCTCCCCGGCGGCGCGAACGGCGTCAACACCTTCAAGGTCAAAATCGTCTCCATGAAGCCGGAAATGCGCCCGAAGGAACTGGTTGTCGGGTTCGAAAATACGACCACCGGCGATATCACTTTAAAGCTCGACGAAGCGTTGCCGGGAAAGATGGAGCCGGGCAGCGAGATCGAGATCAAGGGCACCGCCAAGGCGTACTCTAAAGATCCCTATATGCTAACGCTCGAAACCGACAAGGACGGCATCAAGGGTTGGACCGGAAAGAATCCAGCAGCGAAGAAGGCGGCTCCGAAGAAACAGTAGTGTTTGCCAGAAGCACGCTATAAATCACGCGCTCCCAGAGATTTGAAGCGTCCGATTGCCCGTAGAAATAGATAAACTGAGCAACCGGACGCTGCACGGAGGGTTTCGCCATCACTTTGACCGAAGCGGCGGCGCATAACAGCAGGACAACTGCGGCCATTCGCTTCCTTCTGGTCATGCTGGGTTTGACGCGCCACGGTTTCGATGGTTAGGAAATCGTAGTGGACAGCGTACTAGTATATTCGGACTCCCTGACTTGGGGAATCATCCCCAATACCCGCAACAGGTTACCGTTCGATGAGCGCTGGCCGGGTGTGCTCGAAAATGCTCTGAACGCGCGCGGCCGTCAGGTAAGGATGATCGAGGACTGCCTCAACGGGCGCCGTACGGTTTGGGACGATCCGTTCAAACCGGGCCGCAATGGATTGCAGGGGCTCGCACAGCGGATTGAAATCCATTCGCCGTTAGCGCTCGTGATTCTGATGCTGGGAACCAATGATTTTCAGTTCTCGCATCCGTACAATAACGCCTGGTCCGCGGCCCAAGGCGTGGCGACGCTCATCCACGAAATTCGCAGTGCACCGATTGAACCGGGAATGCCGGTGCCGCCGATTCTGGTAGTGAGCCCGCCGGTGGTCGAGTACCCCAAGGGACCCATCGCGCCAAAGTTCCTGGGAGCAGAGAGCAGGTGTGTAGGCCTGGCGGACGCATATCGCGAAGTCAGCTCAAATCGCGACTGCCACTTCTTCGACGCCGGTAGCGTCACGCCCGCGAGCCGCGTGGACGGCGTCCATCTTGACGCCGATCAGCATGCTCTTCTGGGCAAGGCGCTGGTGGATGTCGTGCAGGCCATAATAGCTTAGGACCAGTTTCGGGGATAACGTAGACTGTCTCAAGGAGCGCACTCCGTTGAAAGCACTGTTAGAAGCCGTACGAAACTGGTCGAAGCAAAATCAAGAAGTGGTCTAGTGCGGCGATTCGAAACATCGGCACGGCGGTTGATCCTGCGCAGAAGGAAGCTGTTCGATTCGGCGTTCTATCTGGAGCGTTATCCCGACGTCGGCAAGGCACGAATGCATCCGTTCGCCCACTACCTGCTGCATGGAGCCGCAGAGGGCCGCAAGCCTAATCGATGGTTTGAGCCTGACTACTACCTCGCGGCAACGCCCGAAGCCCGCGAGCGGGGCGGCGATCCGTTTATCGACTTTCTCGAACATGGCGCGAGGGAACATTCCAAGCCGCATCCGTTGCTCGATGGTGCGCCTGGAAACAGTCCAGTGATTGAAGGCGCCCAGTTCAAATGCGATTCGTAATCCTGCATTACCACTTCCTGAAGAATGCGGGCATGACGGTTGAGGATATGCTGCGCCGCAGCTTCGGCAACAACTGCATGTCTATCGATACGGCGGATCGGGATGCTGCGTTCACGACGGATGCGCTGGTCTCGCTGCTCAATGAGAACCCTGCTCTAAAGGCAATTTCGAGCCATCAGTTCCGGTATCCCGTGCCACAAATCCGCGGGTATATGTTTTTCGATCTTTGTTTCTTGCGCGACCCGATTGACCGCGTCCGATCCACGTACGACTATTTCCGTGAAAAACCGGGCTTGGGTGATCCGGTCAGTGAGCTCGCGTGCCGGACGACGCTTGGTGAATTTATCGCTTACCTGGTGGAGGAGATGCCGTGGTGGATCAATGACACTCAAGTGAATCTGCTGGCAAATGGGATCGCGAATGATGCCCCCACATTTCAGGATTTTGAGCGGGCGGTCGACCGGATGCTGCAAGTTTCTTTCCTGGGGGTAGTCGACCGCTTTCAGGAGAGCCTGGTGGCTGGGGAACATTTTCTCCAACCTGTGTTTCCGGAATTGGCGGGTCGAGCGGAGGCTGCAAACGCAACTGCTGGACTTGAAGCCACGTTGGAACAGCGCCGGGCGGGTGTGCGTGAAGCTTGCGATCCAGAAATCTATGCGGATCTGCTCGAGTTGAATGTTCTCGATTCCAGGTTGGTCGAGATGGCTCGCGAGGAGGTAGAGCGACGCTTTGAGTGTGCTCGGTTAGTGGGGCGGGTCCCCTGACCCGCGGCCGACGCCCTCGTCGGCCTTCTTCGGAAAACGAAAGAGCCGGACCAGGGGGTCCGGCGCGGACGAGGGCGTCCGCCCCACATCCAACCGACCGGGTAATATATCATCAGGTCGATCGAGGTGCAAGCGATGACCCGCGCCAAGGCGCTTCCCTGATACCGATACTGCTCGCCGGATCTCTTGCGCTTTATGGGCAATCAGCCGCGAAGCTCGAGTTCGAAGTCGCATCCATCAAGCCTTCTCATGTGGATCTGAGAGGATTTACGATGGGCTGCCGCGGTGGTAACGAAAGTGAGGATCCCGCGTTGTGGCGCTGCGAATACGATGACTTGTTTGGCTCTTTTAGTCACCTGATCAACAAGGCCATTCTCCGGCGATCACACGCGTGCTAGCGATGCGAATTCCTAGTGCGATTCGTTGCTGGTTACCTTCCGTCGTCTGCGGTTGCTGCGCGCTTGGAGCTATTGCGAAGGCGCAGTCATCTACTGCGTTTAAGATCATCCGTAGAATTGACGGCGCGGCGGCGGGAAGAAGCTCGACATCGGCTGAGGCGATCCAGGCATTCGACATATCGCCCGACGGATCGCTCCTGGCCGTGCTTTTTCAATCGGAATCACTGCACGATAGCTGGCTTCGGATTTTGATCGAGAACGTCGGAACGGGCGTGGCATTGATGGACTTGAAGCTTCCCACCGACGCACAACCAGATCGCTGGGACCTTCCCCCATGGTACGTGCCCACGTTGAGTTTTCGGCAAATCAAAAACTGCTGGCCGTACAGGATTGGGAAAATATCCGTGTCGTGAGTCTTTCTAACTTCCAAATCGTGCGAACGTTGGCTTCTAAGAGCAATGAACTAAGAGTTCCGTTCTCGATTTTGTCCGCTGGCAAAAACGATCTGTTCTTGGTCAGCTATGGCAAGTCGGGCTCGTCCAAGATTACCGCCTACAATGACTTGATGAATCCACCCGTCCACAACGAATTAGTGAGTTTATCGACGGGCCAGATTCAATCAAGCTGGGAATCCATGGACATTCCTCAGTCCCTCTCGCCAGATGGCAAGCTCGCAGCCTTATCCGATTGGGAGACAAGCACTATTCTCGTGGAGGTGGAGATCGTTGACATTACACATATTTCGGATGGGGCGTTACGAGTTCTTGTGGTGGGTACATCCTCGGTGGCATTGACGCGAACGAAACATTCGGTAATTTTTTTAACCCTACAACGAACAACTGGCCCTACCCGACACAGAATCACTTCTATATGACAAACTATCTTATAGGCGACGAGGTTGCGCAAGTCGGTGGCACCCCAACGCCAGGGACGGGAAGCGAGCTGGTTCGCTACGACTACCCGTGGGCGCTCCGTATAGGCTCCCCAACTAACGGATCCGGCACGCCAGTCTTAGTAGATACCCAGGCCTTGGTACCTAAACCAGGGCGCGCACTACTGACCGCGATCGGAGGACAATGGAAATGGAGAACGTCATGAAGACAAGAACGATCAGCCTCTGTCTGACGCTTGTGTTGCTCTTGGCAGCCACGAACCTGCTGCAAGGGGGGTTGGTGGCACCACAGTCCGTCGTCGCGCTTGAGAACGCGGCAGGCCTTGTCGTTAACGGAACTGCCACTGGTTTTGTTCAGAACGCCACAGGGTTCGACTTTTCCCTGCAGGTGAATCGGGTCACAAAGGGTGATGCCACTCTCGCGGGGAGTTCGATCAGCGCAACCTGGCCTAGCGGAAACCAGGCTACCGCAGCAAGTGTAGGGAGCAAGAACGCTGGCGGTACAGGAATTTGGTTCTTGCAGCGCAGCTCAGGCCCATGGCAAGTGGTCCCAGTTTTGCAGGGGACAATGCAATTAAGCAACATCTACATCTCGGCACAGCTTGGTCCAATCGTTAGCGCCTACGCCTACAGCGCCACAGCTTCCGTTGACGATAAGCTTGCTTCGGAAATTTGTTCGGCGCTCGAGGGTGTTAGTGGTGTTAGTCTTCCGACGTATGCGCTGCTTAGTGGGGGGATCGATGAGTTGAACTCGTCCGTGCCGCAGTTGTTCTATCAACGGCTAGCAAGCTCAGCTTCGACGGAACAACAGGTCTTCGGACTGAGCGGTCGTATCAGATCGGGGGATACGTCAGCGCTAACCGCAGCCGCGCAGATCGCGTCCGCCGTCACAGGTGGCCAAGCGCAAGGCGTGTTGTTGCTCAGTGTCCGAGAATATCTCCGGCCGACCGATCCCACCTCAGTCAACGCAGTTGGCCAAGTCGCTACCGATTTCGCGCTTCCCGCCACGCTTCGAGAGGCCGCTGCGCACGTTTTGGCGGCAGTCCACACCGCCGCCGCGCTCCCGTTACTCGCAACTCTACTCGACGATCCAGACCTAAACGTGCAGGTAGAGGCAGTTGGAGGCATGGGATCCTTCGCGAACGGGTTGCCCGTCCGAACAAGACAGTCAGCGGTGACTTTGGCGTACCTCCAGCTTCCGGCGAACGCCCCATACAAAACCCAGGACACGGTGGCAAACTTCGCCCTAGGTCAGGCGGCGAACGAGACCTCGTACATCTCTTTTTGGAAAAACTGGTGGTCAGCGAACCGAGTCGGCTTGGGATATTGAGGATATTGACCGCATAACAAGCCGCAGCGAATACTGGCGTGATGTGATTCAGCAGCAGACCGCGGGCAGCCAGTCGGTAAGCACGTTCTGTGCTGAGCGAGGCCTGACCGAGCAATCGCTTTATTCCTGGAGGAATCGACTGAGCGAGCAGGCACCGGTGAGCTTCGCTCTGGCGACGACCGATCGCGTTGACCGGGGTCCGGGTGCTCCGCTGGAACTGGAGCTGAGTGCGGGGCGCCTCGGGTCCTTCCAGCGGCAGGTGTCCGTGGGAGGTTGCCCACGCAAACGGCCTACTCGTTTCGAGCACAAATCCTGCCTCAGGGGGCGAGGTATTGACTGCGTATGCAGTTGGTCTTGGCGCGACGAATCCCGCGCGGTGCGCGCGGGTCAGCCCGTCACGCAGCCGACTCCGACGGCGGAGACCTTCAGAATGGGTTTCAACTTTCAGGCCGATGCTCTACCATCCGCACCACCGTCTCTCGCGCCTGCTCCGTTGTACGCGGGGGCTGACGCCGGGTTATCCCGGTTTGTACCAAATTAACTTCATCGTGCCGAGCCTTCCCGCCGGGTTGCCTCCGTGCGGTTCCCCCCAAGGAACGACCTTTGTCAGCACGAACCTGACTGTGAGTGTGGGAGGTCGAGATTCATTCGATGGCGCGGCAATCTGCGTTTCAGTTCCGGAGTGACATTTATATGTCCGGGAAAAAATGCTCTGAGGCGCTGATGGCCAATGAGGGCCTTTCATAAGAAAGAATTGGATTATCGGTGTTCATCCGTGGCGGTTATGTTTTCGTCCTGTTCAGATAGGCGGATGACACCCGTCTGCGCTGGCTCGTTTCCCCGGTTTGCTACACTGCAATCGATGAGGAGCATTGGCAGATTCATCTTTTGGGATTACGCGCGCGCCAGTTGGCAGTATGACGTCATGGTGGCCGTCATTCTGGCTTTCATTTTCCTCACGCCCCGCGCTTTCTTCCGGGATCAGCCCAAGGCCGCTAGCGTCGTCATGCTCCGCGGGGGTTTTTGGATTGAGCCGCAGTTGCTCAGCGGTGTACCGGAGCGCGAGCTGTTGTCGAGAGCCGGCGCGCTGGTCAACACGCGCTACCAGACCCATCCCACGGTCACCAGCGTCGAGCCCATCTACGATGAGGCCGAGCAGGAGATCAAAGGATACATGGTCTCCACCAAACCGTGAGTCCGTTTTTCGCAAAACGATTCTCCTTCCTTCCGAGCGCGGCGTTTCTGCTGGCATCGGCGCGTGCGGAATCACTCGAGGACGTACTCGCACGAATGGACCGGGCCGCCAAGGACTTCAAATCGATGACGGCGCACATCAAAAAGATCGATTACACGGCGGTCATCGATGAGAGCGCCGAGCAAACCGGCGAGGTCCGGCTCAAAGGCGGTAAAGGAGGGACGGTATGGCTGCTCGATTTCCAGACGCCGGAGCCGAGCACCATTCGAGTCGACAACAAGGAGGCCAGGATCTTTCATCCGAAAGCCAAGACCGTGGAAGTCTATGACATCGCCAAGTACACCGGCACGGTGAGTCAGCTTCTGACTCTGGGCTTCGCAACCTCCGGCACGGAACTGCAGAAATCGTACACGATCAAAATGATGGGAACTGAAACCGTGGACAGCCAGCGCGCCACGCGGCTCCAGTTGACGCCAAAGTCGCCTGAAATATTAAAGCTGTTCACGAGCATCGACGTGTGGATTCCGGAAGGCAAGAGCTACGCGGTGCAGGAAAAGGAAACGGAACCGTCCAAGAATTACCATCTCGTGATCTATTCGGACGTCAAGATCAATCAACCCGTGTCCGATTCCGAGTTTAAGCTTACCGTGCCGCCGGGAACCAAAGTGGTTCGTCCGCAGTCATGAACGCGCGCGGGTGGCAGGGCGCTCCGCGCCCGAATTGCGCATATACGGGCCCGGTTTACCGTTCGGCAAGATCGTGCGCTGATCGGTCAGACAAAGGCCGAGCTGCTTGCCCGTGAGGTCGCGCACGTCGCATAGATTCGTGCCGCGAAAGTCCGCGGTGAGGAGCTGAGACTCGCCGAATCGCGAGCCACACAGCGACGCGCTGCTGAAATCGCCTCCCCGGATCCGAACTTCCCGAAAATCGCACTCCTTGAGGTCCGCGTGGCGGAAGACGCATTGAATCACCTCGGCACGGGAAAACTTTGCGCCATGAAGATCGGCGCGCGTGAAATCGCAGTGATCGAGCTTGGCTCCCGAGAAAATCGCGTCCGGAGCCACGGCTCCTGTGAAGCGCGTATGCTGCAGGCAGGCGTGGTAGAACTGGGCCTCTTCAAGTTCGCTCCCGGTGAAATCCACGTCATAGAATCGCGACTGGTGAAAACTCACTCCCTTCACGCAGGCTTCTAAGAAGCTGGCGTCGCGAACGGACGCCTCGATCATGCGCGCCTGGCTAAGGTGAGCCTTATTGAACTTCGTTCCCGTGACCACGGATTCGGAGAGAGCCGTACGGTTCATCCACGCTTCTGAAAAAGTGGCTCTGTCGAGGATGGCACCGGTGAAATCCGCGCCCGCGAAATTGGCTCGCTGCGCATCGGTGCGTTCTAGTTTCGCTTCGGCCAGGTTGGCCCCGGCGAAGTTGGCGTCGAGCAGCATGGCCCCAATCAGTCTCGCGCGGCGGAGATTGGCGCCCTCCAAATTGAGTTCGTTCAAAATCATGCCGCTCAGGTCTGCCTGGCGCCCGGTGAGCGGGTTCTCCAGCCACTGCCCGTGAGCCTCCAGCAGACTCTCGATCGGGATTTGCGTCGAATTCATAATTCTCGTGGAGCTTATCGACGCGTGTAGGATGTACTTGAGGCGCGCGGACCAAAACGCACTTGGGCAAAGATTAACGCTGATGCACGCGGATAGGCCTTCTTATTCGCGTTAATTAGCGTTCACCATCGGCAAGCAATGTGTTGGCCCTTTTCAACATCCCATTAAAGCTTTTCGACAAACCGGCGGTGTACGCGCGGATCGTCCGTAAGCTCGGGGTGGAACGTGGTAACCATATGACGCCCTTCTTCTACCCAGATAGGGTCGCCCTGATAGCTCGCCACCACGTGCCCGGCGGCGCCGACGCGCCGGATGATCGGCGCCCGGATAAAAACCGCTTCCATCTCGGCTCCGCCGTTGACCGGAACTTTCGCAATGCGGCTATCGATTTGCCGTCCATAGCCGTTCCGTTCGACGGCGATATCCATGAGACCCAAGCTCCGCTGGGCCGGATGCGACACTTCATGCGCCAGCAGAATGGCGCCGGCGCAGGTGCCGTAAATCGGCTTCTGCTCGCCGAAGCGCCGCACCGGCTCCATCAGCTTCTCTTCTTCGAGCAACTTCAGCATGGTCGTGCTCTCGCCGCCGGGCAGAATGAGCCCATCGCATTGAGCCAGCTGATCCGCGGTCCGAACCTCGAGAGCCGTCGCCCCCGCCCGCTCGATCATCTTGCGATGCGCTTCAAAATCCCCTTGCAGCGCGAGCACGCCCACTGTTTTCATCTACCGACCTTTTTCATCTACCAACCTCGGGTCTGCATCAGTTCAGCTTCAGGGAGCTTCGAAATATCCAGGCCGCGCATGGCCTCGCCCAATTCCTCGCTGGCTTCCAGAAGCTTCACGGGATCGTTGTAGAAAGTAGCCGCCTTAACCACCGCGCGTGCACGCGTTTCCGGGTCTTCGGATTTAAAGATTCCGCTGCCTACGAACACCGCTTCGGCCCCGAGCTGCATCACTAATGCCGCATCCGCCGGAGTGGCGATTCCGCCCGCGGAGAAATTCGGCACCGGCAGCTTGCCGTTCGCCGCAACCCATTCCACTAACTCGAGCGGCGCGCCCAGGTTCTTGGCTTCGTGCACCAACTCCTCTTTTCCGAGTATCGTGAGGTGCTTCATTTCTTTCACGATCGTCCGGATATGGCGCACCGCTTCGACGATGTTTCCGGAGCCCGCCTCGCCCTTGGTGCGGATCATGGCCGCGCCTTCCGCAATCCGGCGCAGCGCTTCGCCCAGGTTCCGCGCGCCGCAAACGAATGGCACCTTGAAGCCGCGTTTGTCGATGTGGTGTTCTTCGTCGGCCGGGGTCAGCACTTCGCTTTCGTCAACGTAATCGACGCCTAGTACTTCAAGCACGCGGGCTTCGGTAAAATGACCGATCCGCGCCTTGGCCATTACCGGGATCGAGACCGCGCCCATGATGTCACGAATGATCCGTATCGAAGCCATACGGGCGACGCCGCCTTCTTTACGGATGTCCGCCGGAACACGCTCCAGCGCCATCACCGCCGTCGCGCCGGCCTTCTCGGCAATCTTGGCTTGCTCGACGTTGGTGACGTCCATGATCACGCCACCCTTGAGCATCTCGGCCAACCCCACTTTCAAGCGATATTCTTCAGACAGGTACATTTACAACCTCCTCTTTTCGTAGTTTTCTAAACCATTGCCGGCGCCGGCTCATGACTTTGTGCGTGGCGCAAGCGATCGAACTCAATCGCGAAAATTCTTCCCAATATAGCCAATCCAGAGCGAATCTCTTCGGGACTCAAACCGGCGAAGCTCAACCGCAGTCCCTGATTTTGGGGCCGCGAGACCGCGAAATAGCGTCCCGGTAAATAACTCACGCCTTCGCGTTCCGCGCGCAGAGCAAGTTCGGATGCATCCAGCGGCTCCGGCAGATGCACCCATAGGTTCATTCCGCCTTCGGTCCGCGTGTATTCGCTTCCCGGAGGTAGTTCTTTGCCGCATGCCGTCAGGATCGCCTTCAGCCGTTGTGCGCCCGCGGCCAGCGTTTTCCGGCGATGCTCTTCCAGACGCCCCGATTCGGCGAAGCGCAACAGCACGGCTTGAGAAAGCTGGTCGGAATGCAGGTCGCTAGCTTCCTTGGCTTCTGTCAGGCGTGCGATGAAGTGCCGCGGCCCAATCGCCCAACCTACCCGCAGACCGGGGAACGCAATCTTTGAAAAACTTCCCAGCAGGATCGCGTCGCCGGAAGTATCCAGCCGCTTGATCGCGGGAATTTCCGCGCCGTGATAACGCAGCTCGCCGTAAAGATCGTTCTCGACGACCACTGTCCCCGACTTGTGCGCCATCGAGAGAATCGCCGTGCGCGCCTCCAGCGGCAGTGTGGTACCGGTTGGATTTTGGAAATTGGGGGTCAGCACGATCAGGCGCGGATGTTCTTTTTCGAGCAGCCGGCCCAGCGCCTCCACTTCGATTCCGTCCAGCCCAACGGGTGCTCCGATCACGCGCGCGCCGCCTCTCAGGAATGCATTGCGCAGCCCCGGATAGACCGGATCTTCGATCACCACCGTTTCACCGTGCGAGGCCAGGACGCGCTGGATCAGATCGAATGCTTGCTGGCATCCGCTGGTGATCAGAATTTCGTCGTCCGGACCCGCGGTTCCTCGAGCCCGCGCTTCCTTTAGCAGGTAGCGCCGCAAAGGTCCGTAGCCGCTGGCCGGACCGAGTTGCAGAATATGCGACGCCTCCGGAGAATCGATCACCTCGCGGCAAGTCACGCGAAACTCATCGAGCGGAAACTGCAACTCCGACGGCCGGGAGGATGAGAAGCTAATGACTGCCCCCGATGCCGAAGGGATGGGCGATACGTCCTCCGCCGGGATTAGCGATTCCCAATCCAACCGCCGGTCCGCCGGTGCGGGACCCTCTACAAAACTGCCCCGGCCCACGTGTCCCCGAATCAAACCGTCGGATTCGAGCAGCTCATAGGCGGCCGCCACGGTGGTGCGGTTCAGTCCAAGTGAGCCAGCCAATTCACGAGTGGCTGGGAGCTTCTCACCGGGAACCATCCGCCCCGCCACGATAGCGGATTTGAGTTGCTGGTGCAGTTGCCGGTAGAGCGGCGTCTGCGCATTAGAATCGAGTTCGAGCCGTGGAAGCATGCCAATCGAAAAGACAAGCATACCATATTGGCTGGCCTAAGCAGAAGCCCGTTTGGCTAAGCCCTCTGGAGAATTGTCGGAAACAATCCTTGTTGGTACTGTTGCGGTGGAGGTTCTTGCTCAATGCACAAACAAATCACTCTCGTTTTCGCGACCCTGGCATTGTCCACAATCGCCTTCGCCCAACAGGACGGGACTTTTCAGATTGGCTATGCGGCCAATCTCAACATTGGGGATTCCGTCGTGAATATCTCGAACGACGGAGCATTCGGCGGCTTTTACCCGAACCCCGGTGGAGTTGGTAACACCTGCGCCAACGTCTATGCGTTCGACTCCTCGGAAGAAATGGTCGCCTGCTGCGCCTGTCTGGTCACGCCGAACGCTTTGGTCTCGTTGTCTGCTAAGAATGACCTGATCAACAACGTGCTCACTCCCGCAATCCCGACATCAATCGTGATAAAGATCGTGGGCTCCGAGCCTGGAACGTCCGGGACCGCGGCAGTTCCTGTTTTCAACCTCTGCAACCCGATAACAGTGGGAGGACCAACGTCGGGGCTTAGCACAAGCTTGCTCGCTTGGGGCGTCACCCTGGAGCCGTCCCAGACCGCTGGCACATATGGCCCAGTCAACGTTCCTTTCATCAATGCTTCTTTTAGTCGAGCTATTCCTGATGAATTCTCGGCTCTGGAGTCAGTCTGCCAATTCGTCCAGACCGAAGGCACGGGCTTCGGCGTGTGCAAGTCCTGCGCTCTCGGCGCATTGAGCGGCACCAAGCAGTAAGCAGCATCGAGCAAGAACCTGTCGGGTCCGGGCAGGTCATTCCTCCGATGATCTGCACATCGCTTTTGCAGCTGGGCGGTGGGAGTTACCAATCACTTCCGCCGCCCGAACTATTTCCCCTCCCAACCGCAACCGTAGCCCGTTTGACTAAGCCATCTGGAGAATTCTTGGAAACAATTGTTGTTGATGATACTGTTGCGATGGAGGTTTTTGCTCAATGCTGAAACAAATCATTCTCGTTTTCGCGACCCTGGCAATATCCACAGTCGCATTCGCTCAGCCACAGAACTTCTATCAGATCGGCTTCGCGGCCAACCTCAACATCGGCGACTCTGAATTCAACATCTCAAACGACGGTACTAACGGGGGCTTCTACCCCAACACCCTCGGCGCTGGGAACATCTGCGTCAACGTCTACACGTTTGATCCGTCCGAAGAGATGGTTTCCTGCTGCGCCTGCTTGGTCACGCCGAACGCCTTGGTTTCGCTGTCGGCTAAGAATGACCTGATCAACAACGTGCTCACTCCTGCGATTCCGACGTCAATAGTGATCAAGTTGGTCGCCAGCACACCTGGAACGGCCACGGGCGGCGTTTTCACGGTCTGCAATCCTACCATCGTTCCTGCTATCGGGGCGGACGAGGACGGGACCCTCGCCTGGGGCACCACCCTGGAGCCAGCCGCTACACCTGGGACTTACGGGCCAGTTAACGTTCCTTTCATCAACGGAACAAACCCGAACAATAGCGAACTAGACGCTCTGGCTAACGTTTACGCCTTAGTGCAGGCGGAAGGCACGGGTTACGGCGTGTGCAAGTCCTGCGCTCTCGGCGCATTGAGCGGCACTAAGCAGTAGGCAGCATCGAGCAAGAACCTGTCAAGTCCGGGCAGGTCATTCCTCCGATGATCTGCAAGTCGCTTTTATAACTGGGCGGCGGGAGTCCAAAAGCATGGGGCTCCCGCCGCTCCCGAACTACGCTGACAACTCCGGAAACGCGCCTTCCGCCAGACGTTTAGCATGATCACGCACATCCACAGGCCAAGCATCGACCTGCTCGGCGAACTTGGATGAATTGCCGGCGAACAGGGCCCGCGCCGCTTCCTCGAAGCCCGGCTCATTCCCGGCTATGGCGGAGATGAAGCGGTAGGCCGCCTCTTGTGCCTGCCGGATCCGGTCTTTCCCGTCATTCGCACGCCGGGCTTGCTCCACGAGCTTTCGAAGTGCAACCGACGCGCCCCCTGGTTGGCGGTTCAGCCAGTCCCAGTGCCGAGGGAGCAGGGTGACTTCCCGCGCGACGACACCCAAATTGGGACGGCCGACGCGGCGCGGGGCTTCGGCTTCGGGGGAGGATGGCGTATCAATCAGGGCCTGCAAACGCGCCAAGACGTGTTCCGGCAAGCCGCGAAAATCCACATCGATCACGTCACCGTTTAGATCGTCGAAGATCAGAACCGATGCCCTTTCCCCGCGATCGATTACGGTTTTGGTCTTTAACGCGACCTCGTTAAGAGGTCCGGACGCAATGCATCTCGTGCCCTCAAACGCAGTACAAAGTCTTTCTGGGAAAGGGTTCATAATTTTACCAGGGTAAAATAATTCTACCCTGGTAAAATTAGAGTGTCAAGATTATCTGCCGCCCGCGCTCGTGGAACCCGTCTTTCCAGGATGCAGCAGGAGTTTCTGGACGCGCCAGTTCAGGATCTCGCCCACCAGCACAGTGTTCTCCGCCGGACAGGCCATCTCGTGGATCCAGCCGAACTCCTTCATTTGCCGGCCCGCAATGCCGACGTATCCCAGCACCGTTCCGTCGAGCGACAGCTTGTATACGCGGCCAGGATAGGCGTCAGCGCTATACAGATACTGGGTAGGTCCGGGAGTGATGCAAATCGCCCACGGCGCGCCGCCGGCCATCGTGCCATTCTGCATGGACTCCGCAGTCGGCATATTGCCCATCCACGGGTGAATTCCAGGAGGAATCGGGACGTTGATTTTGATCTCGCGTTCCAACTTGCCATCCGGGTCAAACACCTGAATCCGGCGATTGCCGCGGTCGGCGACATAGATGTTTCCCTTGGCATCGGCCGCGATGCTGTGTGGCGTGTTCAACTGACCCGGACCGCTGCCCGGCTCGCCGAACGATTTGACCCACGCTCCATTTTTGTCGAACTTCGCGACGCGAGAATTGATGTATCCATCGCTGATGAATGCGTTACCCTGCGTGTCCCAGGTGACATCCGTGGGCTGGCGGAATTGGCCGTCGACTGGCGGGCGGGGCGGATTCACACGCTTCCAGGCTTCAGCGCCGTCATCCGAGGCTTCTTTCTTCCGGCCGAATACCATCGTCACCCGCCCTTCAGGGTTGAACTTGACGATCATATCCGTGCCCTTATCGATCGCCCAGATGTTGTCATCCTTGTCGATCCTGACGGCGTGCGCGAAAGACCATGCGTACAGGTTGTGGCCGATTTCGCGAAGGTATTTCCCATCCGGCGCGAACTCGAGCAGTTGCGAAGCGGTCGCCGCATAGGCTGGTCCGGTGGAGTTGCCGCGCGAATAAACAAAGATGTGACCCTTCGAATTCACCGCCACTCCGGAGGCTTCGCCGAGGTAAAGGTCCGCCGGCAGCTTCAGCAGATTCGGCACGGAATCGAACGGGATTTCGGATTGTGAGTAGGCAAAGGGCGCCAACAGGGCAACCATTCCAGTTGACTTATGCACAGCGGTTGAACCGCATCGCCCCGCCTGACTGAGAACCCCATTTGGGGACCCCGAAAAACCTGCGATAAAACAGAAGAGCCGCGAAGGGCGAACTTCGCGAGC
>JBEKBK010000136.1:0-16814 GCA_050015435.1 Bryobacteraceae bacterium
CTCCGTGCGGACCCTTTCCCCAACAAACCCCCGCACGGAGGCCAAAAATACTGCGATTTGATGACGAGTGTAACAGCGATCATGCCCCGGACGCCACCCAGGAGGCGGACGTCAGGTCTTTCTTCCGGCGCGCTCTCTATTTCGTAGTTCCGCTCAAGGCGCCGAGCCTGCAGGAGTTGCAAATGCCGAACCCTGTCCCATTGGACTGAATGAAGTTGCAGACAGTGGTCAAGTCGGATTGCTCGCTGGAGAAACCGAGGACACCATTAAGGAACCCAACGTTGACCGGTGAGTAAGTTCCAGGGCTGGCAGCGGGCTCGAGCGTGGTACCCCACACGAGCATCCCCGTCTGTAGCGAGTTGGCCAAATTAGTGCCTGCGCCGGCGCCGGGCGTGACGCCGGTCGTAGCAGCCGCAGGATTGCAGATAGTGTAGGCGCCGATAAGATCGGTTGCGGGCACGGACGCGACCAACTTGATCACAATCGACGTCGGAATTGCCGGAGTGAGCAAATTGTTAGTCAAATCCGACTTAGCGGACAGGGAGTTTAGGCCGTCCGGCGTGACCAGACACGAACAGCAAGCGAGCTCTTCTTCCTGCGGATCGAACGTGTAAACATTCACGCAGATGTTACCGGCAGTGTTGGTGCCAGAAAAGCCGGCACGAGCGCCATCGTTCGTGATGTTGATGACGGAATCTCCAGCGTTCAAGTTAGCCGCATAACCGAGCTGATACGCGCCATCTTGTGTTTGACCAAAAGCAACAGCGGACATTGCCAGGGTTGCGAAAACAAATGAGAAGCAAATATTCATGTCGGAAATCCCCGTTGGGCGTGTCACTTCGCGTCCTATTTTTTCGCCCCCTGCAGAGCCCCGACCCGGCAAGCATTGCAGATGCCGAAGCCACTCCCTTCAGCCTGAATAAGGTTGCAGACTGACGTGAGAGACGTATACTCCGAAGCGCTAAGATTGCCGCTAAGGTACGGAACAGCGAGCGGCGTATAGGTCCCGGCGCTTGCGGCGGGCTCGATCGTGCTGCCCCAGGCCTTGGTGGCGCCGCCTAGAATCAACGCAAAGGCGCTCCCAGCCGTCGCAGGATTACAGATGGTGAGGTTGCCGTTCGAATCGGCTGCGGGCTCACTGGTAAGAACCTTGATGACGACCGAGCTCGGAGCCGCCGGAGTGAGGGTATTGCCGATCAGATCGTTCTTGACAGATAAGGAGTAAAGCCCGTTCGGAGTATTCAGACACGAGCAGCAAGCGATCTCTTCTTCTTGCGGATCCATCACATAAATATTTGCGCAGTTGTTCGCAGTAGTGCCCGCGCTATAGAACCCGCCGTAGAGACCGTCATTGGTAATGTTCAACACGGAATCTCCGACGTTGAGGTTAGCCGCGTAGCCGGTCACATAACCGCCGTCGAAGAATTGAGAGTCGATAAACGGTGGTTGACCAAGAACAGCAACTGATTTCGCCAGGGTCGCAAAAACGAGCCAAAGCCGAATATTCATTTCGCATCTCCGTGGAACATTATCTGGCGATAACCGCAATAAATCCGCCAGCAGATGCCGGAATCCGGCGCCTCCGCAGGATGATGTTGCGGAATCGGAGCACAGTCTGGAGGGAACAATACCATTACGATTTTCTCTAGTCAATTCCCCAAAGGGCGTAACCAAACCGACTAAACCGCAGACCTCGATCAAGGTGAGCGGTTTGCGGTGCATTAAATCTTCGACGTTACTTGGATAGCAAGATATATAATTTCCGCGCTGAGAACGCGACGGCGTGCTGTCGCGACGGGCCGCAAATTCGGTCTTAGTCTCTCCACTTCGCCGAGGTCGACTTGCGGGAAGAGGCTGAGGTGGTTTGACAGAGCTAACGTTATGGTTCTCGAAATCGCGCACGGCACAGGCGTGACGCGGATGGGCCGGACTAATTGTTAGAAGAAGAGACATACTGAACCAAATTAGTACTTGACTTCCGCAGAAATCTGGACATATAATTTTTGCTTAACGAAATCGGGCAGCGACGACGCGCAGTTCGTCGCGACGGCTGATTTGTAAACTCCGTCTTAGCCTGGCGACTTGCAGATGTGGACTGCGGAGAAAGAGGCTGATGATGATTTTGGCACGTTCACTGCCGCCCGGATTAGTTAATCTCGCGCTGAGCCGCATTTTAACTCTTTCTTCTATTGTGTTCGTTTTCGCGGCCGTGGTTTGCGCTCAAGCGCCCGTGATCGACGCCGCCTCGGTCAATTATGGTACTAGCAGGCTTACCATATCAGGCAGCAATTTCGGTACCGGCAGCTCACCGACGGTAAGTTTAGGTACCGTAGCAATGGTGGTGCAGTCTTACTCAGCGACCAGTGTCGTGGCGGCGTTTCCGAGCGGTTCTCCTCTCTCAAGCTTCGCTCCTGGCAGCTACCTTCTTACCGCGCAATTCCAGGTCCCGGGGCGTAGTCCCACCTTTGCGTCCGAAACATTTGACGTGACTCTTGGCACCGCAGGACCGCAAGGGCCAGCCGGCGCAACCGGATCGCAAGGGCCAACCGGCGCAACCGGATCGCGAGGGCCAGCCGGCGCAACCGGATCGCAAGGGCCACAGGGGTCCATTGGGCCAAGCACGGTGTACTACTCTGCGCAAAAAGTCTATCCGGTGAGCGAAGTTGTGTTTACTTCCAACGGCTACGCCCCGGCCACCTCAGATTTCACCCTAATTGCGAAGCTGCAGTTACCCGATGGCTCATACCTGATCCAGGGCGTGGCGAGCATGACAAACCTGTCAAGTAACGTGCTCAACGGCCAATGTGTGCTCTTAATCAATGAGAACCCTTATTCGATTGCGTGGACAGGATACTTCACTCTCCCTCCCTATGGGGACGGCGGCGACACCGGCGTATTTAACATCTTGGGTACGGCTTACGCCGGTATGGGGCAATGGACAGCCGGAGTCGGAGGCGCGGAGGCGGAGTTGAAATGCATTGCCGATTCGGTCAGCCAGGTTCAGGCATCTGCAATCACCGCGACGCTAACCGGCTCACTGATAGCGCAATAGAGGATGCCCCGCTCAGTTTGTGTCTGATCGTGAAGAAGCCGTAACCTGGCCACGCAGTCGCTCCGGATTTAGATACCAGGGGCACCGCCCGGCGAGAGACGGAGTTTCAGTTCTTGGTATCCCTCTCACGCCAGCCGCCTGCCGTGTCGCCTTGCCTGAGGAAGCTGGCAGAAATTACAAATTGGCAATTTGTTAGTCGGCTGTGAAATCCCTTCTCGGGTATGTCTTAAAACCTACGCAAACTCTACGGTCCGCGCCATCTTCACGGCCTTGTTCTCGAGTAGCCGTTTTAAGACGGTGTCAGGCACCGGCTCGTCCGTTTCAATCAGAGCAACCGCCTCCAGCGGTGCATCCCGACGCGGCGCATCCGGACGGCCGAGCGAGAAGTAGGCGATGTTGATGTTGTTTTCGCCGGTGATCGAACCGACATAACCGATCACGCCCGGAACGTCTTCGTTCTTCAGGAACATCAGATGGCCGGCGAGAGGCACCTCGCAGGGAATGCCATCTACTTGTAACAGGCGAGGCTTGCCCAGAACCAGCGCGCCTTCCACTGACGTGGTGTTTGCGTCCGTTTCCAGTTCCAACCGTACCGAATCCATCTGCCCAGGCTTTCCTTCCGGGTGTTCGGAATAGCGGAGCCCGTTCCTCCGCGATCTGTACTGCGTTCACCACGTTCACCTTGCGCGCCAGTGACGTACTGAGTAGCCCGGCTAAACCTGCGCTGCGAATCAAACTTGTGTTCTGCCCGGCGAGTCGGCCTCGATAGATAAAGCCGATCCTCAGAGCTCTCCCATTCGAGATGCGAGCTGCGAAGCTTCCAAGGCGCTCGGCCAGTGCCGCATAGGGCACGGAAGTGCGGTACTGATCGACGGTCAATTCGGGAACATTCAAGGCGTGGATCGCGATTCCGTCCCGCAGGTATTGAAGTACCTGGTCGGCGATACGGATTCCGACCATTTCCTGCGCTTCCCTGGTAGACCCCCCAATATGCGGCGTCGCGAGAACCTGGTCGAGCGCGAGCAGCGGGTCACCCGCTGGGGGCGGCTCTTTCTGGAACACGTCGAGCGCGGCTCCGGCGACCTTGCCCGACTCGACGGCCTTGCATAAAGCCTCGGAGTCGATCAGTTCGCCGCGGGCGCAATTTACAATGTGAACGCCCTTCTTCATTTGCTCGAACGCACTTTCGTCGAGCAGTCCGTTCGTTTCCGGAGTTAGAGCAGCATGCAGGCTGACATAGTCGCTTTGGGCGTAGAACTCGCCGGGGCTTACGATCGCAACTCCCAGGTCCTCCGCGACCCGGCGATTCACATGCTGATCGCTGGTGATCACGCGCATCTCAAACGCTTGCGCCCGGCGGACGACCTCGCGTCCCACGCTTCCCAGTCCGAGTACCCCGAGGGTTTTCCCGCGAAGCTCGGTTCCCATGAAGCGCTTCTTTTCCCACTGGCCGCCCTTGGTGGAAGCGACGGCTTGGGGTATGGATCGCGCCATGGAAATCATCAACCCGAGAGTATGCTCCGCCACGGCCACGGCATTTCCGCCGGGCGTATTCATGACCAGGACGCCAGCACGCGTGGCCGCGTCCAGATCCACATTGTCCACGCCGACACCGGCCCGTCCCACCACTCTCAAACGCGGAGCTTTCGACAGCAGATCCGCGTTCACTTTTACCGCGCTACGCACCAGGAGCGCGTCGGCGTCCGCCAGGTGCGGCATGTAATCCTTGGGATTGGAGACGACCACGTCCCATCCGGACTGTGCTCTCAACAGGTCAAGCCCTGCCTCCGCCATTGGCTCGGCCACCAATATCTTCATTGCAGGCTCAAGCGTTGACGGTTTCTTTTTTCGCGATGGCGATTTCGGCGTACACCTGTTGCACGGCGGCCACTCCCGCGCCCAGCTTGACCGGCACGCCGTTGGCATGCAGGATTAGCTCCAGCTCCGCCACCATCGCAAACAGGTCCGGGAAGTCGAAGTATCCGAGATGAGCGATGCGGAAAATCTGCCCTTTCATGGAGCCTTGCCCGTTCGCGATAATCGAGCCGAACCGGCTGCGAAACTCCTTGACGATCACGCCGGAGTCCAGGCCGGCGGGCGCCTTTACGGCGGTGACCGAAGCGGCTGGAGATTCGGTAGCGAACAACTCCAGCCCGAGCGCCTGGCATGCGATGCGCGTGGCCCGCGCCAGTTGCTGGGCGTTGTCGACGAGCTTGTCCATGCCGATGGTCTTGATGTACTTGAGAGCTTCCGCCATCGCCAGCATCAGGGAGGTCGCGGGGGTCCAACTCGACTCGCCGGTGGTCGCGCTCTTCTTTTCTTTCTTGAGATTGAAATAGTAATGCGGGAGCTTGGCTGTGTCCATCATTGCCCACGCCTTCTGGCTGATGGACAGGAAGGCGATACCTGGAGGAACCATGAACGCTTTCTGGGACCCTCCGATGACAATATCGAGCCCCCAGTTGTCGATCTCGAGCGGCATCGTTCCCAGCCCGGTGATCGCATCCACGACGAAGATTGCCGGCGTCTGCTTGACCGCTGTGCCCATCGCGCGCACATCGTGAGCCGCGCCCGTGGAGGTTTCAGACGCCTGCACAAAGACGCCCTTCACATCCGGGTTCGCCGCGAGCGCCTTCTCGACGGCTTCGGCTTTGACCGCCTTGCCATACGGCTCTTCAATGACCAGCGCGTTCAGTCCGTATGCCTTGACGATCTCAACCCAGCGTTCGCCGAATTTTCCGGCGGAGCACACGATCACACGGTCGCCCGGCGAGAAGCAATTGGTGACGGAGGCTTCCAATGCTCCGGTCCCCGACGATACCAGCACCAGCACGTCGGACGACGTACCCATCAGTTCCTTGAGGTCCGCCAGCACGGACCGGTACACGTTTCGGAAATCCTCGGTGCGATGATGAATGTCGGAATTCAGCATCGCGTACAGCGCCTTGGGGTACAGCGGCGTCGGCCCTGGCGTGAGCAGACGCTGTTTCTTGATATGCATGTAGGTGAGCCCTAGAATCATTATCAATCCCCTGCGCGCGGGCGGTAGCATTTAGCTATGAGCCCGCTCACTGAGCGGCATCCCGGTCCCGTCGCGGAGTTGGGGCGCTTTTCGGCCGAGGACCTCGGCCCGCTTCTCGATGAGGCGCTGTTCACCTGGGATCGCGATTTTGACTGGGATTTCGCACCAGCCGCCGAACTGGTCCGGGACTTTGTCCAGAGGCACGCGTTGAACGGTTTCGCCCTGATGGCGGGCTCGCGCATCGTCGGATATGCATATTACGTCTGCGAAGAAACCAAGAGCTTAATTGGCGACCTGTACGTGATGGGAGAGTTCCGCAACGTGGAGAGTGAAAATGCATTGCTCCAAGCCGTTCTCGCCGAATTGTGGCGAACTCCCGGGGTGCGCCGCGTGGAAGCGCAACTGATGATGCTCTCTTCGGCGCGAAACCGCGAGTTGCCGTTTCCGCAATGGGTGCGGGCGTATCCACGTGATTTTCTTTCGACGCCGCTCGCCAACGTCAACCAGCTTGTTCCGCGGGAACATCTGAACCTGACGATCGCCCCATGGACGACGCGCGTCCAGGACGAAACGGCGCGGCTGATTGCTGACGCTTATCGCGGTCACGTCGATAATGATTTCAGCGAGCAGTCTCGCTCGCCCGAGGGCGCGCAGCGCTTTTTGACGAGCATCGTTCAGTATCCCGGCTGCGGTACGTTTTGCGAGCCAGCGTCGTTTGCGGCGACCGATGCCTCCACCGGTGTTTTGCAGGGCATCGTCCTGGTGAGCATGGTTGCGGCCAAGGTCGGTCACATCACGCAAGTATGCGTGGCGCCAGCTCAGCAGGGAACCGGCTTGGGCTACGAATTGGTGAGGCGCTCACTGTTGGCCCTGTCGGCGAATGGGTGCAGGTCCGTTAGTCTTACCGTGACGACGGCCAACCAGGCTGCGGTCCGCCTGTATGAGCGGATGGGCTTTGTCAATCGCGGGGAATTCGCCGCGCACGTCTGGGAGCCGCGGTAGGGCCGCGCGATTACGCTACTGTAGAAATATGTCCGCCCCACAATCCTCAAGATGATTCAATTGTCAGGGGCCGGCAAACGTTTCGGCCACAAACTTCTGTTCCAGGATTGCGACTGGCTGATCACCCCCAAGGAGCGCACCGGCCTAGTGGGCGCGAACGGCACCGGAAAATCCACTCTGCTCAAGATTCTGTGCGGAATGGAAACGCTTGACTACGGTTCGCTCACGTTCGCCAAGGGGATCACGCAAGGTTATCTGCCTCAGGACGGATTAACGCTGGCGGGGCGTTCGGTGTTCGCCGAGTGCATGAGCGTATTCGCGGACCTGCGCGAGATGGAGCAGGAGCTTACCGGCTTGCACCATCAACTGGGCGAACTGGATCCCGCAAGCGCGGAATACGCGGCCGTGGCGGACCGGTTACAGTTCATCGATAGCGAGTTCCGGAATCGCGACGGCTACGCGATCGAAGCGCAGGTGGGGACGGTGTTGGACGGCCTCGGTTTCAAAAAGGAAGATTGGACCAAGCCGATCGAGCAATTCTCAGGAGGCTGGCAGATGCGCATCGCGCTCGCCAAGCTTCTGCTCGAGAAACCCAACATGCTGCTGCTGGACGAGCCCACCAATCATCTCGATCTGGAGGCGCGGAACTGGCTGGAAACGTACCTCACCAATTACCCGTTTGCGTATGTGCTGATCTCGCATGACCGGTATTTTCTGGACGTCACCGTGAATCGCACGGTCGAGATCTGGAATAAGCGGGTCCAGTTCTACAGCGGCAATTACGAATCTTATCTTCGCCAAAAGGAAGAACGGAGATCTCAGCTCGAGGCCGCTTATCGCAACCAGCGTGAACGCATCGAACAACTGGAGGCCTTCATCAGCCGCTTCCGTTATCAGGCGACCAAGGCCAAGCAGGTGCAATCGCGCATCAAGGAACTCGAAAAGATCGAGCGCATCGAGATACCGCCGGACGAAAAGACCATTCATTTCTCCTTTCCCCAACCCAAACCGAGCGGGCGTATCGTGGCCGAATTCAAGGATGTCGCCAAGAGTTACGGATCGAAAAATGTTTTCAGCGGGGCCAGTTTTATAATCGAGCGGGGTGATCGGATCGCGCTGGTGGGAGTGAACGGGGCGGGTAAATCCACGCTGATCAAGCTTCTCGCCGGCACCGAACCGCTCACCAGCGGCTCCTATACGCTCGGCCACAATGCGCTGCCGGACTATTTCGCGCAGGATCAATATAAGGAGCTCAACCCGGAAGCGCGAATGATCGACGATCTGAGCGATGCCGCGCCGCGCTCCAGCCAGACCGAGCTGCGCACGCTGCTCGGTTGTTTCCTGTTCAGCGAGGACGAGGTGTTCAAACGCATCGGCGTGCTCTCCGGCGGCGAACGAAATCGTTACGCGCTGGCGCGCATGCTGCTCGCACCCAGCAACTTCCTGCTGCTGGATGAGCCGACCAACCATCTGGATATGCGGGCGAAAGATGTGTTGCTCGAATCGCTGCGCCGGTACAGCGGAACGGTGGTGTTCGTGTCGCACGACCGCTACTTCATCGACAATCTGGCCACGCGAATCTTCGAGATTGAGGACGGGCATGTCCACGTCTTTCCGGGCAACTACGAGGATTATTTGTGGCGCAAAGGGGGCGGAGCGCCAACCGTGGATTCCCGGGCGGCAGAAGCACCCGAGGCGCCTGAGCCCGTTGCGCCAATCGATCCGAAAAAGCGCGTGAATCCGATGAAGTTGAAGAAGCTGCAGGCCCGCATGCAGGAGGTGGAGACGCGGGTCTCCGAGCTCGAGGCAGAGATCGCACAGCACGAAGCTGCGATGGCCGATTTCAAGAGCGTGGAAGAGACGCTGCGTCTCAGCGAGATTGTTGCGCAGCGCCGCCAGGAACTGGAAGCCCGAGTCGCCGAATGGGAAGAGCTGTCGGCGGCCGTGGAGGCCAGCTAGAATGTGGATGCTTTAAACCAGCGAGCGCTGGGCGGACTCCTACGTACGATTATCTTCCTCGCGGCATCGCTGTTCCTTCCGGCGTGGACCCTCGATTACTGGCAAGCGTGGATTTTTCTGACCGTGTTTTCGATATCCACACTTGCGATCACTATCTATCTGATGAAAAACGACCCCAGGCTTTTGGAACGGCGGCTCAAGGCTGGTCCAGGCTCCGAACCGGAGCGGAACCAGAAGATCATTCAAGCCCTCGCGTCGGTCGCGTTCGTCGGGATTTTCGTGTTTTCCTCAATGGACCATCGCTTCACATGGTCCACGGTGCCACCGTACGCAGTCGCGGCGGGGGATATTCTGGTCGCACTCGGGCTCCTCATTGTATTTCTCGTGTTCAAGGAGAATACCTTTACAGCGGCAATCATCCAGGTGGAGGCCGAGCAGACACTGATATCGACGGGACCTTACGCGTTCATTCGTCACCCAATGTACGCTGGAGCGCTGGTAATGCTCATAGGCGTACCAATGGCGCTGGGCTCGTGGTGGGGATTGTTGACGATCATTCCGATCGCGCTGGTGATCGTTTGGAGGCTTCTCGATGAAGAGCGCTTGCTGGCAAGAAACCTGCCGGGCTATTCAGAATACAGAAATAAGGTGAGGTGCCGCTTAGTTCCGTTGGTCTGGTAGCCGCTTTAGTGCGTCAGTTGGAGAGCGATGCTGTTGCCGGACCGGGCCGGGTTTGCGCGAAGTAGCTCTCTACTCCGAGGTTCTTGTAAACCTGGCCGGCGATGCCGGAAGCCGTTGGACCACTCACCAGATTTCCGCCGGTGAGGAGAACTACTACGACGAGCCGGTTTTTCCCTAACTCGGTGAAGGAACCGAACCAGCCGAGGTGAGTGGGCGAACGGGAATCCGTACATGTTCCTGTCTTGCCATAGATGGGTTCATTGGGGTCGAAGCCGATGCGGCGAGCAGTGCCGTATTCCACCGCGCCCATCATGCCAGGCTTGATTTCGGGAATCCACTCGTCGATATCTAAGCGGCGCTTCACCTGAGGTAACATTCCTTCAGCCTCCGTCTGGGATTTCGGATGCTGCAGATAGTAAAGAGTTCCGCCGTTCGCTACCGCGCCGATGAGCGCCGCGTACTCGAGAGGAGTCAGCGAGATTCCGTCGCCGAAGCTGGTCATCATGCCCATGCCGCTTTTGGGAACCGTTTGCGGGAGAATCCCGGGTTGTTCGCCGTCGATGTCCAAACCTGCCTTCTCACCCAGTCCGAACAATTTCGCGTAGTAGCTCACGCGTTCGAAGCCGAGCTTTTGGCCCAGGCTCGCAAAGTACTGATTATTCGATTTAGCGAGCGCGGTGGTCAGGTTGAAGCTGGTTCGCCCGTAAACCCTGATCATCGTGGTTCGGTCGACGATATTTTCGCTCAGTGCGGCCAAAGCCACGGGAACCTTAATGGTGGAACAAGGCTGGAATCCGCTCTTCAATGCGAGCTTCTGATTGACCATCGCTAGAACGCGCCCGGTATCGGGATCGCTGACGACCACGGCTCCATTCATGCGGCCCAGCGCATCGACAGCCGCCCGCCTCACAGCGAGGTCTTCGCCGTCAATCTTGTCGCCTTCGGTCGAGTCGGCGAAGTTCGGCACTCGCCAGGGACCCGTCAAAACAGCCTTCTTGGCGGTGCCCGGCCTCGCGGAACTCGCGATCCGCGGCGTAGTGAGGTTAAGGGCAACCTTCTTGACAGGAAGCGCTTTGGCTGCCGCTACAGTACGGTTTTTTTTCTTCTTAGCAGGAACCATCGCCTGCATCAGGCTGGATCCGAGGGAGAATGCGATCAGGAGTGTAACGACCCGGATCACACGTTGCTGCCAATGTTTTCGAGACAAAAGTTCTCCGTCTCCTTTAACTAAACTCGCTACCTTAGAGCAGAAGTTAATATTGTCCGGGATCGGCATATGTCCCGTCAAGTCGGCCTATGCCTCTCTCATCGGCAGAAGACGGCGCTCCGATTACCCGGAGCGGTGCGCTGAACTGCAGGAGGCGAGCTTGCGTGCCATCCGGGAATCACCGTGTTACTTTTCTCAGATGGATCGCTAACACAAACAAGTTGCGACGTGCGTCCGACAGCTTCTTGCTTTCGCGTACGAATCGTCACGAACGCGTAACCTCGGGTCGTTAATCTGATTTCTTGCGCGAGAACAGGGCGTTTGAAACCAACGATAGCCACAGGCACGCCGGTTCGGGAACGCGCCTTGACTGGATGAACCCGAACGTTTACCATGTCGAAATAATTTCGGAGGGTGTTGCGTCGCCCTCTCGGGGTCGGCGAAATCTCAGGGGTGGTTCGCCTAGGACTCGAAACGGCAGCGCCGCAGAGGCGCTCACTTTCAAATTGAGATTTGCAGCTAGGAGGTGGGAATTCTTATGAGTAAGCAAGGTAGTTTCTCTGAACGAAATCCATTTGTCGGCCTGTTCTTAGTGGTGGCCGCAAGCTGGATATTGGCGACGACTCCCGCGTTTGGCCAGGCCGCCAGCGCCGCAATCGAGGGCACGGTGCTCGATACGACGGGCGCCGCCATTCCTGAGGCGACTGTGACGATCAGTAACCCGGCACTGGGCGTCGATCGCCGGCTTCAAACCAACGGAGCAGGAATCTACTCAGCGCCGGATCTCCGCCCGGCGAACGGATACACGGTCTCGATCGCGAAGTCCGGGTTTGCAACCTACAGCATTAACACATTCGATCTGGAGATCGGCCAGCGGCTCACGATCAACGCCACGCTGGCGGTAGGCGCTACCGGCACACAAGTGAATGTGACCGGGGATGCTCCGATAATAGAGGCGACCAAGACCGACGTTTCCGGAGTAGTGGACAACAACCTGATCGAAAACTTGCCCATCAATGGACGCCGGGTGGACGCGTTCGTACTCCTACAGCCGGGCGTTACGAACGACGCCTCTTTCGGCTTGGTTACGTTCCGCGGGACGCCCGGAGGAAATAGTTTCCTTACCGACGGTATCGACACCACCAACAACTTTTACGATGAAAACGCCGGACGCACGCGCTCCTATAACATTTCACAGGATGCCATCCAGGAATTCCAGGTGGTGACCAGCAACTTCCTTCCCGAGTACGGGAACGCGATGGGCGGCGTCATCAACACCATCACGCGTAGTGGAACGAACGCGATTCATGGTTCTGCCTACTGGTTTTTCCGCAACCGAACGCTCGATGCTACCGATCCAACATCTCTCGGAGTCAATCCTCCGGAGTGGCGCCATCAAGCGGGTCTAAGCATCGGGGGGCCGGTTAAGAAAGACAAGCTGTTCTATTTCTTTAACGGCGAGCTCCAGCGCCGCAGCGATCCGATCGTTTCTTCGAATATCAGTTCCACGTTGTTCAATACCGCCGGCAAGCCAACCGGCGCCATCGATCCGGTTACCGGATGCGGCGGCAGCTCCTACGCGGTCCGCGCCAGCGCCGCCCAATGTAGCTCGCTGATCTCGTTTTTGGAAACGCGCGTCGCGCCACAACTTGTGCCGCGAACGGTTGACGTCAACTTGCTTTTCGGCAAAATCGACTACCAGATCAACGACCGGAACCGTTTCAACGTGGAGATGAACTATCTTGACTTCCGCTCGCCGAACGGCATTCAGACGCAGAGCGTGCTGACGACGGGCGCCGGGGTCGGGAACAACGCGAATACCACCGTTTTCGACCGCACCATCAAATCCGGATTGACGACGATTGTCGGCTCAAGCGCGGTCAATGAACTCCGCTTCGGCATGTTCAAGGATCGCCAGTACGATCCCAACAGCCCCAACCTGGAACCCCCCACCGGCCCGTCTTCTTTTTCGATCACATCGGGAAGTCTTAGCAACATCGGATACGCTACGTCCTATCCGCGGCTCCACCCCAGCGAGCTCCGCTTCGAGCTTTCGGACACCTACGCGTGGACCATTGGCAAGAACGCCATTAAATTCGGTATCGACTGGGGGCATACCGAAGACTACGACATCCAGCGCGCCAACCAGTTCGGAACGTTCACGTATTCGAACATCAATGCCTTCGCGCTTGATTTCAGCAACGCCGTAAACGGCAAGAACTGGAACACCTATACCCAGACGTTCGGCAATCCCTTGTGGGACGGAAATATGCAGGATGTGGGCTTTTTTGGTCAGGATGAAATTCACGTAACGCCGAAGCTGACCATCAGTCCTGGTGTGCGGTTCGAATATCAACATCTGCCTCAGCCGGCTCCCGCTCAGGCCTTGGGCACGCTCAATATCCCGGGCGATTGGCCGGAGGTGAACCACCTTTACTACAAGCCCTGGAGCGTCGCCCCCCGCATCGGAATGGCCTACGCCTTTAACCCGAAAACTGTCGTCCGCGCCAGTTACGGCATGTTCTACAACCGTTATATTTCGCAGATTACGGACGGCCTGGCGAAAGGCGACGGCTCCTACCAGCCAAGCTATTCGTTGCAATCCACTGTGGCGGCGCAGTTTGCCGCGGGCCCCGCGTTCCCGAACTATCTCGCGACGCAACCGAGCGGTGCGGCCAATGCTCCTACCATTGAGTTCGATCTACCCGGCTTTCGCAACTCCTATTCCGAGCAGGCGCAGCTTTCCGTCCAACGCGAACTGAACAGAAGCACCAGCGTGACCGTATCTGGTATCTGGAGCCGTGGCCTGCACATTGTGAGCGGGTATAACGCCAATCTCGGAACGCCAACCCAGTCGTATACGTACTCGATTGACAACGCGGCCGGGCAGCAGGTGGGAACGTATACTACTCCGCTCTACACCCGCTCTCTGCTCATCAATCCGAACTATAACGGCGTCTACGCGACGACCTCCAATAACAACAGCTATTACAGCGGCCTGGTTATTTCCGTCAATCACCGCTACACCGGCTGGTTCCAAGGGTCGGCGAACTATACCTGGTCGCACACGATTGACGATAACATCGGCGGCGCGGCCGGGGCCACCGGTTCCAACGGTGTTCTTTTCGCGACAAGTAGTTCGTATACCATCACCAACAACGACTTTGCCGATGAAAAAGGCACCGCCGCCACCGACCAGCGTCATAAACTGATCCTGGTCGGCATAGTGAGTCCGACGTTTACCCATGGCACGAGCTGGTTCGAGAGAACGGTGGTCAATGGTTGGCAACTTTCTTTCATTTCGAATTTCGCCTCCTCGTTCCCCATCAACTCGACCATCGGCGGCGTGTCATCCACAACACTTCCTACCGTCACTGGACAGACATTCTTCGCCACCAGTTCGATCAACGGATTGGGAGGCTCCACGCGGGTACCTTTCCTGCCAGTGGATAATCTCAATGTCGGTCCGACATTCGGCACGAATGCCCGCATCGAAAAGACCTTCAGCATAAGAGAGCGCTTCAAGCTCCAGCTGGGCTTCGAGGCGACCAACGTGTTCAATCACCTGATCATTGAGGGAGCGTCACCATTGCAAGAACAGGAGTACACCCTCACGAAGAGCGGTTCGCAATCGGTTCTGGTTCCTTATTCGCTGTATAAACAGGTCTTGCAGACGCAAGCTCCACCGGATGGCACGACAGCCCGGCGCGCCCAGGCCTCGCTTCGCATCATCTTCTGAGAGATCGCGGGAAAGTCCGGCCTCGACATTAACCGAGAGCTCGCGGTTCCCAAAATGGACGGCAAGTGCGGGAGCATGTTTTGGGTAACGTGATACGCTAAGTTTTTGACTCCGACGTTGCAAACCACACCCCGCGAACTGGTGATTCGCAACATTGACGGCAAGACCGTAACGCTGGCGCTTGACCGGGATCGCATCGGTCTCGGCCGCTCCAGTGTGAACGAGTTGTGCTATCCGGACGACGCCGGACTTTCCCGCCAGCATCTGGCTTTGACCAGGGTCGACGGACAATGGTTTGCGGAAGACCTCAAGAGCAAGAACGGGACCCTGCTGAATGGCGTGCGGCTGGAAAAGCCGATGCCGTTCCGGATGGGCGACCGCATTTCCGCCGGCCATTTGACCATCGAATTCGCCGGCGCGGAAGCGGATGTCGCCCGCACCGTCGTCTTCGTCGAGCATGGGGAGAGTTTTTCGACCTCGTCGACCACCGTGGTGGCGAGTCTCGACGCCGTGCTCGGTCCTCAAGTGGACGACATGAACAAGACGTACGTGATGCAGGGCAGTCCCCAAATGCGGGCCCTGATCCGTGCGGGCCGGGAATTGGCCGGGCATCGTCCTCTCGAGGAGCTTTTCCCGCTGATCATGGATCTCTCCGTGGAAGCCGTGTGCGCCGGCCGCGGAGTCCTGATGACGCTTGAAGGCGAAGAGCTTCAGGTCCGCGCCCATCGCGGCGACGGATTCAAGATCTCGAATACGGTTCGCGACCGCGTGTTGAAGGAGAAGGCCTCCTTACTGGTGCGGGACGCGCAGCTCGACCAGGCGCTTCGCGAGCAGATGAGCATCGTGGAGCAGAAGGTGCGCAGCATGATTGCGGTTCCGCTGCAGACCAACGATCGAGTGATCGGATTGATCTATGTGGATTCACCTCACTTGATCCGCGAATTCTCCCGCGAGGATCTCAATCTTCTAACGGTGATGGCGAACGTCGCGGCGATTCGCATCGAGCATGCGCGGCTGAACGAAATCGAAGAAGCCGAGCGCGCCATGGCCAAGGACATGCAGCAGGCGGCGCTGATCCAAAACGGACTGTTGCCGTCCAGGCCTCCGGTGGTCGCCGGCCTCGATATCGCAGGCAAGACGACGCCCTGCCGCACGGTCGGAGGCGATTACTTCGACTTTCTGACCTTTCCCGACGGGCGTGTGGGCATGCTGGTCGGGGACGTCGCGGGCAAAGGGATGCCGGCGGCTCTCCTGATGTCGAGTTTGCAGGCGCGCGTTCAGGTGCTGTTCGAGGAGCCGGACGATCTGGCGCGCAAAATAGGCCGTCTGAACAAGGCCATCTGCGCCAAGTGCCCGGACAACCGCTTTATTACGTTCTTCATGGCGATCGCCGATCCATCCTCCGGCGAGCTGGTATTCACTAACGCCGGTCACAATCCTCCGCTGGTGGTCCGTGCCGCGGGCGGATTCGAAACGCTGAAGGGCGGCGGAGTGATTCTTGGTATTCTGCCCATGGCGACTTATCAGGAGTCCCGTGTTCAGCTGGAACCGGGGGACATTCTGGTGCTGTTCAGCGATGGCGTCACCGAGGCAGTGAATCCCCAGGATGAAGATTTCGGCGATGACCGGCTAGCCAATCTGGTGAAGAGCTTAAGCGACCGTCCTGCCGCCGAGATTGTGGAAGCGATCGACTCCGCAGTCACGGAGTTCACCCAAGGCGCTCCAGCAGCCGACGACATCACCGTAGTGGTCGTGCGCCGGGTCTGACCCCTTTTGGCCGCTGATGAACGCTGATAAACGCGGATTGAAAAATTTGGTTTATCGGCGTTCATCCGCGTTCATCTGCGGCTCAAGACGGTTTTCTTAAGAAGTGACGGTGTTCCAGATCAGACCGATCGTCAGCCCAATCATGATGATTGCCGTGCCCCACGCGATTACGTTCTGCCAGAGGTTATTCGTATACTCCTGCATGATCCGCTTCCGGTTGATGAGCACCAGCATATAGAACAGCACGAACGGCAGCAGGACCCCATTCGCAACTTGCGAGAGCAGAATCACCTTGAGGAGTGGAAGCCTTGGAATGAGGACGAAGCCGGCCCCGCAGACAATCAAGGCCGTGTACAACCAGTAAAAAATCGGCGCTTCGGAAAAC
>JBEKBK010000137.1:0-16786 GCA_050015435.1 Bryobacteraceae bacterium
TCAATTCGCACAGCCGCGGTTTCAAACCGAGGTGATGGCTGCGTTCGCTCTAACCGCGCTACTGATGGCTGCGGTGGGAATTTACAGCGTGAACGCGTATGCCGTGGCGCAGAAGAGACATGAGATCGGGCTGCGGATGGCTTTGGGCGCAACGCCCGGAGCAGTCCTGCGGGAAACCGTCGGGGAGGGGATGCGTATGACCCTGATCGGCATCGTAGCGGGCTTGGCCGGTGCGGTCGCCCTTGGTTCTTTACTCAAGAGCGTACTGGTTGGAATCAGTGCAACCGATCCGCTCACGCTCATGGGTGTGGCGATCCTCTTGGCCCTGGTCGCTTCGGTCGCGAGCTACCTTCCCGCGCGCAAGGCGACCCGGATCGATCCGGCAATCGCTTTACGGCCCCAATAAAATTACTTCTTACGAATCATAGTGCGAGGAGACGCGTCACAATTTTCGCGGTGTTCCGGCCGAGACGCAGCGACCGTCTGCTGAGTAGCCACGATTTTTCCGGGAACCAACGTGGGGCGGACGCCCTCGTCCGCGCCGGACCCCCTGGTCCGGCTCCGGCCAATAGATCAAAGCGGAGGCCGACGAGGGCGTCGGCCGCGGGTCAGGGGACCCGCCCCACATAGAAGCTGCTCTGGTAGTTGTCAGTTCTTGACGTATTTCTTCAACTGCTTAGGCCCGACCTCAGCTCCATAAATGACGCCGTTCGCGTCCACTGCGACGCCTTCCGCGGCACTGGTCGAAGTCGGATTTGGTTCGGGATCCGGAATGAACGCAATGACGGAACCGTCTTTCAGATTTCCTACCCGCATACCCCTTTTCCAGCCAGGGTGCGTCGTGGGGCTGGACTCCGAATCGGCGACGTAAATCATGTCATGCTTATCGATGAAGATGCCGCTCGGACGGCCGAACTGGGTCAAGACTTCGAGAAACTTTCCGTCCTGGTCGAAGACCTGAATCCGATTATTGGCGCGATCCCCGACGAACAGCCGTCCTCGAGAATCGAAGGCGAGCGTGTGGGGTACGTTGAATTGGCCGGGCTCCGATCCCCTGGTTCCCCAGGTCTTGATAAACTTGCCGTCTTTGGTGAACTTGACGATCCGGGCGTTGGAATTTGCACCGTGCCCATCCCCCACGAAAATATCGCCGTTCGGCGCGACGATGACTGCTGAGGGTTGATTAAAAGTGTCCGGACCATCTCCGGCGACGCCCGCTTTCCCGAGGGTCAGCAACACCTGGCCCTTCGGACTGAACTTGAACACCTGATCGCCCTTTCCGTCTTTCGCCTGACCGTCGGTGACCCAGACGTTGTCACTTTTGTCGATGAACAACCCGTGGGGAAATACGAACATGCCTGCGCCGAAGCTGGTCAACAGCTTGCCGGACGAATCGAACTCGATAATGGGCGGCAGGTTGGAACCGGCACAGGAATTTGCTCCGCATCTTTCCGCGACCCAAATGCGACCATGCGAATCAATCGCGACACCGGCTGTGGACCCCCACGTCCGGCCTTCCGGAAGTTGGGCCCAGTTCGTCACGGTTCGATAGGGATTGGGCTGTGAATTGGGCTCGTTCGAGGCGTGCAAGATGGCCGCCGCGGCAAGTGCGCTAACCACGACAAATTTCGCTGTATTGGACACGAAAGACCTCCCGTGAGAATCTCGATCTCTCAAATTGTACTGCTTTTTTCCAAACGTCACATCCGCGAGATGTCACTGAGAATGACCGCGAGCGCCTTTCGAAACTGCTCCGGCGTTTCCACATCGAACAAACGCGGATCCAGCGGTTTGAGAGTTCCTTCGAGCGAATCCTGCTGAACCGCGAAGGCGGGTGGACGGGGAAGACCTCGGCCCATGGCCCCACGTTGACGCTCGAAGGGGGATGGCTCCGGCGGCGGAAACGGGCGCGGCACCGTAGGACGGTAGCGGATATAAAAGATACGCTGGTTGGGGTCCTTGGCCGCCTTGATCGGATGGAGGTCCGCTCCCGAGGCGAACGACATGGGCGCACTAAGCACGATGAGCACCCGCGTGGACTTGGCCGAATCCGGGTGCGCCCCGTTGCCGAGAACGACATTCGGGGGTTCGGACCAGCGACGGTTTACTTCCGTTACGAAGAATTGAGCATCCTGTTCGCGCTGTTCCAGAGCGTGAACGTTGATTATGTCCGGGCTCGCCTCGGCCAGGCCGGTTTTCAATCCAGGCCAATCCAGCTCTCGAACGTCGCTCTGCTGGAAGCTTACCTTGCGGCGAGAGAGGTCCAGTACTGCGAGGTTGAGGGTCCCGTTGCGCACTTGCACCTGAGAGAGGACTTTAAGGGCGGGAAGAATGATACTCAGGTTCGGACTGCTGATTGGATTTCGCCGCGGGGTTTCCGCCGTCTCGGAAGGGGACGCATTCACGAGTAAATCAATATGGACCGGACGCCGGGTCTCCAGCGGCAAAAGCAAATGACTGGTCAGTGCCGGCATAAACCACACATCCGGCGCTTCCCCGCCGGGGACGAACTCCACAGGGGGGAGATCCTGCCAAGCGTCCGCGAGAGGATCGGCGCGGAGCGGGGCCACATGCAGCGTTCGCTTGGCGACGTTGTGGTCCCCGTTTGAACTATCGAACATGACCAGGGAAAGGGTATAATCCCCCGGTACTACGAAGGCGTCTTGGGTATAGACCACATCATTCCCCTTGGCCTCATCCTTGACGTTGTCGAGTCTGATGGCACCGTGCGACTGGTAAGCGTGGCCGGCGCTGTCGTTGATTTGAACCAGCCCGACCAGTTCGCCTTTCCCCCGCCGCTTGAGGAGTTCGTTTCCATCCACTTGAATCTCTACTCTGGCGCGGAGGCGTTGATGGCTCGAAAGCACCGGAGGCGACACGCGAATTATCCAGCGAAAGTGAGCCTGCTCCCCTTCAGCCATCCAGCGGTCAAATGGCACGGCCCCAAATACAGGATCCGCCGGCCCTCCCTGCGCCAAAAGCCTCAGGCTCATGAGGCCGAACAGGCCTATAACCTTTCGATTCATGGGAAAACACATGGAAAACAAGAGATGTGCTACCCGCAATCGTAGCACTGCAAGGAATGACGTGGAAAAGTGGCCGGTCGGGTACGGAAGCACCCGTGTTCATACTCAGCGCGAAGAAGTGAGCGTTATATCCCCTTCGACTTTAGGCTAGGATGCCGCGCTTCGGCTCTCGGCACTCGATCCAGCGGAGCCGGGTGCGTCACTATCGGCACGGGTCCCGAGTCGTGATCGGAGGACCGCGGCGACGGAGAACGTGGCGCGGGCTCGGCATCCTCCATGGAAGCCCGATTCAAAATGTTGGCGACAATTCCACCCCGCGTGGTCACGCCCATCTTGATCATGATCAGTCGCAAGAAGGCCTTCACCGTATTCGGACTGATGTTCATCCGTTCGGCGACTTCTTTGCTCGTAAGCCCCATCGAGATTCCCCGGAGGGCTTCTTGCTCCCGTTCCGTCAGATTATATTTGGCCCCGACCTCACAGATTGCGTCGCTGGTGGAAGATACTCGCTCGAGATGGAGCGCCACCATAGGCTCGGCCGCCAATCCGGTATAAGATTCAACCAGATAGGCCCGGCACATATATTCAATCTTGCCCATCCGGAAATGGGTCTTCACCGGCGACAGCTCGGTGAGTTTGCGTCCGCGGAGAATATCCAGAATCTCTCTGGGCAGGAAACCCGCAGCGTCGGGCTTCGGACCCAACGGATGGGAGTTGAGTATAGCGGCGGCGCCACGGTCATAGGCAATCAGCTTGAGCGACAGGTCCACGAGCACCAGACCCACCTCTGCCATCGTCGGAATCCTTTTCGCTTTATTCACTTTTTGCATTCGTCATCTTTCGGCCGTCAGTTTGACGGGCTTTCGTCCGTCTACTCGACGGTCACCTGCATTCCGTAAGCGTCACGTACATCGCGATATCGCGCCACACCTTCTGCGTTTCAACCCCCTCGTAATAAGCCCTAAATTGCCATACGGATTCCTAAAGCGTCAAGGGCACAAAGATTGATAAAGTACCACCACCCGGTTATGAAGATACTAACCGCTTGGTACCAGTCAACCAACAGAACATTTCTGTACGCTCCTGGGTATAGGCCGGTTGGTAACCTAACTGGCTATGCCCGGCAGGGAATTGTATTCAAACATCCCGCGGTGTTACTGTTTCTGCGGAGGTTTTTGCTACATGTACAAGCTATCTATTTCTGTTTTCGCCGCGCTGGCGGCGGTTTCCACGGCCGGCTACGGCCAAACCGCTCAGCTCGGAGCGGCGCTCAATTTCACCGACGTTTATCAGGTGGGTTATGCGGCCAACCTTAACATCGGTGATGCGGTCATCAACATCTCGAACGTCGGCGCACAATCCGGCTTCTGGGTCAGCGGCGTGGTTGGGGGTGGAGGAAGTCTTGGAAATATCTGCTCCAACGTCTACACGTTTGACTCGCAGGAAGAGGAAGTAAGCTGCTGCGCCTGTCTGGTTACACCGAACGGTCTCGACGCTTTGTCGGTCAAGAACGACCTGATTAGCAACACTCTGACGCCGGCCGTGCCGACCTCGGTCATTATCAAGCTGGTCGCGTCGGTTCCGGCTACCAATTCGTCCGGCTACAGCGTGTGCAATCCGTCCACGATCGACTTGACTCCTGGTCATTTTACGCAGGTCGGTGTTCCAAACAACGCCGGCGCCGGCACAGGACCTGGCTGGCTGACCAACGGGATGATCGCCTGGGGAACGACGCTCGAGCCCGATTCACCCACGGGCACGTATGGCGTGGTCAACGTGCCTTACCAGAAGGAGCCGTTGTCGACGTCGGAGCTGACGGCACTGACGACCATTTGCAACTTTATCCAAACCAATGGGACCGGTTACGGCATCTGCAAGTCCTGCCAAACGGGTGCTTTGAGCGGTGCGAAGAATTAATAGTTCCAGCCGGCATGAAGTACCAAACTCGGGTAATCGTGGGTATCTACGATTACCCGAGTTTTAGTCTCTGGCTAATGGTACCCGCAGTACTTTCAGGATCTTGCAATTCAATAGGGGCGAACCTATTCTTGGACCAGTAAGCCAATGTTCGACTCGAAAGTGAGAATAATGATGATCAAAAGTGTTTTAACTATAGGGTTGTTTTCCTTGACCCTGGTTGCCCCCTCTTTCGCCGCGAGTAGCGACACTTCCAACCAAGCCAACGCTACCATGATCGAAATCGATGGAACGAAACTGAGTTTCGCCGACGTCGAACGGCAAAAGCCAGGGGTATTTTTCCACGCAGTGAATACGTTCTATCAGGGAGAACAGTCTGCCCTGAAAGATTTCGTCGACGATTATATCTTGGACGAGCAGGCCAAGAAAGAGGGCCTGACGGTGGATCAGCTGCTCGACAAGCACGTCAACAGTACCATTGAGAAGGATCCGCCAGAAGAGGCGCTCAAGGTGTTCTACGAAGGCGTCGACACGACCCAGCCGTACTCCGCCGTACGTGACCAGATTATCCAGAGCATTCGCGCACGCCGTACTGCGAAGGCCAAGGCTGCGTACATGGACACGCTGCGGAAGGACGCCAAAGTCTCCATCCGCCTGACTCCCCCGCGCGCCCAGGTCAACCTGAAAGATACGCCGGTCCGCGGACCCGAGACCGCCAAGGTCGTGCTGGTCGAATATGCGGATTTCGAGTGCCCCTACTGCCAGCAAGTCCAACCGACGTTGAGCAAGCTGGAGAAGGCCTACGAAGGCAAGCTGGCGTTCGCGTACAAAGATGTGCCTCTGCCGATGCACCCTCACGCGGAGAAAGCGGCGGAAGCCTCGCACTGCGCAGCGGCCCAGGGCAAGTATTGGGAGTATCACGATCAACTCTATTCCAGCCGGCAGCTCGACGTTGCCCAGTTGAAGGAACAGGCCCGCGACTTGAAGCTCGACGGCGATGCTTTCGACAAGTGCCTGGATTCCGGAGAGAAGGCCCCCGGAGTGAAAGCTTCCCTGGCCGAGGGACAACGTCTGGGAATCGAAGGCACCCCCAGCTTCTTCATGAACGGCCGGTTCTTTAGCGGCGGCCTGACGTTCGAGCAATTGAGCGCCATGATCGACGAAGAACTGAAGACTGCTGAAGGGCAGACCAAGACCGTGGCCAGCAATGAGTAAGTAACGGGAGTAAGTAAGCAAGGCTGACATTAAAGGCAAAGGCAGTGACCAAGGCGCTGTGCGGACATCACTTCTCGAGGCCGGCGACCAGCCGGTTGAAACTACAGGGTTGCTTCGAGGCACAAGGGATGGTTCGGACAGCGCTCACTGGCCTTTGCATTCCCCAGGAACATAGCTCAGTAAACAGGGTTGTTTGCCTTAGGCCGCTAGCCACTCCCGGATGCGAGCGGCATGAGAGCGGCATCGAAAACACCCAGTACCCGATGGTCGAAATCCCCCAGAAATCCGGAAGTGAACACCTGAGACGAGCGCGATGAAAACACTGAGAGCGGAACAATCCGATTGGGGTCGACCTCTAACGCCCGTCCGGGCCAGGCGCAGGAGCGCCGGTCAGATCGGCTGTAAGCCATTGCAAAAATTGGCAAAACACGCAGGTTCGTGCAGGATGCGCCCCCACCGGTGGAATAGGACGTCGCAAGCGAACCCCTTGGCGGCGGTGCCGCCCCAAATGGAGATTTTAAGCTTGAAAGGGCAGGTCCAAAGCGTTTCGAAAGCCCCTTCAGTCACCCCAGTACTGGTACTTCTATCAGCCGGTTCGATATCCTCGGATGGATTTCTCGGTTATAGTGGCTTTGGGAGGACGACCTGCAACATGCGGATAACATTCTGGCTGCCCCTATGGGCCGGACTTTTGGCTCCGATTGTACAAGCCGGAACAGTCCAATTTGAAGTTTCGAACCTGGGATCGGGTTCGTACCAGTACACCTACCTGTTGAGCGGCTTTACGTTCCAGGCAAACGAGGATTTGGATATTCAGTTCGATCCGGGTATTTACGCTGCGTTGAGCAATCCGTCCGCGGGGGACCCGACGCAGTTCATGGCAATGGCATTCCAGCCAGACAGTTCGACGCAGATCAGCGGGGACTACATCGCCTTGGCGTTGGTGGACAATCCATCCATGGCGGGACCGTTCCAGGTGGATTTCACTCTGGTCGGCGGGGGGCAGCCCGGCCCGCAGCCGTATATGATCAACCAGCTGGACGACAACGGTTTCCTGGAATACCAGGTCGCGTCGGGTAACACTTCGCTGGCCTCGACCACCGCGCCGGAACCCGGAGGCATGACACTTGGCGGCGTCGGATTGCTGCTATTGGCCGGCGCGGCCTTCGCGCGCCGCAGATCTGGCAGTACGGCTTAGAGAAGATTACGGCTTAGAGAAGTTGGGAGATTTGGTTTTGGGGTCGTTGGATTGAAATATTGAGTTGGTGGGTGTTTCTGGAAGCCGCTAAACGGGGGCGTAGCAGGAACACCAGGTTCGCGAAGTGGGGTGTGGGGTTGCTCAGATCACTACGCCTTCCTATCGCGACGACGGTTTGACACTGCCCGGCAAGGGTCAAGTAAATCGTCGAGCTTCTTCATAAACGAGGTCATCATGCGATACGTGTGTCCGGCGGCTTTAGCCGCCTTGTCGATTCTGACGCCTGCGGCGATGTTCGGGCAACTGACCATCAGCAACTACCAACTGGTCAGCCAGCAAGTGGTCTCTCTAACCACCGCGAACTATACGTATACGGCCCAGGTCAATAACACTGGCGTGCCTGTCGCCAGCGTCACGGCCACCGTGGCGAGCCTGAATCCTTACGCCGTTCGCATCCAGCCGAACGCAGGCACGTTGACCTTCGGACCGGTGGCCACCAACGGACACGCGACCTCCACCAACACCTTCACCATCCTGGTCAACCGCACCGCCTCGCCCGCCTTCAACTGGGCAGATTTGCAGTGGAGCTTCCAAAGCACGGCGGACGCGCCCGTCGCCAACGCGGGACCCAATCAGCCAGCGACGCTTCACCAACTGATCACTTTAGACGGCAGCGGCTCCACGAACCCAAGCGGCGTAGGCACCCTGACCTATGCGTGGGCGTTTGTGTCGCGTCCCGCCGGCAGCTCGACGGTCCTGGCGAATCAAACGGGCGTCCATCCGACGTTCACGGTTGATGTTCTCGGTACTTACGTTATCCAACTGACCGTAAATAACGGCACCGCCTCCTCTACGGCAAGCGTGACAGTGACAACCGCCGACACGATGCCGGTGGCGAATGCGGGTCCGAACCAGACGGTGGCACAAGGAGCGACGGTAACCCTCAATGGCGCAAGCTCCTCCGATTCGAATGGCAATCCCATGACCTTCCTGTGGACACTGACGAGTGTTCCAACCAACAGCACAGCGGCCCTGACTGCGCCGACCGCGGTCTTTCCGACTTTTGTAGCTGACAAGGCTGGGAGCTACACCGCGCAACTGGTTGTTAATGATGGAGTGCTTAATAGCAACGCGGCAACCGTCACGATCTCCACCCTGAACTCTCCACCAGTAGCGAATCCCGGCTCCAACCAGGTGGTTAATATCGGCGCGACGGTTCAATTGGATGGTTCCGGCTCAACCGACATCGATGGCGACCCGCTGACCTATCTATGGAGCCTGATCACGGTACCGACCAACAGCAAGGCAACGCTGAGCAGTACGACCGCTGTGAAGCCCACGTTCGTCGCTGACCTGCCGGGCACTTACATAGCCCAATTGATCGTCCACGACGGTTCCATCCCCAGCACCGCAGTCACCGTCACGATTACGACCACCGCGCCGCTGGCGCCAACTGCAAATGCGGGTCCGAATCAGACCGTAGTACAGGAAACCACCGTTCAGTTGAGCGGCGGCGGAACCGATCCGCAAGGTTACCAGTTAACGTACCAGTGGTCCTTCACTAGCCGGCCCCTGAATAGCACCGCGACCCTGACCGGGGCTACCACGGCGACTCCGACTTTCTTCGCCGACCAACCCGGCACCTTTACGGTTCAGCTCGTCGTAAACGACGGATTCCTGAGCAGCAATCCCGCGTTGACTGGTTCGACGGTAACCATCACGACCAGCGACCTGGCGCCGACCGCGAACGCGGGACCGCCCCAGAGCGTCACCGTGGGATCGATCGTAACGCTGAACGGCAGCGGCTCGGTGGATCTCAACGGCGATGCGCTGACTTATTCGTGGACCTTCAACAGCAAGCCCAACGGCAGCACGGCCACTCTCACCGGACCTATTACCGTGTCGCCGACCTTTATTCCTGACGTCGCGGGCGTTTACGTGGCCCAGTTGATCGTTACCGACAGTTACGGCACCATCAGCAATCCGGGGTCAACCGTCACGATCACCGCGACCCAGACTCCGGCGTCCATCACGGCGTCGAGCGGAACTCCGCAAACTGCAAACACGTTCACGGCCTTTGCCCTTCCGCTGGTGGCGACGGTGAAAGACGCAAATAACCATCCGATTCAAGGCGTGGAAGTAACGTTCACGGCCCCGGGATCAGGCGCCAGCGGCACGTTCTCGAATAGTTCCACCACCATCCAGGTGGCGACCGATGTGAACGGCAATGCCACCGCGACATTCACGGCGAACGGAACGGCATCGGCAACCGCCTACACCGTTACCGCGAATGTATCCCCGGCCCTCGGGACCGCTGCCAGCTTCACGCTCACCAACACTCAAGCCCCGGCGGCTTCGATCTCCGTGACCAATGGATCGCCCCAGAGCGCGCAAATCCTGGCCGCTTTCGGCGCGCCGCTTGTGGCGACCGTATTAGATGCAACCAGCCATCCGGTTCCGAACGTGACCGTGACATTCCTAGCCCCGGGCACCGGCGCCAGCGGAACGTTCGCGGGTGGTGCAAATACCGCGATTACTAACGCTTCCGGCGTGGCGACATCGGTCGTGTTCACCGCCAACAATACCGTCGGCGGACCCTATTTAGTGAACGCCACGGTATCCGGCGTGAGTACGCCGGCCAGCTTCTCGTTGACCAACACCGCACAAGTGCCAGCTTCGATCACCATGACGAGCGGATCGCCTCAGAGTGCGAATCTGAATATAGCCTTTAGCGCGCCTCTCGTGGCGACTGTACTGGACGCGGCCAACCATCCGATTCCCAACGTGGTCGTGATTTTCACCCCACCGGTCAGCGGTCCCAGCGGGAGCTTCGCCGGAGGAGCAAACACGGCGACCACCAACGCATCTGGCGTGGCGACGTCAGCCGTTTTCACCGCCAACGGAACCGTGGGCGGACCGTACAACGTGACGGCGAACGTATCCCCCGCGCTGGCGACCCCAGCCATCTTCTCGCTGACCAATAACCAGGCGGTAGCGGCCTCCATCACCGCCACCAGCGGTACGCCTCAAAGCGTAACTAACGGAACCCCGTTCGCGCCTTTCGTGGTCCTGGTCAAAGATGTGGGCGGCAACCCCGTGAGCGGAGCGACCGTGACTTTCACGGCTCCAGCCAGCGGCCCGAGCGGCACTTTCGCCGGAAATCTCAATACCGCGATCACCAACGCTTCCGGCATCGCGACCTCTGCAATCTTCACGGCCAACACCACGGCTGGACCGCAGTATACGGTCGCGGCAACGGTTTCCGGCGTAGCGACTCCCGCGAGCTTCCTGCTGACCAATACCGTCGGCGCCGCGGCTTCAGTCACTGCCACTAGCGGTACGCCGCAAAGCATCGCCGTTGGAACCGCCTTCGCACCTCTCGTGGTGACTGTTAAGGACTCGAACGGCAACCCGGTTGGCGCCGGAACGGTAGTGACGTTCACGGCTCCCGCCAGCGGCCCGAGCGGGACGTTTGCGGGTAGTGTCAATACAGCGACCACCAACGCATCGGGCATCGCAACATCGGCAATCTTCACGGCCAACACAACGGCTGGACCGCAGTATACGGTCGCCGCAACAGTCTCCGGCGTATCGAATCCTGCGAACTTCCTGTTGACGAATACCGCAGGCCCCGCAGCCTCCATCACCGCGACCAGCGGTACGCCTCAAAGCGTGACCGAAGGGACGGCGTTCGCGCCTCTGGTTGCGACTGTTAAGGATTCCGGCGGGAACCCTGTGAGTGGAGTGACCGTGACTTTCACGGCTCCGGGCAGCGGCCCGAGCGGAACGTTTGCGGGCGCAGCCAATACCGCGACCACCAACTCTTCCGGCGTGGCAACCTCCGCGATTTTCACGGCTAACATTACGGCCGGCGCGCAGTATACGGTCGCGGCAACCGTTTCCGGCGTATCAACTCCCGCGAACTTCCTACTGACCAATACCGCAGGCGCCGCGGCTTCCATCACTGCCACCAGCGGTACGCCTCAAAGCGTCGCCAACGGCACGGCGTTCGCGCCGTTCGTTGTGACGGTTAAGGATTCGGGCGGGAATCCAGTTGGAGCGGGAACGGTCGTTACGTTTACGGCTCCCACCACCGGCCCCAGCGGAACCTTTGCCGGTGGAGTCAACACCGCGACCACGAACGCTTCGGGCGTCGCGACCTCAGCGGTCTTCACGGCGAATACAACCGTTGGAGCCCAATACACCGTGTCCGCCAGCGCAACTGGCGTAACCACTCCCGCAAGCTTCCTGCTCACCAACACGGCGGGCAGCCCTGCCTCGATCGCAGTCACCGGCGGCTCCCCGCAGAGTGTGGCGGAGGGCACGCCATTCGCGTCCCTGGTGGCCACGGTGAAAGATTCGAACGGCAACGTCGTGGGCGCAGGGGTGAGCGTGACTTTCACGGCACCCGCGCTGACCGGCGCGAGCGGTACGTTCGCTAACTCAACCATCACCACGACCGTCACGACCAATGCTTCGGGCGTGGCCACCGCGACGACCTTCACGGCCAACGGCATCCTCGGCGGACCGTATAACGTGGCCGCGACCGTCTCCGGCGCGGCAACTCCCGCGAACTTCGTACTGACCAACACGGCAGGCCCGGCGGCGTCGATCACCGCCACCAGTGGCAGCGGTCAAACTGCAACGATTAGCAACGCATTCGCGGCTCCGCTGGTTGCCACGGTGAAGGACTCAGGCGGCAACCCGATATCTAACGCAACGGTGACTTTCACCGCTCCCGCGCTTACCGGCGCCAGCGGAACGTTCGCCAACGGAACCATCACGACTACGGCCACGACGAGCGCAGCTGGCGTGGCGACATCCTCCACATTTACAGCCAACGCAACCGGCGGCGCCTATAGCGTAAACGCGACCGTGCCCGGAGTGGCCACGCCTGCCGCGTATTCGCTGACCAACTCGGTCGGATTGATTCTGCAAGCCGGCGTTCAAGTCGGTGTGGGTGGGACGCAAACGCTGAACGTCAGCTTGTCTACCGCTCCTTCGTCCAGCGTGATCATCACTCTGACAACCGGCAGTCCCGGCATTGTCACACTCGGTCCCAGCCAAGCGACTTCGATCAACATCTCGATTTCCGCGGGCAACACAACTCCGGCATCGCAGCCCAAAGTAAACGGCGTCGCGTTCGGGTCGGCTGTAATTACAGCGTCGGCTACGGGATATTCGAACGTCACCACGACCGTCGTGTCCACCGATACGATCAGCTTCTCCCCGAGTACGGTGACCATCAACGGCGACACAACCTCGCAGGCGGCGAGCTACATTCTCCTGTCATCGACCGCGCCCACCGGCGGAGTCACCCTGAATCTAAGCTCCAGCAATACTGCCGTCGCCACCGTACCGGCGACCGTTACCATCGGAGCGGGAAACAGCAACATCAACGTGCCGGTTACCGGCGTCTCCGGCGGCACGGCAACCATTACCGCGAGCAATACGAGCCTCAACATTGCGGCCGTAACCCTCGGGGTCACCGTCAGCGCCGCGCAGATCACGACCACGCAACTGAATACCGGTCTGCTGGGAGCGCCCTATTCGCAGCAGTTGACCGCGAGCGGCGGATCGGGAACGTACACCTGGTCCGTGACCTCCGGCACGCTGCCGACCGGCATGACTCTGAGTACCGGCGGATTACTGGGAGGGACGCCCAGCGCGACGACCCCGCAGAATGGTACGCCGATCACGTTCAAAATCACCGACACCAGCTCGCCCGTGCAAACCGCGACCGCGACGCTGACGCTGCTCGTCGTAGTCGGGACGCCGGCGTCCATCACCGCCACGGCCGGCGTGACCCAGTCGACCACCGACACGACTGCCTTCGGATCGCAATTTGCGGTGACCGTAAAAGATGTGAACAGCTTCCTGGTTCCCAACGCGACCGTGACATTCACGGCTCCGTCCAACGGGGCCAGCGGAACCTTCGCCGGTGGAGGGATCACAGCCACAGCCACGACCAATTCATCCGGCGTGGCGACATCTCCGGTATTCACGGCGAATAGCACGCTCGGAAGCTACACCGTGAACGCGACGGTTTCTCCGGTCGCGACCGCGGCTGCCTTTAACTTGACGAACGCCATCGGGCCGGCTTCTACCATCGCAGTAACCGGTGTCTCGACCGAGAGCGCGACCGAAGGCACCAATTTTGCCAATCCTCTTGTAGTGACGGTGAAAGACGTGGGCGCCAACGTGATTTCCGGCGCGACGGTCACTTACACCATCGTTCCGAATGGAAGCGCGACGGGAACGTTCGTGGGTGGCGTAAACGCGGCCACCACCAACGCGCAAGGCGTGGCGACCTCGGCTCAGTTTACGGCCGGCGGCACGGCCGGGACGTACACGGTAACAGCCGCCTCCGGCTCGGCAACCGGCGCGACCTTCTCCCTCACGAACGGCGTGGGTGGTGCAGCCTCGATTACAGTTACGAGCGGCAACAACCAGAGCGCTGCTGCAGGCTCGCCCACGGGCGCGGCCTTCCCCAACCTGGTGGCGACCGTGAAAGATTCCGGCGGCAATCCTGTGCCTAATGTGACCGTGACATTCGCGGGCCCGGCGCAGACCCTGCCCAGCGTGACGTTTGCCACGAATCCAGTAACGACAGACTCGAACGGAAATGCGACGGTAACGGCGACGGCCAACACGCATGCCGGTCCGTCCTATACGGTGACGGCAACAGCGACAGGCGTGGCCACACCGGCTTCGTTCACACTGACGAATACCTCCGGTCCCGCGGCTTCGATCGCCGTGAGCAGCGGCTCGCCCCAAAGCGTTGCCGACGGTACGGCATTTGTGCCTCTCGTCGCGATCGTGAAAGACTCGGGCGGAAATCCCGTGAACAACGCGACGGTCACCTTTACCATCGGCACCACAAGCGGCGCGACTGCCTCGTTCAGCGGCGCCAATACAGCCGCCACTAATGCCAGCGGCTTGGCGACGAGTGCGGGAACCTTGACGGCCAATAACGTTGACGGTGGTCCGTACACAGTGACCGCTGCCGTATCCGGCGTGTCGACTCCGGCCAGTTTCTTGCTCACCAACGTGGTTGGCAACGCGACCACGATCACGGTAAATGGCGGGTCGCCTCAGAGCGCGCCCATCAGCAGCGCCTTCGGGACTCCTTTGGTCGCGAAAGTCGTCGATCAAGGCGGAAACGTGGTCAGCGGAGTCGTTGTTACCTTCCAGGCTCCGGCCACGGGCGCGAGCGGAACATTCGCAAACGGAACAACCACGACCACCGCGACCACGGCCTCCACCGGCCTGGCAACGGCCTCGACGTTCACGGCGAACGCCACGGACAACAACCCATCGACAACCCCGTACATTGTGACGGCGACCGCAACCGGCGTGGCCACCCCCGCCAGCTTCTCGCTGACCAATCTGGTGGGAAACGCGGCTTCGATGACCGTCAACGGCGGATCGGGTCAAGGCGCCGCTGTCGGCGTGCAATTCACAAACCCATTGAGTGTGTTAGTGAAGGATTCGGGCGGAAATCCGGTTTCCGGCGTGACGGTGACGTTCACGTCGCCCGCCTCGCCCAACGCCGGCGCAACGTTCGTGAGCGGAAGCAACGTGGCGACAGCGACCACGGGCGCGAACGGCATCGCCACCACTTCTGTCGCGCCAACGGCCAACAGCGTCGAAGGAGGGTACAACGTCACTGCGACGGCGAATCCGTCGCTCTCGGCCACCTTCGCGCTGACCAACAACTCAGGACCGCCCGCGTCGATCACGCCGGTGACCGCAACCAACAATCAAACCACCACCGTGGGCACCGCTTATAGCCAGCCATTGCAGGTGACCGTGAAGGATGCCAACAATAACCCAGCCAATGGAATTACGGTTACCTTCACGGCTGTCGCCAACGGCGCTGTGAGCGGAACATTCGGCGGCAACGCGAGCACCACGGCGCTCACCAATGCGAGCGGTTTGGCCTCGGCAACGCTGACCGCCAATACCAAGGCGGGCGGATTTACGGTGACGGCGTCGGTAGCGAGTCCGTCGCTTTCGACGACGTTCACGATGACCAGCACACCGCTCGCGGCGTCGGTCATAACGGCCACCCCCAGCTCAACAGGTCAGAACGTGGCCATCAACACCAATTTCGCGAATCCCCTGATCGCGACCGTCACCGATAGCAATGGCAACCCCATCAGCGGAGTGACCGTAACCTTCGCCGCGCCGGCAGGCTCCGTGCCCAGCGCAACCTTCACGCCGAGCGCGACGGTGACCACTGGCGCGGCTGGAACCGCTACGGTGACCGCCCACGCCAACGGTTTCGCGAGCGGGACCGCGTACACTGTGACGGCAACCGCGACAGGCATCGCAACTCCTGCCAGCTTCTCGCTGACCAACAATGCCGGACCGGCAGCCAACATCGCGATCACCGGCGGCAACAACCAGTCGGTCGGTATTGGCACCGCCTACGCGGCGCTTTCCGTGACCGTGACTGACGCGGGCAACAACCCGGTTTCCGGTGCGACGGTGACCTTCACGCCGGCGACCGTCGGCGGCGCGACCGCGACCTTTGCGGGCGGAGTCAACACCGCGACCACCAACGCATCCGGCGTGGCAACCACTACGGCGGTATTGACCGCTAACTCTACCAAGGGAACCTTCACCGTAGCGGTGACCTCCGGTTCCGCGACCCTGGCGACGCCTTTCCAGGAGACCAACGTCTCCGGACCTGCCGCTTCGATCGCGCTCAGCGCGCCGACCAGCCAGAGCATCGCCATTAACACTGCGTTCGCGAGTCCGATGGTGGCGACCGTGACCGATTCGGGTGGGAACCCGGTAGTCAGCGGGACGACTGTGACGTTCACTTCGAGCACCGTATCCGGCGCGACTGGAACCTTCTCGAGCGGCGCGACCGCCACAGCCACGACCAACGCCTCCGGCGTAGCGACCGCCCCGACGTTTACGGCCAACAGCACGGCCGGCGGACCCTACCTGGTGACGGTCGCGGCCGGCAGCGCCCCGACGAAGACTTTCTCGATGACGAATACGGCCGGCGCCCCGGCCTCCATCACGATAACCAGCGGATCGCCGCAGAGCGCCGTGGTCGGCGCCCCGTACACCACGCCGATGGTGGTTACGGTGAAAGACGCGGGTAACAACGTGGTTCCCAGCGCGACGCTGACCTTTACCGCTCCGACCGCCGGACCTGGCGTTGCGACCGGCTTATTTGGGTCCACCAACACTACAACGGCGACGACGAGCGCCCAGGGTGTCGCGACGATTGCAGCGAACGCGCTTACCGCCGGCACCGTGGCCGGAACCTTCAATGTGGCCGTAACGGCTTCGACCGGCAATGCCACGGCGGTGAACTTCGTCTTGACGAATCAAGCTGGCGCAGCGGCCTCGATCGCCGCAACCAGCGGCGGCGGCCAGTCCTCGCCGATCAGCGGGGCGTTCACGAACC
>JBEKBK010000138.1:0-17929 GCA_050015435.1 Bryobacteraceae bacterium
AGGAAGACACGCCCACACCACTACTGTTCCAATGCGAATTGCTGCGCGGCTCGGGTTTTCGAGAAGTAGAAATTCTGCACAAGAACGCGGTGTTTGCCGCGTTCTGTGCAATAAAGTAAATGGACTAATTCTTTACGTACTTCTTGAGGTCCTTGGGGCCGACCTCTGCGCCGTATACGTTCCCCTGGCGATCCACTGCAACGCCTTCGGAGATACTCGTGCCGCCCTTAGGCTCCGGGTCCGGGATGTATGCCGTCACTACCCCGGTCTTGGCGCTGCCGATGCGAATTCCGCGGTGACAACCAGGGTTGTAACCATAGGCTGTCGGCCGATCGGACTGCGATTCGGAATCCGTCACGTACATCGTGTCATCGCGATCAATGAAAATCCCACTGGGCCGTCCGAACTGCTTCCATTCGGCGATGAACTTGCCGTCCTGATCGAAGATCTGGATGCGGTTGTTGGTGCGATCCCCGACAAACAGCCTGCCCTTGGAATCGAACGCCATGGTGTGAGGCCCATCGAAGTCTCCGGGACCGGTTCCCTGCTTGCCCCAGGTCTTGATGAACTTTCCGTTCTTGTCGAACTTCACGATTCGCGCATTCGGGCACATGCAGCCACTGTGCCCATCGGCAACGAAAATATCGCCATTCGGAGCCACGATCACATTCGACGGTGCTCCAAAAGTATCCGGCCCTTCCCCTTTGACTCCCGGCTTGCCGAGCGTCAGCAAGACCTTGCCGTTCTTATCCATCTTGACGACCGTCAGCCCCCGGGTTCCGTCCTTGGACTGCTGCTCGTCCGTCACCCACACGTTTCCTTGTTTGTCTACGAAGAAGCCGTGGGGAAACACGAACATCCCGGATCCAAAACTCTTCAGGAGCTTGCCGGTTTTCTGATCGAACTCGAGGATCGGATCGAGCGTCGAGCCGGCGCAGTTGTTGGCGCCGCACCGGTCGTACGCCCAGATATTTCCATCCGGACCGGGGTAGACACCAGCAGTGGAGCCCCACTTCCTGCCATCCGGAAGCTGCGCCCATCCGGTAATGGTTTTGTACGGATTGGGAAGATCGTTCGAAGGCGGCATACTTTCTGCGGAGTACGCCATAACCCCGAAGATCGAAATAATCGTGACGCCAGCTAGGGCGGGTGCAATTCGTTGCTTCACAAATGTCTCCCTTCCTTTACGATTCGGGCAGCTTAAAGGCTACAAACTCGCCCGGATGCCCGGCGCCGCCAATCGCGACCACGATGTATTGCTTGCCGCCCAGCATGTACGTCATCGGCGAACCGGTCTGCGGAGCGGGAATATAAATAGCGCCTGCATCCTTCCCAGTGGCCTTATCATAAGCGCGGAAGTTGGCGCCGCGAACCCCCTGCGGATTGGTATAGAAGCCCGCCTCTCCGGCGATCACCAAACTCTTGGTGGTGAGCACTCCGATGATTCCAGACCGTCCAGTGCGCGGAATGTTCAGACCCTTCAGTGCTGGATTGTTGCGGACGTTATCCGGCGTTTCTCCGTGTGCGATCTGCCACGCAATTTCACCCTTAGTCAGATCGATCGCGGTAATGCGGCCATACGGCGGCTTCAGCAACGGCAGACCCTGCACGTTGAGACCCGGGCCACCCTCGCCACCGCCGCGGCCACCAGCCGCCGCAGCGCCCCGGCCCGCCGCCGCGCCGCCACGACCTGCTGCTGGAGCAGCACCCATCGCATTCGTCCCCGGCCGAGGAGCCACGCCGGCCCGTCCTTGGATGTACATCATGTCCGAGATTTCCGGACCCGGTGAAGGAATCAGTCCGAGCACCGTGGGATCGGTTTTCGAGTACACGTACACCATATGAGTCTCGGGATCGTAGGACCCTCCCGGCCAGTTCGAACCGCCCGTCGATCCAGGCTGGTGAATCGTGCCGAGCGGACCATCGATTTTGCTCACGACAGGGGGAGTAAACAGCGGCCCGATTTTGTAATGCGAAACCAGTTCAATCGCGGCCTTGCGAAGCTCCGGAGTGAAATTAATCAGATCGTCAATCGACACACCCTGGACGTCGTAGGCCGGCGGCTTGGTCGGGAATGGCTGCGTGGGCGGATACCATTCGCCGGGCACGTCCCCCTTCTCAACCGGGCGCTCCTCGATCGGCCAGATCGGCTGACCGGTTTCCCGGTTAAAGACGTACAGGTAACACTGTTTGGTCGGCTGCGCGAGAGCCTTGACAATGCGTCCGTTCACGGGGATATCCACCAAGATGGGAGCATCCGGGATGTCCATATCCCAAACGCCGTGGTGAACGAGCTGATAGTGCCATTTGCGTTTGCCCGTTTGCAGATCCACCGCAACGATGCTCTCGCCGAACAGCCCATTTCCAGGACGATGGCCGCCGTAGTAATCGCCCGTGGGCAACTCGACCGGCAAATACACCAGCCCGAGCTGTTCGTCCACGGAAATCTGGCCCCACACGCCGGTGTTGCCGGTGTAGGACCACGAATCGTTTAGCCAGGATTCGATGCCGTACTCGCCGGGCTTCGGGATGGTGTGGAAGATCCACAATCGTTTGCCGGTTCTCACATCGAACCCGCGAACATAGCCTTTCACATGCTTATAGGTCTTCGGTTGGCCGCCAGCCAGATGCGCCGCTCCGACGATCACCACGTTCTTCGCTACGACGGGACTCGAATGGAGACCGACTTCGCCGTGAACCAAGTCGATTTCCTGATCGTCATCCAGCTTCAGATCAACGATGCCGTTCTTGCCGAAGCTGGGAATCAGTTGGCCATTTTTCGCATTCAGGCAGACCAGTTGATAGCCGGGTGTGACATAGAGGATTCGTTCTTCCTTTCCGTCGGTCCAATAGGACAACCCATGTCCGGAAAGTTGGCGCGGTGCGTCCTGGCCGCGTTCGCCCTCCATTTCACTGTGGCTCCACAGCAGTTCGCCGGTTGCGGCATCGAGCGCAATCGCGGCGCGCCGCGATCCTGCGGTCGTGTATAAAACACCCTTGACCATCAGGGGTGTTGCTTCCAAATTGTATTCGGGACGCGGCCCCAGGCTGTTCGTGTTGAACCTCCAGGCAACTTCGAGTTTGTCGAAATTGGAGGCATTGATCTGATCGAGCGGGGAGTAACGGGTGCTACCCAGGTCCCCTCCGTAGGTCGGCCATTCTCCGTTCTTCGCGCCCATCTGGGCCCGCAGGGACGTGCTGGTCAACACAAGCAGGGCTGCCGCCGGCAGCACAAACCATGTCAAAAATCTTCGCATCACGCTTCGCCTTCCTCTTCTGCTCCAGCTATCGGCACGAGCTAACGCAAGCGTGTGCTTCGAACCGGGGAGCACGAACTGTCTTCTTGACGTGAAATTATACCGCAACCCGGTCAGGTGCCACACTTCGACTAAGCGAGATAGTGAAATTCCTGGCCGAAATCGCGGACGCACACGCGGTCTTGACTGGCGCCCGCTGCTGCCAGCAAACGTTGCATGGGTTCGGCGAGAGGCTCACGGCTCAACTCGAAAGTACGGTGATGGACGGGCAGCACGAATTCAGCCCCGGCATCATTGGCCATTGCAAGCGACTGTTCCGGATTGCAATGCGCATAAATCCACGGATCGTACGCTCCAATCGGCATGATGGCCAAATCCACCGGCCGGGAAGAACGGACCTGGCGGAAAGAATTCGTGAAAGCCGTGTCACCACCGAACACCACGCGGTAGCGTCCCGCTTCAATCAGATAACCGTTATAGGATCGATAAGTATCGCTTCGCATGCGGGCGCCCCAATGCTTCACTTGCAACGCGCGCACGGTAGCCGGACCGACTTGCGTGGATTCGTTCCACCGGAGCTCTCGAACCGTGCCATACCTGTTGATGCGCAGAAGGTCACTGGTGTTGACCGCAGTCACGACCGTGGTGCCCCGGTTTTCGAGCTGCCGCAGACTCGGAATGTCGAAATGATCCATGTGGGCGTGCGACATTAGGATCAGATCGGGAGCAGGCAACGCGGAAAGCGTGGCGGCCGGTTCGACCAAACGCTTGATTCCGAGGGTAACAGGTCCGAGATTGATGCCGATGCGCGCGCTGAAAACCGGATCGGTAACGATGGTGAAGCCATCGATGCCGATGACCACCGTGCTGTGGCCAATCCACGCGGCATGTAAGCCTTTGGCGGGCCAAGCCTTCAACTGCGGAGTCCGTGCCGCGCGCTCGACCGGCCGCTTCATGTCCGCGGAAACACGCTGCCAAAACTGTGGCGCGCCGCGATACGCGAAAGCCGCTAACCCGCCCAGTCCCAATCCGGCGCCGACCACGGTTCTTCGCTGCACACTCATATAGACGCGATCCGACCACAGCCGGATGCTAAAGGATCGTCAACGTTTGCTTGCAGCGTTAGAGGCAGCGAGCGAGGTCACCACTTCCCAATTGAACTGGACGAACTTGTAGATCCCCTCCTCGAGCGCCCGTTCCTGATCGCTATGGGCCCCAAAACCCCTCGGCGCATCCTCTTCATCCAGGATCGGTCCGATCCCGTAGCATTGCACACCCTTTGAGCGGAGTTGGGACATGTCCGTGGCGCCTGTGCCCATTTGAGGGATCGTGATGGTCTGGTAGACCTTCCGATTCGCAGCTTCGATGGCATGAAAGGCTTCTGAGTCGATTCGACTGGGAATCGCCTTGGGGCGCGGTTCACGGCCTGCATTGCCGGTAACGATCTCCACGGCCGGATCATTGATCACTTTGCGCATCAATTCGAAAAAGGCCGGCATGTCTTCGTTCGGCACCGCGCGAATATCCAGCTCGGCTTCAGCCTCGGAGGGTATTACGTTGCGCTGGAATCCCCCCTTGATAATCGTGGGGGAAATCGAGGTATGCAGCATCGAGTAATTCGCTGGCTCATGGTCGGCCATGTAATCGAGCGCCGCCCTGGATTTCTCAGGAGTGAAAATGGAAGCATATCGCGCCTTTTCTTCGGGTGTCCCGACGGTGCTGAGCTTTTCAAAATAAGATCGTGTGGTGTCGTTGAGCAGCATGGGCGGCTCCCAGTTAGCGACCTTCGCGACCGCCTCGGATAAGTGCGCGACGGCGTTTCCGCGCAGGGGACGCGACGCATGACCCGAGGGTCCTCTCGCTACCAGCCGAGCTCCTTGCGGGACCTTCTCGGTGGTTTGGATGAGAGCGTACATGACTTTGCCATCGCGGCGGATCACGTTTCCGCCTTCCGCCAGACAAGCATCCGCTTGAATATCGTTCCAATTTTGATTTGCCAGATAGCCGATACCGACTGACGAGTTGCCCTCTTCCCCGGCTTCGCTAACGAAGATCACGTCGCGATCAAGCGCCATTCCGGATCGCTTCAACAACAACATCGTCATCATCCCGGCGGTCAGGTTGTCTTTGTCGTCCTGCGTTCCGCGCCCGTAAATGTAGCCGTCCTGACGCGTGGCGGTGAACGGTCCGAAAGTCCACTTCTTCGCGTCCACCTGGACCGTGTCCGAGTGCCCCATGACCAGGATCGGCTTCTTGGATCCGTTCCCCTTGATACGCGCGATCAGGTTGGCCCGGTTCGGCTCCTTCGCCGACAGGATCACCGGGATCCCTTCAGCCTCGAGAACCTTCTTGGCATACTCCGCCGCTTTGGTCTCGTTACCGGGCGGGTCGGTGGTGTCGATTTGAATCAGCGCCTGATAGTGGCGGAGAGTTTCTGGATTGACCTTCGACCAGTCCGGCCCCTGAGCAAACGCACAGAGGGAAGACAAGAACAACGGGATGACTCGGATCATATATTGGATCTAGTTTAATCTAGTTCCGCCAAGCCGGTTCGTCGACGAGCATATGTTTGCAAAGCGTGCTGAAGCTAAACTCGGTGGATACGCGGTGCTGCAGGTAACGGGAAATGTCCTGACGCTTGCGGGGATTCCCCAGATACTCTTCGACCAGCGCGTTCATATGCTCCACGCTCCGGTACATCACCTGGTTTGAGACCTCACCCATACTCTGGTAGAAGTCATCCTTGTAGTCGAACAAAACCAACCCGCCGCAAGCGAAACAGCCCATGACTTTTGGCGAGATCCCGGTATTGAAACCGAGGTTAATGACATCCACGATTAAGTCGCTATTTGCGAAAAGCAGCGGCAGCTCCGTGAAATAATCGAGAGGCTTCTGGAAACGAATTTCATATTTGTCAAGTAGCGCGCGATCCGCGCCGGCCTCTATGAAGTTGCCGAAATAGTCACACTTCCGCTGGAGACTGGTGAGGATCGCGAGGCGGGCATCAGTGTTGCCCATGACTTCGATCTCATCGTACAGAAACCGCCAGAAAAAGGTCGAATCCGGCTCCAGGCGAAGCCGCTTTCGAGCGGGGCGATCCAGCCCGTCAATCTCCTGAAGGAGCAGATCCCACAGGCAATCCGTGATCCGTCCCCGCTTGGCCTTCAGAACGCGGGCCTCGATATCGGCCAGAACCGTTTCTCCGCGAAAAGGCAAATCGCGCGAACCCTCCGCATATACGTTCCCGGCGAATGCCAGTCGCGTTTTAAAGCCGTGGTTCGAACGTGCGCGGTAACCGTAGCGCACGAAGTTCGGATAGGCAGGCTGAAGGAAATACCGAACCTTCGCGGCCTTGATTACGCCGAGCCGGTCCAATGCGGCGATATGGCCCCGGTCCGGAGAGTAGTGAATGAACAAAGGGTGATCCAGTGTTTTTCGCATTCGCCGAATAGCGCCGTTCGAGGACTCCTTGGGACTCACTGGGAGCGGATCGAGAATCATCCTGGGAAATTGGAAAAGGCCGTGGTCCCATAGCATCAGCGTCGGAATTTGGAGGATATCCCTGAAGATATTCTCATTTTGTGCGGTCCGGCAAAGCAACGAATAGCCAGCATTGGGAAGGGCTATCGCCACGTCCGCACTGAACGACTTTAGGGATCGAACAGCGTCTTCGATATAGATCTCGTTACGGCTGAAAAAGCCGGCCGTATCCAGCTCGAAAACCGTAGCCCCTAAGTCGCGGAGTTCCTGGGTCATTTCGGACGCCAGATTGAAGTCCATTCCTCCGGTCCAGAAATGAGGCGGGATGGTCGCAATGATCCGCAATCCGTGCAAAGGACGCTGCACGATTACCCCGCCCCGCGCATCGCCATACGCAGGCGGCGAAAGCCGGCAGTAATGAGATTCCGCAGTTGCGCCTGGCGGCTGGAACGGGCGGCCGGGCCGAGCGTCAAAGCGATTCTTGCGAACAGCCCGTGTTCACGGCGCCCGAACTCACGTTGATCGACCGGCTGCAACTGAAGCCGCGTCAAGCGGAACCCTAGGGGACGCTCATCGCCCTGCGTCCAATTCAATTCCGCGGGCGAGCGCGGGGTCTCAATGCGGAACGAAACATTCACCGGATTCTTCGCGCGCAGCACCTCGGCGGGGACAAGCACACTGAGTTCCTGCGAAGGGTGGCGAGGTCCCAGCGTCCACCTGCCCGCTTCGTGCCGATTGAAAAGCACCGCAACGTTCATCTGTGGGTATTCCGCGCAAGACGCCACGTCCGAAATCACAAAACCGGCATGGACAGGACACTCCACGGCCTCCGCGAGATGCAGGTCGAGACTCGCCACCTGGCCGAGCGTCCACGTGCCGTAATCGTCCGGCTGGGTCCAACATTCATCCAGGTGCATGGCGCCGGCACCGGCGTCCCGAAAATCGACCGATTCGCCGACCTGGTAGTTTAATCGATCCATTGCCGCGAACGTAACCCGCTGTACTTTGACCCCCAATTCGCGCGGATCCGCCCCAGGGTCGTGTCCGCTCCAAGGAGCGTGAATTTGCGGGGACTGCGGATTCTCAATATGAAAGGTCAGCCTGCAAATCCGTTTTCGCGCGATCATCCGGCCCGGAAGCATTACCCGGAAGTTGGACACGGCATAACGAATTCCTAACGTCCAGTGAGCGACCGGCTCGCCTTCGAAAAGAACACGAATCCGAATCGGCTCCAGCCCTGGGCCGGTGTATGCCTCGACAATCCGGACGTAGGCCAGCAGATCCTCGTCTGGAAATGGCGGAGAAAACAGAATGGAAGCGCGGGAGCCATCGGTCCAAGTGCCGGTCAAATCCATCCAGCCCCAATCTCCGTCCTTATGCGCCGCGGAGCGCGCCGCGGACGTCAGATCAATCACCTGATTTGCCTCCAACGGATTCGAGTCCAAACTTGCGAGGGAACCATCACCCGTCTCATATCCGAAGAAGGAGCGCATGCATTCCTCCGTGTATTTCCACGCGTGGGACTTGTACAGGCGCTCATCTCCAACGCGCGGCCAGCACTTTCGCACGTGCGAGTTGTAGGGAGTTTCCGTTCCCATCAGGAACCGTTCCACAAACTCCTTGAAAACATGGTGATTCGCATTGAGCACCAGGAACTCCGGGATTGGCCGTCGGGATTCCCAGAGAGGCTGGCAGGCTTCGACGCAGGTTTCGAGAAGACGTGCAATCCGTCCCAGGCTGTATCTCAGTTCGCGCGGCCAGTCTGTGATCCGCGGCGCAGAGGGCAGATTCAATCCATCCGGGTCAAGCCCAAAATCGAAGATCAGCAGATCCTGACCCGAAAGCAAATCCGCGGCATCGATCGGCCCGGCTGTATCACCCGCTGCGCCGGCGAACAGCACCTGACGAGCGTACCGCAGCGGCTGCGCAAAACCAAGTTCCACGATACTCCGCGCCAGCAATTGGAGCATCCTCGGATTGTTCCCCACGTACGCGAGCCGGGCGTCTCGCGGATAGGTTGTGAGGTTGGCCGCCAAGTAGGGCAACGCATGTTCCGGCTGGTAGTAAACGAAGTTCCGCAAGTCGCCTGCGTTGGATTGATACTCGACCAGTTGGGGTGCGCCCAACGCCCGCCGCAAGGCGACAACAAAGCGGGCTTGGGCGCCGCCCGCGAAGTCGACTTCTTCGATGGATTCGCTAGGAGCTCCCCACGTTTCATCCTGACCGGGCGCAATAGGATGATCCACCCGATTGACAAATTCCACCAGGTCATTCTGGAGTTTTACATCCACGCGGTGGGCCAGCGTCGCCACGCGCGTGTGGTCACAATGGTAGCCCTTCAACCGATGCGCGAGACTCTCCGTCCGGCCGTAGAACAAATTCAAGCGTTTGCATAAATTGGAATCGGCATGCCAGCCGTGAATCATTCGTTCATCAAAGCCGCGGATATCGAACATTGCCTGCCTGGGCACGAGTTGAAAATCGCCCGGCGCATCAAATCGCATGTAGGAACGGCTGATGGTGATTTCATTCAGGTGCAAGCTCCTTCCCAGCTCATCGCACGCCCGCATGATCGCTTGGGCGTCCGTGCGCGGAAACGCCTCCCACAATGGCTCGGGCAATCCGAAGCGCGGCAGAATATACAGACCGTCGGGAAGGTCCTGGACCGCCGCGCTGAAATCCGCCAGGCCCTCGCGCGGGATAAAAATCATGTCGGTGTTCGTGGACAGGACCCAGCGGTTTCGCGGATTCGACCTCCGCAGCGCGATGTTGCGGGAATGCGGCTCCAAGGCTAAGAGATGAGTCCGGTCACAGATTAGACGGGCATGGACGTCCGGGCGGACACGAAACACGCGCAATACGGATTTCGCTTTGGGCGTGAGGGTATCGTAGATCGCCTCGACGAACGTCGGAAGGTCGTTCGGCGTGTTGTAGTCCACGAACAGAATCTCATCTTCCGCGTCGGACAGCATTTCGGCAATACAGTTCAGGCTGATGGCAGCGCGCTTGTGCAGGTTATAGCCGTGCGCATCGTTACGGCCGTAAACGATTACAGAAATCATTCTAGTCCGTCATTTCACTCATTTTCGCCGGATCAGATCGAACCAGTTGAAGTCGTCCTGATGGAAATTAAAGTGCAAAACCACGTCGAATTCGGCGGGATGTAGACGGGCCCGCAAACGTTCGAGGTCGTACCATTCCATCCAGGGAGTGCTCTCCCCGTCGGTCTTTTTCCCCCACTCGTGGAACGGCAATCGCCCCTCGCGTTCCCAACGTTCACGAGGATACGCGAGCTCGATCCATCGGCCGCCCACCGGCAGGCGCCGGAGCAGCGCCTCAGCCTCGCTCCGCGCGAAGGAGAAGGGAGCGTTAATCATGGATCCCTGGCACCACACCACGTCGAAGTCGTCCGGCAGGTCGTCGAGCGATGACAAATCCTCCAAATAATGAAAACGAACGTGGGAGGCTTGGCCTATCCGGCAGAGGCGTTCCACGATCTGAAGATTACTTTGGGCGATGTCGAGAAACGTGACGTGGGCGCCCGCAAGCGCGAAGCTCAGGCCGTCGATTCCCAGACCGGAGCCCACGTCGAGGACCCGTTTTCCGCGGAGCATGTCGCGATACAGATCGTGATACCATCCGCGCATGGAATAGCCGTCGCCGGTCGTGGTTTCTTCCCTGATACGTGCCCAGAGGCTCCACAACTCCTGGTCAGAGATTCCCGCGAGATCGGTCGTCGAGCAACGCTCCGAAAGCCCTGCGGGCACCTCGCTCCATTTCCGCCGCAAGACATCCAGCACCTGATCGTCGGACGCTTCAGCATCCATTTTCGTCAAGCCTGAATCTTCCGCGAGGGTGGTCTGAAAGGCCTGAATTGCCCGCACCTCGCAGCGGGAAGCTTTTCCAGCCGGTGCGTTATTACGTAAAATGAGCCAACCTGAACTCGGTGCGGGATTGACAACAACTTCCAGCGTGGCGTCGCCGTCCGCAGGAGTTTTCTCGGCGGGCGCGCCCAGAACCTTTTGGAGATCGTCGGCCACGAATAGGGCGCCGATCCTCCCGGCTTGGACCGTGGCTTCCACTCGGATCGACAATGGCTCATCCGCGGGCCGCGACTGAAGAGCCGCCGGCTGCAGGCGAAAGGCCGCCGCGTACCACCACTGGCCCGGGTCGGTGACAATCGAGACTGGCCCCGAACCGGTTATTTGCGCTTGGTTATGGGCAACCGCTCCAGCTAAATCAAACGCGCCTTGAACAGGTCCCAGCCCCCGCCATCCGGCCTCTGTAGGCCTCCCGGTATCAATTCTGCTCATTCGAAAATCCGATCGCGCACCGGCGACCTCATCCGGTCCGGGGTCAAACTTGGCCCACCGTCCGGCCCTGATACGCGGCCAGCACCTCCTCCAGTTTTCCGTGGAGGATCACCTGTCCATGATCCAACCAAATCGCACGTTCACACATGAGGCGAAGCATGTCCGCGGCGTGGGAGGCGCACAAGATGGTTTTGCCGGCCTTGCGGAACCCGAGGATTCGGTCAAAGCACTTCGCGTGAAACGCCTGGTCGCCGACGCCCATGACCTCATCCACGATGAGAATATCCGGATCCGTGTGAATCGCGACGGAGAACGCGAGCCGCATCGTCATGCCGGCCGAGTAGGTGCGGAGCGGCTGATCGATAAACTCTCCGACGCCTGAGAACTCGACGATCTCGTCAAAAAGCATCGCGGTCTTCCGGCGGTCGAGCCCGGATAGCGAAGCGTTGAGTCGAAGGTTCTCCGCACCGGTTAAGTCGTAATGGAAACCAGAGCCTAGTTCGAGAACGGCCGAAACCCGCCCGTTCACTTTAACCTGGCCTGCATTGGGGTCGCAAACCTGCGTAGCGAGATTCAGCAGTGTACTCTTCCCTGCGCCATTAGAACCGATGACGGCCAGGCTTTCCCCGTCTCTGAGGGTGAACGAAACGTTTCGCAACGCGTAGAAGGATGGCCCGCCTCCGCGTCCAATAAGATCCTGCAGATGCCCGCGCAAGAGCTTGCGGCCTCCGCCTAGGGAGAAGGTCTTGCTGACGCTATCGAAAACGATCCTCTCCATCGCCTATAAATGATCGTAAAAGCGCCGGTGCAATGCCCGGAAAACCATCCAGCCCATAGCCAGGCTGGCCACCGATCCTAGAGCCAGCTTCCCAATCAAGGTTGCCCCCGGCGCGGCGCCGTCCATCAGGATTCTGCGCAAAGCCATCACCATCGCTGCGATCGGGTTCCACGAGTAAATCTCGCTGTATTTCGCCGGTATCTTTTCATAACCGTAGACGATGGGCACCAGCCAAAATAGTAGAACGTTGGTGGATTCCACCAGATAGCGCATGTCGCGTAAATACACATCCAGCGCCGAACAGGCCAGCACCAGGCCCAACACAAACACGATTTCCAGACCCCATACCACGGGCAACCACATCCAGTGCCGGTTCACGCCGTAGCCAAAGAGCATTACGAATGTCAGAAGCATTCCGATCTGAATGAGCAAATGTAAGCAATTGGCCAGAACACTCGCGATCGGCACTACTTCGCGGGGAATGGGGACGCGCTTGATCAACCCGGCGTTATCCACCAGTGAGTTCGTTCCGGTAGCCCAGGCGATGCTGAAAAAATTGAATGGAATGAGCCCGCACAAGACGAACACCGGATAGCCCTTAACCCCGTTTGGAAGCATGATGCCGAATACCAGAAACAGGACGCTCATGGTGATCAGCGGGTTGAGGAGGCTCCAGAAGACGCCCAAGGACATGTTCCGGTAGCGTACCTTGAAGTCCTTGAATACCAGGTTTTCCAAAACGAACCCGAAGTCGCCGCTCCACATGGACCTCTAAGGATAGCAAAGCGTTGGCTTACGCGCGATGATGAGAAACTGTTTTCCGAACAAAGGCCAGCACACGGGAAGCAGAAGATAGAGCCGCAGCATCCACAGCGGGTATTTTTTATCGTTTGACATGGTGTACGGAAGGAATCGACCGATCACCTGCTCCATTGAGAATCCGCACTTTTTCATGACTTCGGCGAGCGAGCTTTCGGTAAGCGCAATATGGTGATCGTAGAAATCCCAATACGCGCCTGGCACGTACTTGATATTCGGTCCCATCGCGATGAGCGTCCCACCCCGCTTCAAGGCCAGCCACGCCTGCAAGATCGTTTGCTCCAGGTGCGTCTTAGTCGGCAAATGCTCAAAGAAATTGCTGGTAAATACGGCATCCAGACTTTCTGGCTGGACAGGCCACGGTTGGGAGCAGTCCTGTTGAAGAATCGTCACGTCAGTCGCTGCATGGCCGACGGCATCCGGATTCAAGTCCATTCCATACTTTTTTCGGGCCCGTATGTTGTTGATGAATTCGCAATAGCCGCAGCCGAGATCCAGCACCGCGGATTCGGGTGGCACCCATGTGGAGAAGCATCGTGAAGTGAGTTCCTTCCACACCCGCTGCCGGTATTGCAGGGTTCCGGAAAATCGTTCGCGGTAGATCTGCTGGAGATCCGGAGCGGATTGTGGAAGTTCGCTCACAATTGCCTCCTATAGTCGCCGCGGCTGAAATATTTCTCAAGCCACACGTACAGGCATATGAATAAATACCGGCTGCCCATTTCCTTGATTTTGAGTTTCGAGTCGCCGGTCTTGCGGTTGCGCCAGGTGATCGGCATGGTCGTCCAGGAATAACCGCGTACGATGGTCTTCAACGGAATCTCGACCGTCAGGTTGAAATGCGGCGATAACAACGGGCGGCATCCATCAATGGTCGTGCGGCGGTATGCCTTGAAAGCGTTCGTCACGTCATTGAGTTTGATTCCAAAGAGGACCCGGATAAAAGCGTTGGCGAGGCGATTCAGCTTCAACTTCAGCCAAGGGTAATCGATGACGCCGCCGCCCTTCAGAAACCGCGAACCGAACACGGCATCCCAGCCTTGATTGAGCAGGGTCCAGTAAGCGGCCACATCGCGACAGTCATCCGACTCGTCAGCCATCATGATTACCACGGCATCGCCCAGCATACGGTCGCACCCCAGGGTGACCGCGCGCCCGAAACCATGCTGGCCTGTATTTTGAATAGGCCGCAGCGACGGCAGCCGGTGTTGCAGCTCCATCAGTCGCGGCCAGGTCTGATCCGTGCTGCCATCGTCAACCACCACGATCTCATGAGGAATATTATTCAGTCTGAGCTCCAGATCGAGGTGCTCGACCATGGAGCAAATACAGGCTTCTTCATTCCTGGCGGGGACCACAACGCTCAGAAGCTCCAGGGCCCTGGCATCAGGGTGAGGGCGAATCGTCACAAAGCACCGCACTGTTCGAGCCACTGCGGATGGTCCCGAACATGACAGGCGATCTCTTCAAGAATCGATTCCAGGCTCTTGCGCGGGACCCATCCGAAGCGGCGCCGCGCCGCACCGCTGTCCATGACGAGCCATGGAACGTCGAAAGGCCGGGGCCGGTGATCGGGCGCCGGACAGACTGGGCCGAATCGCTGATCGCACCAGCCGTTAAGCTGCGCGAGCGACATCGAGTTTTCGGCGCCGCCGCCGGCATTGAAAACCCGTTCGCCAGCGGCGGGGCCGCCACCGATCTGCTCGAATATGAGAGCCCCCAGGTCGTCGGGATGAAAGGCGTCCCTTACCTGCCAACCCTGTCCGCCGAAACCTACATAACGCAATGGGCGACGGCTGGCGTGAGCGTGGAGCCAGTATGAAAATATCCCCTGCTCAGCCGTGCCGAACTGTCCGGCGCCGGCTAGTACGCCGCACCGGTTCACCCATACCGGGAAGCCGAAGGTTCCGCCATACTCCAAAGCCATCGTCTCTGAGGCAAACTTAGTCGCTCCATACATAGAAAGCGGCGGCGCTGTGGAAAATTGCTCGGCGATTCCGCATCTGGAAACGCCGGGTGGAAGAGCCTGCGACACGTCAAGCTGAAACGCCCCGCTCTGTGGACCTACCGGCAGAGCCGCCAAAGTCGCAATCGAGTATACGCGGCTGGTGCTGAGGAGCACCAGACCCGCTTGACACCGGCGGCAGTATTCCAGCGTGTTTATGACGCTCCACAGGTTGTGTTCCACCAGCTGACGGCTGGTCGATTTTCCATCCACGCCCGCAAGAACACTGGGATTTGCCGCGGCGTCAATCACCCATTCCGCTTCAGGCAGGGTTTCAAGATCGCTCGCCATGCGCAAATCGCCATGAAACAACTTCACTTCCATGCGCTTGAGCCGTCCGCGGTTGATTTCCGATCCAGCCCGCGAGAGGTTATCCACGCCGAAGATTTCGAGACCGTCCAGGCGCTCCCGGAGAGCCCGCGCCAGACTGCTGCCCACAAACCCGCAGATTCCGGTGACCAGAATCTTCATAGATCCGAATCAGCGATGACTCGCGGCCGCTATGGACCGGACCGTCCAGGAGGCAGCGATTTCCTCTACGGTGTGGCGCAGCGAACGAGTGATCTTCCAGGCCGGAAAGTGGGATTGGATCTTGCGCAAGTCGCTGTAGTAACAGATGTGGTCACCTTCGCGATTCTGGTCCACGTAGGTGTAGCGTGGTTTCTTGCCGGTGACCTCTTCAGCGATCTCAAAAGCTTCCCAAATCGAACAGGAATTCAATTTCCCGCCCCCGAGATTGTACACCTCACCGCAGCGTGGATTCTTGATGAATTCGTACATCATTGTGGCGACATCCTCGGAATGAATGTTGTCCCGCACCTGCTTTCCCTTGTAACCGTAGACCTTGTATTCCCGCCCTTCAAGATTGCACTTGATCAGGTAACTCAGGAATCCGTGCAACTCCACGCCGGAGTGATTGGGGCCGGTCAGACAGCCTCCCCGCAGGGAGCAGGTCGGCATTCCGAAATATCGTCCGTACTCCTGCACCATCACATCGGCGGCAACTTTCGAAGCCCCAAACAGCGAATGCTTAGACTGGTCTATCGATAGCGTTTCGGGAATGCCGTGCTCGAATTCCGGATCGTCATAATCCCACCGTGTCTCGAGCTCCTTCAAGCGGATCGAGTTCGGGCGGTCGCCGTAAACCTTGTTGGTCGACATATGCACGAACGGAGACTCGGGACAGGCGCGCCGTGCAGCCTCCAACAGATTCAAGGTTCCCGTGGCGTTGGTATCGAAATCGTCGAAAGGGATGGCCGCGGCGCGATCATGCGAGGGCTGCGCCGCCGTATGGATGATCACCGCCGGTCTGAGGTGTCCGATCAAGGAAAGGACCGCGGATCTGTCCCGGATATCGATCGCGTAGTGTTGATATTCGGGAATAGACTCCTGGAGCAGCCGCAGCGACCAACTGGTATCGCCTTCGGGGCCGAAAAAGACTGCCCGCTGATTATTGTCCAATCCGGCGATCCGGAACCCGTTCTGGTGAAAATACCGGCACACTTCCGAACCGATCAGTCCGCAAGAACCAGTTACGAATGCCAAAGGCGTGGGCATAGTGAACGTCCATAATACAACGTCCCGGCAGTAACGTCGTGTTTAGAGAATAAACAGAAGAAGATTGTGCGAGCGTCATCTGTCCCTAATGCATCCCGGCATCGTCAAGGACATCCTGCAGAACGACGATCAGGTTCCCGTAGATCGAAGGAATGACCCACCGCCTTTCGTTACCGGCGACGATGCCCCGGTTTGACAGCAGATGGGTGTGCTCCGCGAGATTGTCGGTATCCACGCTCAGGTGTACCAACGTGGTGTGCGCGTCGACTAACCGTTTAATTTCTGCCTTCGGCCCGGATGCCAGTTCCTTGGTGAAATCGACGTAACCCCAAAGATACAACGAGTAAGCCGAATCAAACAGATTCGCTACCGAACCCGGTCCGCCCCTGGACACGGGTAGCACCGGTTCGCGTTCGTCATACCAGAACCGGACAATTCGGTCTGGAGGACCCCCGGAATCCACCAGTTTTTCGATCCGCTTCAATACCTGGACAACGGAGGCGTTCCCGGTTGACCAATTATATCCCAGCGCTGGAGCCGGAGCGGGTACACAAACGGCCGAGAAGACCGCCACCATGAGGAACGCAACCCAGATCTCGCGGGGCGACAACGATACGGACGGAGCCAAGGCATAGACGAACGGCAACGCTAGCCCGAACGAAGCGACCAAGCTCCAGACGACGACGGTCGGCATCGATGCGCGCTCTTGCGCTCCAGTAGCGCTTCGAGCCTCCACCGGGGCCAAACTCGTGCCTCGATACGTAAACCATTCGCCCATCAGTACTCCGCCAAATGTGAGTAAAGGAGCCATCATGTAGGTGCTGCAAAAGGACAAACGTAAGCCGACATTATGAAATCCGAACTCGAAGACGCAAAAGAGCGCGCATGTAACCACAAAACAGACATAGCTCTCGATGTAGACGCTGCTGCATTTGCGGCGCTGCGCCAGCAGCAGTCCTCCCAAAAACATGAGGAAGAGCGCGGGGAATAGACGGTAAGCGGACGGAATCCACGCGTAGCCGGTGCCCCACATGTTTTTCAGGTACTCCGGATGGTCAAACGTGTAGCGGATCATGTCGATCTGCGGCATGAAGAAAAAATACGTGTGGATCATCAGCTTCCCGATGATCGCGAATACCAGCGTCACGGCGGCTCCGCCGAGGACAACATATACGGCCTGGCGCAGTAGCTCTTTGAAAGATCGCTTATATCGCCACAGTGGAATCGCCACGGCTCCCAACAGGACCGGGAGCACAGCCAAATTTGTATAGCCTGATAGAGCTAGACATGCTCCGCCGAGCGCAGCGTTCGGGATTCGTCCCTGGTTGGGGCGAAGAAAGCAGGCCAATGCAAGAAACGCGTAAGCGGTGGCCGGACCGTCGGGATAATCCCAGGACACAGCGGACATCAGAAATGGATTCGTGATCAAGGCAATGCAGGCGAGCGCCGCGGGCAATTTCCCGTAGTGCCAGGTAATGATCAGCCATAGCGCCGTCATGCAACAAGCGAGGATCAGTGCGTTCAGGATCACGCTTGCCGCTGCGGGTGTGGCGACTTGAAACACCGCTAGCCCGGGTAAGATCCAGGGCAACCGGGAAACATAATAATTTAGTCCATAATGCTGGACCAGGTAAGTAAAATGAGTGAAGTACCCCGTATATAACCAGGGATCAATATAACCAGCCGCGGAAAAATTCGAATAAGGCCCCAGGAGGAGGAA
>JBEKBK010000139.1:0-16755 GCA_050015435.1 Bryobacteraceae bacterium
GAAGACGACGTCCTTCGAAAACAGACGATGCGTTCCAATGGCCACGTCGACCTTACCCTCCGCGAGCTCTTCAATCGCCGTTTTCAATTCCTTCGCTGACCGAAAGCGCGACAACATCTCGATGCGCACCGGGAAGGCGGCGAAACGGCTGCGGAACGTCTCATAATGTTGGAACGCGAGCACTGTGGTGGGCGCCAGAACCGCTACTTGTTTGCCGTCACCCAGCGCCTTGAAGGCGGCGCGCATCGCAACTTCGGTCTTGCCGTACCCGACGTCGCCGCACAGCAGGCGATCCATTGGATGCGGGCTCTCCATGTCGCGCTTGATGTCCTTCGCGGCAGTGAGCTGATCCTTGGTTTCGGTGAACTCGAAAGCGTCTTCGAACTCGCGCTGCCAGTTCGAATCGTGCGAAAAAGAAAAACCGTCGGCCATGCGCCGCTGCGCGTAGAGCTTCAGAAGCTCGTCGGCCATATCGCGCATTTTCGATTTGACCCGGGTTTTGCGCGCCGTCCACGTCGAGCCGCCCAGCCGGTCGAGTGGCGGCGCTGCTTCTCCCGCGCCGCGGTACTTTTCTACCAAATCCATCCGCGTGAGGGGAACGTAGAGTTTGGCGTCGTTGGCGTATTCGAGCAGCATGAAGTCGCCCTTTTGTTCGCCCTGGACGATTTCGCGCAGCCCAAGAAACTTGCCCACTCCATGCGTGACATGAACCACGTGATCGCCGGGCTTGAGATCAGCCAGGTCTACGGCGAAGGCCGATAGCTTGCCCTTCGTAATCCCGGGCCGGGCGATCAGATCGGAAGAATCGAAGAGATCCTCGGAGCCGACGAACGCGATGGACGACTCAGGAAAGATCGAGCCGCGCCGGACTAATCCTTTAATGAGATACGTGCTGACCGCGGGCCCAGCCAGATAGGCGCGTTCGGCAAGATACGGCGAAGCTGCCTCATTCGGCGCGAGGCCCAACTGGAATGGAACCGAATACTCACGCAGGATGTCGGCCAGCCGCTCGAGCTCTCCATTTGAAGGCGCGAAAAAGGCGACGCGATTGCCCTGCTCGACCAGGGTCTTTGCCTCAGCCACGGCGACCTGCATGCTGCCGTGAAATGCCATCGAAGGGCGAGTGCTGATGTGCGGTGTATTGGTGTCCAGGTCCAGGTCGCGCAGTTGAAGCGACGTCCGCTGCTGAATGTTGCGCGCCAGTTCTTCCCAAGTGAAGAAATTCGCGGCAGCGAGATTGGGTCCGCTCGGATTTTGTTCCGCGTACTGGCTCAGCCTTTTCCAGAGGCGCTCGGCCGCCGTGCGGATTTGTTCCGGCTCATCGAGCACTACCAGCGCATCCGGCGTGAGCGTCAGCAGCGATCGTTCCTTGGGATGTGCCAGCGGCGCAGCGAATTCCCAGCCGGGGAAGGGATCGCCGGGGCTCGCGACTCCCTCAAAATCGAGTTTCTCAGCGATTTCGTGGAAAAGCTGCTTGGACCTGGGCTGCTCCACCAGCGGCAGCACGTGAGCCTCCGAGACACGCATGACGCTTCGCTGCGATTCCACATCGAATCGGCGGATGGATTCAACCTCATCGCCGAAGAATTCGATGCGCAGAGGACGGGCATTTTCGGCAGGGAATACATCGAGGATGCCGCCGCGAATCGAATACTCGCCCACCATTTCGACCGGCTCACGCCGTTCGTAGCCGATCGAGTTGAGATGCGCTTCAATCAGATCGAGCGGCAGCTCTTCGCCCGTGCGCAACTCGAGCGCGAGGCGGCGGTAATATTCCGCGGGATGCGTCCGCAGCAAAGCCGATCCCAAGGGCGCGATGGTCATTGGAACACTGGAGTTCGTCAAACGCCAGAGCCCGATCGCGCGCTGGCCGGTGATCTCGGTATGGGGTGAAAGCTTTTGGCCGGGCAGAACATCCAGCGCGGGCAGAAGCTGCGGACGTCCGCCGTCGGCATGAGAAATCAATAGATCGAAGAATGTTCCGGTGAGTTCGTTGAGCAGCTCCGCGCGCTGATTGCCGTCGGCGATCACCAGCAACGGGCGTTCGGTCGCCTGCCACAACAGAACCAGGTATAGCGCTTTCGCCGTCGGGGTCAGTCCAGCGAGCGAAAACGATCCTGTCTCGCGGCGCACCAGTTTGCCGGTGAGTTCCTGAAACGCCGGATGCCGGCTCAGCGTGTGGAACAGATCGCGAACGGCGGGATGTGTCACGTTCGGCGAGCGAGCAGTTCTTCCACGATATTGGTGGTGGAATACCCGGGTTCAAGCGCCAGCGCCATCACTTTTCCGCCGGCCGCCTCAACCTCTTCGCGTCCGGCGATGAAGTGCGCCCAGTCGGCTCCCTTGATCAGGATATCGGGCAGGACCTCGGCAATCAGCTCGCGCGGCGTGTCCTCATCAAAGAAAGTAACTGCGTCCACGGCTTGGAGGGCCAGCGCCATTTGAGCGCGTTCCGCCTCTGGAATCAGCGGCCGCGTTGGCCCTTTGAGACGCGCCACGCTCGCGTCGGTATTGAGAGCCAGAATCAGCACGTCGCCCAGGGACCGGGCCTTTTCGAGAAGCCGGATGTGCCCCGGATGCAGAATGTCATAACAACCGTTGGTGAAGACCACGACCTTACCGGTCGAGCGCCACGCGGCGCGCGCCCGGACCAGTTCGGGCCGAGTGTAGAAATCTCCCATGTGCGGATCTCTTCATTGTATGCAGAGCGCCACGGCCTTCCGTTGTGGAGCGGTTACTAGATAATGTGTAGAATGAAGGCAGATGTTTGTGCCGCACCCCAATCTAAGCGATCGGATCAACGGTAACATCATCCGCAGCGAGGTAGAAGGCGGCGTCTACCTGAGGGACCTGCCGGACCGTAGCACGCTCGAGATTGCGACGCGGAACCGCTCCTACACGCTGGTGGTGCACGGGGATGGCCAGGCGCTGATCTCCGGCCACCCTGAGTTTTGCCCCGAGCCGGTCCTGGTGCAGATCAGCGGATCCAACTGGGGCGGGTCCATGCTCAAGACGGCGTTCCTCGGCCGCGGCATGCATCTCGAATATCGCCATCCGGATTATCGGGGTCCGATCGTGACGTCCCCGATTGTGGATATCCGGTTGAAGGCCGCCTGATCGGGCCGCCGTCAAACTTGATTCTCGGGGTGGCGGTAGCCTCACGCATCACGTCGACGGTGTGCCGAACATGGCATTCGATCCATAGTCGCAAGGGCGTTTTGTCTCTCTGGTGAACTTCATCTGTATTGAGCTCTTGGCTCGCGTTGAGCGTCATAGCGTTATGCCCCAGCCACATTTGTGGCCACGCTCGCTAAAAGCACGCACCATGGCGCGAAACAGAGAGTAATTGCCTACAATTGGATCTGGAGAAAAAGATTGCGGTCACAGAGATTTCACACGGGCCTTGTGGCAACGGACTATGCCCGGTATCCAGCGCCGCCGTACCTTGGCAAAGGTTGGAGCTTGCAGTTAGCGCCGGTGTCAAGCACATTTCCTTGTGAGGCGTTCGAGCGGTCGAACGGCCGAAGGTATCGAGGCAGAGAAGTCACGATATCTGCCCCTAATCAAAGGACGGCCGAGAGGGTCGCCAGCCTGATTCATGGAGCAAGGCTCCTGCTTGAAGGCTCCAACTTTTCGCAGTTGCTGCGCGGTGAGAGCTCGTCTGTCTACCCGAGCGATGGCTACAGTGACCTTGACGAATTCCTCAAGAAGCAATACGTGTGGACGCCGAATGTCCCGTTTGCGTGTTTGATCGCTGCCAAGATATCGATGCGGCGTCCTCTTGTCTATGCCCTTGCCAAGCTTCGCTTGAGTTACGAAATCTTCTCCGCTCCCGGTATGGCCTTGAACCCTTCAAGCAGCGCCAATGTCCGAAAGTCGCATTTGCCCGAAGAGCATGTGCGCTTGGCGTATGCCATCGTTCTCGCAAACGCCTGTATTGAGGAATTGGGGTTGCGCGTACCGGCACACCCCAAGAAACCAAGCTGGATCAATGGCGATTGGAACCCTGAGGTCAGGCACGAGTTTGATGTGACACTTAAGAAATCCAACGTTGACTTGAGTGAGTTGTTCTCCTGGAATGTGCGCGGCGGTAAGACCAAGCTTGAAGAAAGACGCCCGCCACGAATCATCGGGAAAGCGCCGTGGAATCGGCGTAGCGTTCGGGACGGGGAGATGCACATTACCGACGCAATCGCATACGTGGGCTGGCTCCGAAGCAACGTGGCCGCCCATACCGCCAAACATCCGATGCTCAAGGTACTGTCAATCTACGATGTCGCGAACTCACAGTTCGTCGCAAGGCGGCTCCTAATGGAAAAGATAGGGATCTGGCAACTTTGGGGGAGTGAGTAGAGTCGGCATCCAAAAATCAGCCTGACCAGGACCAACGAATCTCCGTCAGGACTGGAGAAACCGCTGGAGACGGTGACCAACCTCCTCATGGCTGAGGTGCTCGCCACGTTTCAGAGTGTCCTCGCCATGCTTCGCGGCATCGACGAAGCGTGCTTCCTCCTCAAAATAGCGGGTCACCACGTCCTGCACAAGTTCGTCGGGATTCCGGCCTTGCTTTGCCGCAGAGCTCGTCAGCTTCGCTTCGACTTCGTCAGAGAAATGCACTTCCATCGCTCTTGGTCTCCCTCTCCAGAGTAGCGCCGTGCAGATCAGCGGATGCAACTGCCGCGGTATGCATCTCGAATATCGTCATCCGGATGATCGGGGTCCGATCGTGACGTCTTCGATTGCGGATATTCGTTTGAAGGCCGCCTGATACTGGCCGTCCTGCCAGATTCTCGGGGCGACGATAGCACGTAATGCATCACGTCTGCGCTGTGATGACCGTACGTCCAACGTGACATTCGATCCGCGGTCGCAAGCGCGTTTTGTCGGTCTTAATCCAGCCCATCGATTGCAGGTGACCGGGCATACCGCTTCACCGATGCCCGTAATCCGTGAAGACGTAATCTCTCGTCTTCACGCCCGTGTGGCACGCGAATCCGCACTTGGCGTCGTTCCCCTGCGGCGGCTTGCCAGCCATGGTGCCGGGCGTGAACGTATCGGATGCAGCGTCATAGTCGAACACGGCGTATCCCCACCCGCCGCTGTCCGCGAACCTCTTGCTGTCCTTCACCATGAAGTCCATGTCATGCTGGGTACCTGGCACCGTCGCTGCAGGGAACGTCTCCATCTTTTTCGGGTTCCAATGGATCTTCGCCAGCTTGGAGCCGTCGGGGAAAGGCTTGCCGTTGCCGGGAACGCCGGCCAAGTAGGCCTTGATCATTACAGGATTAGCGAGGGTCGCAGCGATAAGGTTTCCGTCCTGACTGATGGAGACAACCTGCCAGGCCTCGTATCCTCTGAACTCAGAGAACGAGAGTCCATTCGGCACTTTCACAGTGTACTTATCCTGGGCAGCCATGGCCAGCGCCACCAGAACAGAGAGAAATACTCCAACGAATACGATTACCCCGATACTCTTGCGTTTCATGCCTAGTCTCCTTTGCTGAACCTATGCTCCTTGGCGTTATTTATGGCGTGAATCATCACGTCATACTCGTTTCATTGCGGCAGTTCTTTGCCGACCTGCTCCGCGACTGTGGACGCAGCATACCACTCTGGCCAGTTCTCCTCGCGCTGCCATCGTTCGCAAAGGTCGATACGCCCAGGCTGCCGGGTTGTGACCTCGTAGCGGTGCAATTTGCCCGCCAACCTGGATTCTGGCGTTATGCGATTGAAGTGAAACCGTTTGTGAATCGTTTGGCGCGCGATATCGTTTCCAAGCTCTCGAAAGGCGATCTCGAATTTGACAGTTGAGTGCCCTGAATTGTCGTTGGGCCGACACGAGCATTCGCATGTCACTTAGCGATTGCTCCTGACGCCTACAGTACTGTCTAAAGCTTCAGCTCCCAGAACTGGCCCACCAGATCGTGCCCGAAGCTGTGATGTCTTTCTTCCTTGATGAGATGGAAGCCGGCCCGCTCGTAGATTCGGCGAGCGGCGTGCAATATGTCGTTCGTCCATAGAGTCAGCTTGCTGTAGCCGCATTTCCGCGCAAAATCAATGCATTCATGGACCAGCTTTGTGCCGATTGCGAGTCCTCTCGCGGATGGCTCGACAAGCAGCAAGCGGAGCTTCGCGATGGTCTTGGATGCTTTCACCAGGAATACGCAACCGGCTCTTTCCCCATCGCACTCCGCAATCCAGCAGCGTTCCCGCTGTTCGTCGAAGCGTTTCAAAAACTTCCCTGCGATTTCAGCGACGAATCCCTCGAAGGTCGAGTCCCAGCCATATTCCTGCGCGTACAGTTCACCGTGACGCGCCACGACCCAGCCGATATCGCCGGGACGGTGAGTGCGCAGGACCACCATCTTCTCGTTTACGGTAGGCGATCCGAGCAACTGACGAATCGTGGTCATGGAATCGACCAGGCTTCGCTGCAGCGCAACGTCCAGGCTCGCGAGCATTTCGCCGGCCTCGCGTTGGGAGCGCGCGTTCAAGCGCTCAAACTCCGTCCGACCCTTGCGGGTGAGCGATAAATGATTCACGCGCCGGTCATGCCTGGACTTCGACCGCTTGATGAGCCCGCGCTGTTCGAAGCTCTTGAGCAGGCGGCTGAGATAACCCGGATCGAGCCCGAGCTCGGGACCGAGGCCTGCCGATCGTGCGCCCGGATGCTGCCCGATCTCAAACAGCACGCGAGCTTGCGTCAGCGAGAACGGCGTATCCAGGAGGCCCTCCCGAAGCAACCCTATGCGCTTGGTGTAAAAACGGTTGAAGCTGCGCAGCCGCTCAATGTTCTCTTCGGAAACGGGCATACGCTCATTGTGCCGAAACTAGTTGACTGAGTCAATTAGTGGTGGGATGTAATCCGTCTCCGAATCGCAACTCGATGGTTGCGGTTACGGCAGAACCCTGTTAACATGCAACCAGGAGGTTGTACATGAGCACGGATAAGATCGAGAAGCAGATTGTTCTGCGCGCGCCGCGCGAGCGGGTCTGGAAGGCGCTCGCGGACGCCGAAGCGTTCGGTCAATGGTTTGGCGTGAAACTGAACGGCACATTTGCCCCGGGAGCGCGACTGCAAGGAAAAATTCTGCACAAGGGGTACGAACACGTAACCTTCGAGATCACCATCGAAAAAATGGAGACGGAGACAACGTTTTCCTGGCGGTGGCATCCCTACGCGATTGATCCCAAGGTCGATTATTCCGTCGAGCCGACCACGCTGGTGGTCTTTGAGCTCGAAGAGGTCTCCGAGGGGACGTTGCTGACCGTCGTCGAATCGGGTTTCGACGGAATTCCGCTCGCTCGACGCGCCGAAGCGTATCGGAGCAACGACGGGGGTTGGGCAGCTCAAATGAAGGCGATCGAGCAATATGTCAGCCAGGCAGCTCAAGCCGCGCCCCAAAATTGATCAAACCGCGCCGATTTTTGCGGCCCTGGGCGATGAGACCCGGCTTCGTCTGGTGGCTCGTTTGTGCAAGGACGGGCCGATGTCCATCGCCCGTCTCACTGCGGGCAGTTCGGTAACGCGTCAGGCGGTTACCAAACATCTGCATGTGTTAGCGAGCGTCGGGCTTGCTTCCAGCTCGCCATCTGGCCGGGAGCGTGTTTGGGAGTTTGAACCCGCGCCACTGGATGCCGCCCGCCAGTGCCTGGACAGAATTTCGGAGCAGTGGGATGGCGCCCTGGATCGCTTGAAGAAATTCGTCGAAGATTAGTGGACGGTCTGCTTAGCCTTCAGCGCGAACGGTGCGATCTCGATGTCGAACTGGGTTCCGTCGGTTCGCACCATCTGATAAGTCCCACGCATCGTTCCCGTCGGCGTCTTGAGCGGACACCAGGATGAGTATTTAAAAGACTCGCCCGGAGCGAGAACCGGCTGCTGTCCAACGACGCCTGGGCCCTTCACTTCCTGGACATGTTCCAGTGCGTCGGTGATGATCCAGTGCCGGCTCAGAAGCTGAACCGTATCCGTTCCCTGATTCGTGATGCGCACGGTGTATTGAAACACCCACTCGTCTTCCATCGGCCGCGAGTTCTCGGGCGAATGCCGCGACAGGACCTCAACGCGAATCGACTGGGTTACAGCCTCGGAGATGGGAGCCGTTGCGATCATACGAAACGCTATGATACCAGCTCAAAGCCGCGGGAGCACTGAGCGCAGCAAACTCACCAGCGTGTCCCGCACGCGCGCGCCGGTTTCGAGCACCTCCTGATGCACCAGTTTCACGGGCAGAATTCCAGCCGCCATATTGGTGACGCAGGATATTGCCAGGACCTGCATGCCCATATGATTCGCCGCGATGGTCTCGAGCGCCGTGGACATTCCCACCAGATCCGCGCCAATGATGCGCAGGTAGCGAATCTCGGCGGGGGTCTCGTAGCTCGGTCCGGGCAAGGCGGCGTAGACTCCCTCGCTCAAAGAGATGCCAAGCTCCGCGGCGGCCGCCTGCGCGATTTTTCGGTATTCGCGTGAGTATGCTTCGCTCATGTCCGGGAAACGCGGCCCGCGTGAATCGTCATTGGGCCCGGTCAGCGGACTTACGCCGGTGAGATTGATGTGATCCGAGATCAACACCAGGTCTCCCGGACGATAGCTCATATTGACGCCGCCGGCGGCATTGGTCAGCACCAGGCTGCGCACGCCCCGGCGCGCCAGTTCGCGAATTCCAAACGTAACTTGAGCCGCGGTGTAGCCCTCGTAGAGATGAGCGCGGCCCGCCAGCACGACCACCTCGGTACCGCCGATCCATCCGGTGACCAGCTTCCCGGCATGCCCCACCGCAGTCGACCGGGGCCAGCCAGAGATCGCTTCGTAAGAAGTCTCGGTTCGATTTTCGAGCGTATCGGCGAACGCGCCCAACCCGCTGCCCAGTACGACGCCGATCACAGCAGCATTCCGGCAATACACGCTGACATGAAGTTGGCCATGGTGCCGCAGGCCACGGCCTTCAGGCCGAGCCTCGCCAGATCGGATCGGCGGCTGGGTGCCAGCGCGCCGATGCCGCCCACCTGCATCGCTACGGAGCTGAGATTCGCGAACCCGCACAGCGCGTAGGTGGCGATCACGAAGGAACGCGGATCGAGCGTCGACCCGATCTTGCCGAGATCCACATACGCCACAAATTCATTCAGGATCAAACGCGTGCCGAGGAGATTGCCAACCGTCGCGCAATCGTTCCACCGGACTCCGAGCAGCCAGGCGATGGGTGCGAATATTCGCCCGAGGATGGACTGGAGCGATGTGGGAAACCAGCCGAATCCGGGCCAGGCGTGTACGCCGCCCATCATTCCGTTCACCATGGCAATCAACCCTAGAAAGGCGATCAGCATCGCGGCGACGTTGAGGGCCAGATGCATGCCATCGGACGCGCCGCGCGCGGCGGCGTCGATCACATTCACGCCGGGCTTTTCTACTTCCATCTTGACGGCGCCCGCGGTCGCTGGCTTTTCGGTCTCGGGCATTAGTATTTTGGCGAGCATCAGCGTGGCGGGCGCGGTCATGATCACCGCCGTGAGCAAGTGGCGGATCTCGACGTGAGCGATCATCACATAAGCCGCCATCACCGATCCGGAAACGTGCGCCATGCCGCTCGCCATAACGGTGAATAGCTCGCTCTGCGTAAGGCCCGCGAGGAAAGGACGGATGGTCAGTGGTGCTTCCGTCTGTCCCATAAAGATGCTAGCCGCCACGTTGGTGGACTCCGCGCCGCTGGTACCCATCACCTTTTGCATCAGGACCGCCATGCCGCGCACAAACACCTGCATGACGCCCAGGTAGTAGAGAATTGAGAAGAACGAGGCGATAAAGATAATGATGGTGAGTACTTGAAACGCGAAGATCACGCCGAACTCCGGATTCGCCGAGCCCAGCTTTTCGCCAAAGACGAACTTGCTGCCTTCCACGGAATATTCGAGCATGTGGTTCACGCCGGTTCCGATAGCCCGGAACACAAGTCCGAACTGGGTTTTCAGCACCAGAAAGGCGAAGGCGAATTGAAGCCCGAGGCCCCAGAACAGCACTCGAGGTTGGATAGCGCTGCGATTGGACGAGAACAGGTAGGCTACGGCGACAATGACGACCAGGCCCAGCAGGCCGGTAAATCTGTCCATGAGGGCACGAGTTTAGCCAACGACTTCGAGAATCAGCTCCCGATCCTCCGGCGCTGAGGATGAAATGCGGAACGCGTCCTCCACCAGTTGGGCCGCATCTTCCACGCGCTCTTCGCTCGTATAGTAAAGGCGGCAAAGGACTCCGCCCGCGTCGATCTTCTGGCCGACCTTGACCTCGAGGATTACGCCGACAGCGGGATCAATCGAGTCGTCCTTCGTATCGCGGCCGGCTCCGATCATGGCCGAGGCTTGGCCGATGTACTCTGCGTCGATCGCACTGACATAACCTGCTCGCGGCGAGCTGATTTCGCGCGCGCCGGTCGCGTTCGGCAGCAGTTCGAAACGATCGAGCACCTGCGGATTCCCGCCCTGCGCCGAGATCACTTCCTTGAGCTTCCGGTATCCGGAGCCGTCGAGCAGTTTCTTCTGCGCGATCTCGCGCGCTTCCTCGAGCGAGGGAGCCAGCTTGGCCAGATAGATCATTCGCGAGGCCAGCTCGAGCGAGAGCCGCGTAAGGTCCGTGGGACCCACGTTTTGCAACGTTTGCGAAACTTCCATCACTTCCAGTGCATTGCCGATCGCGAATCCGAGGGGCTGATTCATGTCGGTGATCAAGGCCTGGACCCGTTTGTCCATCCGCCGTCCGATCCCGACCATCATTTGCGCCAGTCTGCGCGCATCCACCTGCCGCTTCATGAACGCCCCCGCACCGACCTTGACGTCCAGTACTAGAGCGTCCAGGCCGACCGCCAGTTTTTTAGACATGATCGACGAGGCGATCAGGGGAATGGACTCCACGGTGGCGGTGGAATCGCGCAGAGAGTACAGCTTTCCGTCCGCCGGGGCAATCTGGGGCGTTTGTCCCAGGAACGCCAGTTTGTGTTTGGCCAACTGCTCGCGTAGCTCGTCGATTGTCAGATTCGTGCGGAACCCGGGGATGGATTCGAGCTTGTCGAGGGTCCCCCCGGTATGTCCCAGCGCGCGGCCGGAAATCATGGGCACGACCACTCCAGCCGAAGCCGCGAGGGGCGCCGCAATCAGGCTGGTTTTATCCCCAACGCCTCCGGTCGAATGTTTGTCCACCTTCAGCCCAGGTACGGCTGAAAGGTCGACGGTCTCGCCGGACTGGACCATCCGCTCGGTTAGCGCGCTTACCTCGCGGTCCGTCATGCCGGAGAAAAATACCGACATCAGGAACGCGGACATCTGATAATCGGGGATGGTACCGCCCGTATAACCGTCAATCAGGAAAGCAATTTCGTCGGTGGACAGCTCTTCGCCATCCCTCTTGCGATGGATCAGGTCGACAGTTCGCATTAAGAACTGAGGGTACCACCTTATTTGATTGTAAGTAAAGGAACTGCGCCTATTTTATTGGAGCGGCAGCGACACTACGCTGCTGATCTTTCCGTTGACTGTCACGGTCAGATTTGCCGTGGTCGCCGACGGGATTGCGTTGCTGATCGTCAGCTTTACAATTGTCATACCGACCATGCCGGGAGCGGGAATCACCGAGTCAGGCTCGACTTGAGCTGAACCGCAGGTGACGGTTACCGGATCGGTGGCCTGGACGTTTTCCGTGGGTGGTACTGGGAAACCGTCCGATAGCGGCCCCGTGAACGGTCCGAATCCGGTTCCATAAATCGAGATTTGCTCATTGTGGAGAGCGGGATGGTTGACGTCGATTACGGTGCCATCCTGGTGCAGCGCGAGCACCAGCGGAAGATTCTGAGTGTTCGGTAGCTGGAAGAGCGCCGGTGCGTCCCGGGAGACGGTCATCTGTCCGCTCACATCCGGCTGACCCACCGAATGGACCACTAGCGTGTAATTCCCGGGTTGCAGTTCCCACGGCACCTGCGCGGCAATCTGACCGGGCGAGACAAATACCAGCGGCAGGAGTTGATTATTCACCGTGACCGTAACATTACCTATGGCCTGCGCCAGAGGATTGGTGGGGCCGACCTGCATCGCCGGCGCCAAGCCTTGACCGTAGATAGCGATCAGCGAGCCGGCTGCAACCGTGCCATCCGGCGTTGGACCGGCGGCGGTTTCGATTCCGGCCGCCGAAATGGAGGGAACGCTGAGCAGATCCGCGATCAGACTCTGCGGGCTGGTCATGGTCGTGGTGAAGGTGGCATACGAGCTGAGACTTACTTCCCACTTAGAAAACTTATAGCCGCTATTGGGAGTTACGGTGACTGCCACCTGTGTACCCGTGAAGTAGAAACCGTCCGGCGAGGTAGGGCTAATACTGAACGTAGCCGAGTTAGCAGGGTTGGGCGACACGGTGAGCAGGTAAGACGTCTGATAATTCGCGGTAAGCGACAGCGTGCCCTGGTTGAAGGAGACCTGGCGCGAGGTGGCCGTGCTGCCGTCACTCCACGACTGGAAGTCATAACGCGTATTCGTGCCGGAGGGCACCGACGAAGGAATGGTGATCTGGACCTGCGATCCATTGGACTGATTCAGGATACAAGGCGTGGTGCAGGTATTGCCGTTGATCGTGAACGTGAGTCCCGCCGGGTAACTGGTAACCTGCGCCTGGCCTAATTCGGTGTAAGTGGCGTTCATCACCAGGCTTCCCGAGGCTGGAACAGTCACGGTTTGCGAGGCCGCGCCGCCATTCGACCACGACGAAAATACCCACACGCGCCCGTGCGAATCGGTTTGCTGGGCCGGAGCCGTAATGGTATGAGTCTGCCCTGTGCCCCAAACGTAGTTATAGGGTGGCGGGAAGTTGATGTTGCCGTCCACCGTGATTTGTAAGCCGCCCGGGGACGTCGTAATACTGACCGGGATGCCCGCTACGAAATTCGCCGTCACGGTATCGGACGCGTTCGTATTCGTATCGGCGGTATAGACGCTGTTCTGTCCTAGGCCGTCGGAGAATCCGCTGAAGACCCACCAATTCCCTGCGTTGTCCAGGTGCGGAGTGGGGGCACCCACTTGATGCTTTGAACCTGGCAGGAAGTCGAACTGGCCCAGGCAGAGCGTTGGAAAGCCGGCGGGAGCCCCGGCGGGCGACAGCGGGAAGTCGGGGCTGCATCCGTTGGTCGAAGCCGGAAGGGCGGCAGGCGTCTGAATCGGCGTACGATCCACCAGGACTTGCAAGGACGGTGGGTTGGTAAGGAAGTTGACGAGCTTGGCAAGGGAAAACAGCGGAGTGATGGTTGCCGGCCCCGTCAGGTTGTAGCTGAACAAAGCGGAGGCAGGCTGATAGCCGTTGATATTCCACCCATAAAAAACCCATCCAGGATAGGGATACGCGTTGAGGGTGATCGGACCCGCGGGCAAGAACAGTTCGGCTGAACTTGCGAGGCAGTTGCTGGCTACGTAAACGATGCCGAAAAGCAGCTGATTCTGCGTCGGTGGCGCAGCCGCGCCGGAGCAATTCGTCGTCTCGGTCGCGGTGCCGTTATTGAACACCACGTCTACCAGATACTGAACGGTTACGGATCCGGTCAGGGAAGTTAGCGACGGACTGGCCGTGACCGTAATCGTGGACGAACTACTCGGGGTGATGAGCGCGTTGTTGTCGACCCATGCGCCGAAGAAATAGTGGGTATTGTTGTTGTTATTGCTCTGGTAGTTGAGAAGATTTCCGTACTGATCCGCCGAAAACGGGAACTGGACGATGTGTTCACTGCCCGAGGGCCACTCAAAAACTTGCGGCGTCAAATAAATGGTGCCGTCGACTACAAACATCGCCCCGCTCGGATTCAAGCCGATCGTGATGGATGTCAAAGTTTGCGCATTGATCCAGCTTGAAGCCAGCAAACCCAGCGACATCGTCAAAATAATTCGTCTCATTAGGCTCAAAATCCACCCTTCTGCTCGTGCTGCACCGCGACCGCTGTTTATAGGACTAAGCGGTACATAGTCCCAAAGGTTAATCGGCAGCGTTTTCGGGAAGCTTTAGCGGGCGGAGGCGTGTCGTTAGGCCACGTCGAAAGCTGAGCCGGATGCTAAGGGGTATGCCGTAGGCTCCGTATTAATGGATCTGCCGCAGCTGGATCGTTAATCAGTTCTTGAAGAGCGCCTTGTGCCATTGCAAGTACACGACTCCGATTGCAAGGGCGCTCACGAAGGCGATGGTGATCCGGCCCATCGATAAACGGGTCCGCAGATATCGCGTGTACCAGAGATAGAAAGGCAGGTAGAGCGCCAGCGCCGTGATCAATCCCGGACAGTATCGATGCAGAGCAAGGGTGGCTGTCACGTGGAAGATCGCGTTGGCGAACATAAAGTAAGAGAGCCAGACCAGCAGTAGGAACGCCGCCTCCTTGCGATGGATCCAAGAGGCGGCTGCGGCCAGCAAGGCCGTAATCACCAGGGGTTGTATGTTTGCGCCGACGAACCCGCTCTCAGATATAGGCGGCGAGACAACGCTGTTATACCAGCGCACGAATCGCAAGCGCTTCTTCCATGATGTGAGCCCAAAACAGGACCGGCGCCAGGAGAATGATCGCGGAGGGATTCGCCGCTAAGGCTCGCAACGGCTTCATTCGATCAATCATATCTGCCTTATGATCCGCGAAAAGTAAAGTCTCGGTCTGCGCTGTCGATGGAATGCCAAATGAGCCCGGCATGTGCACCTAGTCTCGCGCAGGACACTTTAAAAGCACGTCCTCTCGCGAACGAGGGCAACTGGAATCGTGTCTATGAAATCGCGATTGCGGTCCTCATCGGGGCCGGTTTTTTTCTCCTCCTCCGAGCAACGCCGGATCTGCCCGGCGGAACCGACGGCTACCGTCATGTCAAGCAGGCTTCGCGTTTAATTACCGAGCCGAAGGCGATGTTCGCCGATCCCTGGCGCCTTGCCTACTTCTGGCGCGTACCGGTGGACGCCTGGTTCGGCTATCACTTGATGCTGGCTCCGTTCGCGTTCTTTTTTGATTTGATCACCGCGATCAAGCTGCTTACCTCGGTGATCTTCGGGTTGATCGCTTACGTCATGTTTCTGCTGCTGAGGCATCTGCAGGCCAACCATCGGGCGTTTTGGGTGCTGCTGGCGATGACCGGGAGCAGTATGACTCTCTCTCGGGCGACGACTGTCCGCCCGTTCCTTTTGTCGGTTCTGCTGACTCTACTAGTGGCGCTTTTGACTGTGCAACACAAGCCCGTGAAGCTCGCTCTGGTTTCGCTGATCCACGCCGTGTCGTATACGATGTTTTTCCTGGTCGGGATCGCGCCCGCCCTCTGGTTTCTGCTGCGGCGTGACCGCCGGTCTGGCGTCGCCACCCTGTGGTGTGCCGCTGGGGTTGGCTTGGGATTGCTTGCCAACCCTTATTTTCCAGAGAATCTGCGGTTCGATCTGGTTCAGGCGAATGTCATGAGCATTGCCCAAGCAGCACATGTGAAGATAGCGGCGGAACTTGCTCCCCCAGATTCCTGGTGGAGCATTCTCTCCTGGTTGCCGGCCGCGCTGCCCTGGCTGTGCGCCGTTATTCTGCGCCTTTCTCACCGGCGCCAGACTGCGCCTGCGCCAGTAACGGACCTGCTGATGCTGATCTCTGGAGTACTATTTCTAGGAACCCTGCGAGTGGTGCGCACGGCCGATTTCTTTATTCCGTTCGCGATCTTGTTTGCAGCGTCTATACTTTCCCCATACCTCAAGCTATCGCGCGCGGATGTTGCCGTGATTGGGCTTCTATTCTCGATTCCATGCGCGGCCAACGTCTACCTGACGCACGCGTACGTGTTGGCGGCCCCTTCGCTGGACAGGTTTCGGGGCGCGTCGGCGTACCTGAAGAAAAACGCGCCTGACGCATTGGTCATGAACACGGAATGGGCGCCCGATTATTTTCTTCTGTTCTTCTTAAATTCCCGCAGTCGATACGTGATCGGCATCGATCCGACCTTCATGTATCTGACCGATCCCCGCAAGTATTGGTTCTGGCGGCACATTTGGGCGGATGAACCCGCCACCTGCGATCATGAGCACTGCGCCGGCGCCGAGTGGACCGACATCGTTTCCGCGACGCGCAAAGAACTGGGAGCACAGTACATCGTTACCGACCACGCAAATAATCCCCGGCTTGAGACCATTTTGAAGAAAAACATCGAGGTTACGGAAGCGTACCGGGATTCCGCCTTGTCTGTCTACCGGATCGATTCCTGTTTGGGCCGATCAGGTTGTCCACCGCCGGGCGTCAGGGGATATTGAACACGGCAACAGCGTGCAGCGAAAACTTAGCTGGCTGCTAAGGGTAAACCGAAGGCATTCCAACCGGCCCGATCGAGGCGTCTCGAGGAAACGCCGCTATTCACCAGGGGGCGTCAGGAAGAAGGACGCCCCGGCGTGCCGGCTAGGAGAATCCGGAATCCCCCGCCACGGAGGCGGACGATCGGGAACTCGCCCAAGTCCGATATCAATCCCGCGCCGAGCTTCGCTCGCCTAATTCCGGTGGTATACTTTTCGCTCGTGGTACGGATAATCAAGATCGGCGTGTTGGCGCCCGCCGTCCTGGTGGCCGCATACGGACAAACATCTGGCAAGGCCGCATTCGAGGTCGCGTCCATCAAGACTAGCCAAACATATTTGAAATTTTCCGATCAGGCCACCTGAGCGAGCCTGCGGGTGGGATAGCCGAGGATAGTGGTGATGCGTGCGGTTTCCCGGTCGATGAAGACGAAGGCGTC
>JBEKBK010000140.1:0-16748 GCA_050015435.1 Bryobacteraceae bacterium
TCGCCAGATGGAGGTGGAACTCAGTGGCGGGAAGCGCAGCAGCCGATCAATCGCACCGCATCAAGTCCGGCGCTCGGCATTCAGTCCGTGCATAATTCAGGTAGTACCTCGGAACGCTGGTGCCGGTAATAGGGCTGGTTCAAGTCGGCGTGCAGGCTCGTGCGGATAGATACATGTACGTTCCAATGGTCGGCATACTCATTATGCTCGCGTGGGGTGCAGCCGATATTGTTGTGCGCTGGCCCCGAGCAAGGTCAGTGGTCATTGGCTGCATAGGCGTATTTTGCGCGACTATCGTTCTGGTTACTGCGGTTCAAATTGGCTACTGGCGAACCACTGAGTCGCTCGCACAACGCGCTGTCGATGTTACGGATGGGAATTTCCGGATGTACAACATGCTCGGTATTGCCTACGCCAAGACGCCGGGTCATTCTTTGCAAGCGATCCAAGCGTTTGAGAAGGCGTTAGCGATAAAGCCGACCTTCGTCTACGCGCGTTTGGGCTTAGGAACCGCGCTAAGTCAAATTCCAGGCCGCTTGCCGGAAGCGCTGTCCGAATATCAGCTGGCGGTACAAATGCTGCCTGGCTCGGCGGCGACCCATTTCGATTATGGAACCGCCCTAAGTCAAGTCACTGGTCGCTTGCCTGACGCTATTGCGGAATACGAAACTGCCCTACGTCTTGAGCCGGATTTCATCGACGCACACCTTAATCTCGGACTCGCGTTGATGAAGATTGGGAGGTTGCCTGAAGCAATCTCACATGAAGAGGTGGTGTTGCGCGCAAGACCTGATTCGCCGGAAGCACACTACAATCTGGCGGTTTCACTCTCTCAGATTCCAGGCCGGTTGCCCGAGGCGGTTTCGGAGGATCAAGCGGCACTGCGATTAAGGCCTGATTATGAGGAGGCTCACATAAACCTGGGCGGGGCGCTGGCCCAAATTCCAGGCCGCTTACAGGAAGCAATTGCGGAGGACGAAACGGTGCTGCGAACTAAACCCAATTATGCCGGCGTCCGCACGAACCTAGCCCTCGCTCTTTCGAAAATTCCAGGGCGTTTGCCGGAGGCGATAGCGCAATACCGTGAGGTTCTGAAAGAGAACCCCGATTATGCTGACGCCCATATCAATCTCGGAGTTGCATTAGCTCAAACACCAGGTCACTTGCCTGAGGCGATTGCAGAGTATCAGGCTGCATTGCGGGCCAAACCTGATTCGGCGGAAGCTCACTTCAACCTCGCAAATGCATTGGCGGCCACACCGGGGCGTTTACCGGAGGCCATATCGGAATGGGAAGCAGCGTACCGAATCAGGCGGGATCCGGCGGTGCGGAAATTGCTGGATCGATTCCGGGGTTCTGCTCCCGGAATGGCCGGGCCCTAGCAGCCCGCTAGTCAAACTTTAGAATTTGAAAGATATTGCTGTAATCATCGGTCCACGGACGAAAAGTCGCCTTCGCCGCAGCAGGCGTCTTGTCCGCCTGGTTAAAGCTGGGGCTTTGTATCCACGACGGGTCGGATGTGACCAGAACCCAGGTAGATGACGAGAGATAACTGCTGTCGTCGGCGTCATCCTCGATCACGGTCGCCTGCTTGCCGAACGCTTTCGCGCCAGCGGCGCACACTGGCACCAGGTCGAGGTAGCGATTCGAGACGTGCAGCGCAAGGATGCCATTCGGCTTCAAGTGGCGGAAATAGAGAGCCAGAGCCTCGCGAGTCAGCAAGTGAATCGGAATGGCGTCGCTCGAAAAAGCATCGACGGCGAGAAGATCGAGCTGCTGGCTCTCCTGACGTTCCAGCTCCAGGCGCGCATCGCCGAGATAGATGTGTTTATCAGCCTGCGAATGCGGATAGAAGCTGAACTCGGTTTGTGCGATCCGCTCGACCAGGGGGTTGATATCGTAGATGCGAACCACGTCGCCCGCCCGCCCGTAATTCGAAAGAACGCCGGCTCCGAGGCCGATGATGCCAAGCCGGACAGGGCCCCGCGCCTGGATCGCGGTGATCGCGCGGCCGACGCCGGAAGTGAGGCCGTAGTAGGAAGTGGGCGTGTAGCGCATTTTCTCGTCGAGCAGTTGCGAACCGTGATTGATGGTGCCATGCGTCAGATTTCGCTCGCGGAAAGCGTCACCGGCGGGATCGTCATGGACGTGCAGCACGCCATAGAAATTCCGGCCAATGAAACGGTATCCATCCCGGTCCTCGTGCTCTTTGCGAATCATGTATCCGATCAGGACCCCCGCGGCGATGAGGAACACGACGCGCAGCGGCCATGCCCCGATCTTGGGCGCCTTCAAGGTCCAGAGAACGATCACGGCGAGCAGCGCGCAAACGGATAACCCGACCGGCAATTCAAGATAAGTCTTGAAGACCCGAGGCGCCAGGATCGCCACGAAGATTCCGCCGATCGCGCCGCCGAGTGAAACCATCAGGTAAAACAGCGTCAGATACTGCGGAGCCGGCCGGCGCCGCGCCAGCTCGCCGTGGCACATCATGCAACAAATGAACAGGCCCAGACCGAACCCCGGGACCAGCCATTTGATGTGCAGATTTCCCGAATCAGCCCAGATGTAATAGGCCATGCCGCCGAGCGCCGGAGCAAGAAACGGCAGAAAGATCCAACGGCGGTAAATTCGGTCGCTTTCAAAAGCCAGAATGAAGGTGAGCAGATAAATTGCAAGCGGAAGCACCCACAGCAACGGTATGGGCGCCAGATTCTGGCTCATGTGATTCGTAACCGCGACGAGAAGTACGGACGCGCAAGAAGCCAGGGCGATCCACAACAACAGTTGCGCGAGCTGCGGGCGCTCGGCGGGCGCGATTGTGTCAGCGCTGACCGCGACTTCGTCGGGGCTCTTCGCCTCTCCACGACTCAACCATGCGGCCACCGCACAGACCAGCGCAAATAGAACGTACAGGCCCGACCAGGTGAACGCCTGTTCCCGCGAAGTGAGACGCGGCTCGACCACAAACGGAAAACTCACCAGGGCGAGCATCGAACCAAAGTTCGAGAGCGCAAACAAGCGATAGGGCATGCCGCTGCCGGAGCGACGCACGTACCAGGCTTGCAGCAAGGGGCTGGTGGCTGACAGCAGAAAATACGGCAGGCCGATGGTGACCAGCAGAGTCTCGAGAATTCGCAAAGTCGGATCACCCGCCTGCTGCGGCTTCCACGACGGCGAAGGCAAGATCGGTAATAGGGCGCAACTCAGGGCGAGCAGCGCGATGTGCACGGCCATCTGCGGTTTCGCCTTCAGGTGCCGGATCAATAAATGCGCGTAGGCGTATCCCCCGAGCAACAGAAGCTGGAAAAACAACATGGCGGCGCTCCACACCGCTGCGGAGCCGCCAAACCATGGCAGGATAATCTTGGCGATCAGCGGTTGTACTTGAAAAAGCAGAAACGCGCTTAAAAAGATGGTGGCCGCGTAGAGAGTCATGAATGCAGGTTATTTAAGAATCTGAAGGACATTGCTGTAATCGTCGGTCCAGGGCCGGAAACCTGGAGTAGGCTTGAGCGTGGTGCCGCCTGACCTTTGAAAAACGGGGTTCTCGAAGATCCTGGCGTTTCGACTCACCAGGACCCAAGTGGACGCGGAGTAGAAGCTCTCCGCTTCTCCCTCGTCGCTCACGGTCAGGCCCGCCCAACCCAGATCGGCAACCGTTCTGGCCACTACCGGTTCCAGGTCCAGATAACGATTCGAGATGTGGACCGCCAGAATGCCTCCAGGATTTAAATGCCGGTCGTAGATCTTGAAGGCTTCCCGGGCCAGCAGGTGGATCGGTATGGCGTCACTTGAAAAAGCGTCCAGCGCGAGATAGTCCAGATGTTCATCGGGTAAGCGATCGAGAACCAGGCGGGCGTCCCCTAAGAAGAGCTGTTTGTCGGCAGGGCAGGCGCGAAAGAATCCGAACTGCGAGTTGGCAATCTGGACCACCAGAGGATTGATCTCGTAATAGTGCAGCGTGTCGCCGGCGCGTGCCAGCGTAGCCGTTACGCCGGCGCCAAGTCCTAAAACTCCAATGCGTAACGGGCCGGACTGTCCCAAAGCCTGGAGGCCTAGAGAAACACCGGAGTTTCGCCCAAAGTACGAGGTGGGCGTGCGATCGCTATTTGGACCGAGAAGCTGGCTTCCGTGATCGATGGTGCCGTGGATGAGCACTCGTTCCGCGGGCGTATCGTTCGTCGCCAGATCGTCTCGCACCTTGAGCGTGCCATAAAAGTTGCGAGCCGACATCACGTATCCGCGGTCCTTCTTCACCTCGCCCGTGGCCAGATAGCCGGCGAATCCGAGGGTCGCTAGAACCATTGCCGCCCGCAACCATATTGGACGCGGCACGCCCGGCTTCACGTTCCACAGGACGCAGGTGACGAGGACGGCGCACGCCACCATCGCGATGGGGAGTTCAAGATAGCTGTGGAACCAGCGCGGCGCGGCTATCGCCACGAACAACCCGCCGATGGCTCCGCCTACCGACACCATCAAATAGAATTGCGTCAGATATCGCGGGTTCGGCCTCCGCCGCGCAAGTTCACCGTGACAAACCATGCAGCAGATGAAAAATGCGGCGCATAGCTCCGCGACCAGGCGCTTGACCTCCTCGTTGTTCTCATACAGGTAGTCGCCATGCGCGAGCAGCCCGAGCGAGACCAGCAAAAGAGGAAGAAAAATGATCCGGTTGTAGATGTGATCACTTTCAAAGCACAGGATGAAGCTCAACAGGTAAAGACTCAGCGGCGCAATCCATAGCAGCGGTATCGGCGCGACGTTCTGCGTCAGGTGACTGGTGATCGCGAGCAGAAGAGTGGATGCACAGGCAGCCAGTCCGATCCACAGCAATTGCGTGGAGAGAGTCGGCGGCGCAATGGATGAATCGGCCGAGGAGCGCTCCAGTTCCTTGCCTTCGCGGCTCTTCCATCCGGTAATGGAGCAAAGTACCGCGAAAGCCGCGTAGCCCGCTGACCAAAACCACGCCTGACGGCTAAGGGCCAGCTTGGGCTCGACGACCAAAGGATAGCTCAGCAGCGCGAGCAGGGAACCGAAATTCGAAAGAGCAAACAGGCGATATGGGATGGCGGCAGAGTTCATTCGCACATACCACGCCTGCAGCAGAGGGCTGGTGGCCGAAAGCAGCGTGTAGGGCAGCCCGACCGTTGCGCCGAGCAGCAGCAGAATGCCCAGAGTCGGATCGTCGCCGCCAACGGGTTTCCAGCGAGCCGATGGAATGATGGGAAGAGTCGCCAAGCTCGCCGTTAGCAACGTTACGTGCAACCAGAGCTGCTGCCTGGCTTTCAAATACTTGATGAGGCAGTGCGCGTAAAAATAGCCCGCGAGCAAGAGGAGTTGAAAAAACAGGAGCACCGAGCTCCAAACCGCGGCCGATCCTCCGAACCAAGGCAGGACGAATTTCGCGATCAGAGGTTGAACCTGAAAGAGGAGGAAGGCGCTTAGAAAGATCGTGGCGGCATAAAACAACATGGTCTGGGGCGTCTAGGACAGCACACCAGCATAGCGTAAACCGGTCCGACTTAGATGAATGAAAATTTAACTTTGCCGCAGCCTTCGACTCGCCGAATCAAAGGACCGGTACGATCCGGTCGAGGTGAATATCGCCCATCGCCGTCTTGAGCCGCAAGGTGCGGCGGGAATGGCCCACGCGACCCGAGGCCATGAGGCCATGATTGTTGTCGTAGTGCAACGCCAGCGGGAATTCCGAGCGCACTTCGCCATCGGCCGTTTCCGCGCGGACATCAACGCCCCGGAGGTCGGTCATTTCCACGCGCACGTCGCCCCGTACGCTATGAGCTTCCACGTCCTCTTCGAGCAGGTGCGCGGAAACCTCGCCATCCATGGTGCGTCCGATGAAACGCAGCCGTTTGGGTAGACGCACGATGAAATCGACGCGCAAATCGTTTAGAACTACGTCGCCGCCTCCGCCGTTGTCCCAGCGAATGTGGGTCTCCGCGCCTGAATCTGAAGCCACTCGATAGCCGCCACCGTGACTCGGCCGGCAATCGAAGGGACGCGACGGGTCGGCGTTCGGGTAGACCGCGCAAATTGTGATCCCGCCCTTGTGTTCCACCACTTGAATGGAAACCTGCTCAGGATCTCCAGCACCGCGCTTCACCGCGACTACTTCAATCTGGTCTCCATCGGCTGCCTCGGCACGCACGTTTCCATGAACGTTGTTGATTTCCACAACCTGGCCATTCGGAACCCAGCCTTGCCATCGCATTTCCTCCTGGATCAATCCGCTTCGCGCCGGCTCGATGATCGGACTGGCGATCACGGCCACCGAAAAACTGAAAATTGCAAGCAGCTTCATGGTGCTCCTTGGGTATCCAGATCGGATGCACGTCACGGGCCTGAGGATGCTCCAATCTTTTCTTAACTTTCAAAGACTGCCGCGTCCGCCGCGTGTCCGTCTTTGGGAAACACTGTGCGCATTATTCAGTGGAAATCCATCCATCCACAATCTTTATGACGCGATTCCCATAGGTAGCGTTGGATTCCGAATGCGTCACTTGGATGATCGTGGTCCCAGCCTCGTTGAGCTTCTTGAACACCTCCATGATTTCTTTGGCCTGACTCGAGTGGAGGTTTCCGGTCGGCTCGTCCGCCAGAATTACTTTAGGACTGGCGATGATTGCCCGCGCGATCGCAACCAGTTGCTGCTGTCCGCCCGAGAGCTGATTCGGAAATAGATCCTTTTTGCCCACCATCTGGAAGCGGTCCAGCGTGTCGCAGACCAAGCTATCGCGCTCGGCTTTCTTCACGTTGCGATAAGACAAGGGGATATCAAGATTCTCGTAAACCGTAAGCGAATCCAGCAGATGATAGCTCTGGAACACGAATCCGAAGTGTTTCTTGTACAGCTCGTCGCGTTCCTTCTTTTTCAGCTTATGAATGGGGTGGTCGAGCAGGAAGTACTCGCCGGTCCAGGCGCTATCGTGCATCCCGATCAAGTGCAACAAGGTGGATTTACCGGCGCCGGACGGTCCCATGATGGACACAAACTCGCCTTCCTTGATGTCGACGTTGATGCGGCGAAGTACGAAGGTCTTGGTAGGTCCGTGTTCGAAATACTTCTCGACGTTGCGCAGGGCGATCATAGGAATCACGATTTAAACAGCTCGACCGGCACTTCCTTCGACTCGACACCGCCAACGTTCACGGCGATCCAATATTCCCCGGGCGCTAGGTTTGGAGGCAGCATAGCATTAATTTGCTTGAACCCTTGCTGATCGGCGCCGGAAACGAAAACCGCCGGCAGATCGGCGCCGTCCAGCCGAAGAGTGATTTCAGCCTTGGGGGTTTCATCCGCCAGACCAGTGACCCACACGGAAACGCAACTGTTCGCGCCGGTCCGCACGCGTTTGGGCTCAAATGTTTTGCCGTCGGTGACCCCGGCGATCTCTACGCCTTCGGCAACCGCGCGGGCCGAAGAACGCCGGTCGCTGCGCGGCAGATCCAGTGGAATCCGCAAGTGATTGCTGAATTCACTGGTTCCGAGCGCCACGCTTACATCGTGCCACCCACGCGAAAGTCCGGGAGGCAGCTTGGCATTGGTTTGCCATCCGTTCCCGCCGATACTTTGGACGCCCACCGGTCGCGCGGCGTAGGGGCCAACTTGCAGGAAGACGTTATCGCAATTCAGATCCGTCACAGTGCTGACGAACCAGGCGGTGAAATAGTCGTCACGGCCTGAAGCAAAGTTGTGGTCGCGGGTCCACGTATTTTCCACGCATATCAGCTCCGGACCCGCACCGGAACGCTGGATCTCCGGCCACTTCCGGCGGCAGACCGCGTGCGCGCGATAATCGACCACGCTCTTCAATTCCACGCCAACGAATCCTGCCGTGCGGCAAAAGGCGAGCAGGCAAGACGTGTTCGGACCCACCCAGTTATCGAACTGGCCGGCCAACTCCGTGCCTTCGTAGAATTCCATGGCAGGAATGGCGTCCGTAGGCGGGCAGTCCGTGACCAGCGATTCGAGACACATCAGATCGGTAGTCAATTCGCAGACCCGCTCCAGCGCGAGCAGCGGGTGCTTCACGTGATACAGCACGCCGAAGAACAGCACGATATCGAAGTACCCGATGTCGCGCGGAGTCAGCCGGCAGATGTCCTCCACCACATATTCGACCTTTGAGTTGAGCAGCCGTTTGGCTTCTAGCAGCGTGTCTTGCCGGCTCGAATCGACCGCGACCACGCTGGCGCCTCTGCGCTCCATTTCGAAGCTGAACCATCCATCCCAAGCGCCGATGTCGAGCACGCGTTTGCCCGTGAGATCCTGCGGGATTGGATACTCCGCGATGCGCGAGCGCAGCACGTCAATCGTTTGCAAACCCGGGATTACGCGGCCGTCGGGCAGTTCAATGCTGTGATACCACCCGAGGTGGGCGAGCTCGTCGCTAAGCTTGCGGATACCGGCTGTAGTCTCTTCGTTTCTGGCTCGTTGCATGTGGGGAATTTCGCGGGCTACTAAAAATTATACCGGCAGCGCACAGCGGGGGATGCGCTCGCATTCGATATTAGAATCGCGTCCCGCGGCGTTGTGCGCTATGTTACGAAGGAGAGGTTATGTACCGCCCTTTCGCGTTTTTTCTTGTTATGTCGATAGCCACTGCCGCTGTACCGGATCTCACCGAATTGGATCGCATGATCGCTCGCTTTGCGCCCGCCGACATGCGCGTAGACACGTCGCAACTGGCGCCCGGGGATCGTCAGGCGCTTTCTAAGATGCTCGAAGCCGCGCGGGTGATTGACGATATCTTCGTGACGCAGTTGTGGAGCGGAAACGCCGCGCTGCGTGCGCAGCTGATGAAGGATACGTCGCCTCTGGGTAAGGCGCGGCTGCACTATTTCGAATTGAATCGCGGCCCTTGGTCGGATCTGGACGATCATCTGGCGTTCCTCCCAGGCGTGCCACCGAAGAAGCTTCCAGGCGCCAACTTTTATCCGGAGGATATGACGCGTGATGAATTTGAAACGTGGGCCGCAAAGCTTCCCGCGGCGCAGAACGAGGCCGCACGCGGATTCTTTACCGTCATTCGCCGCGGACCCTCGAAGGCTCTGGAAATCCAGCCGTACAATCAAGCCTACGCGCACGATGTGCAGCGCGCCGCGCAACTTCTGGAAGAGGCTGCGGCGTTGACGCCCAATGCGACGCTCAAGAAATTCCTTCAACTCCGCGCGAAGGCTTTCCTATCCAACGATTACTATGAAAGCGATGTCGCCTGGATGGAGTTAGATGCGCCCATCGAGATCACGATCGGTCCCTACGAGACCTATAACGACGAACTGTTCGGCTACAAAGCCGCATTCGAAGCTTACGTGACGCTGCGCGACGATCGCGAAACGGCCACACTCAACAGCTTCGCCGATCACATTCAGGAAATCGAGAATAATCTGCCGGAAGATCCGAAGTACCGCAATCCGCGGCTGGGGTCGTTGGCTCCGATTCGAGTCGTGAATGAGATTCTGGCGGCGGGCGATGGCGCGCACGGAGTCCGGACAGCGGCATTCAACCTGCCCAACGACGAGAGGATCGTTCAAAAAATGGGATCGAAGCGCGTAATGCTCAAGAACGTGCAGGAGGCGAAGTTCGCAAAGACCCTGGAACCCATCGCGCGGCGGGTTTTGTCCGCCGACGAGCAGCGCGACCTAAGCTTCGATTCGTTCTTCACGCATATTCTCGCGCATGAGATGACGCATGGAATCGGTCCGCAACAGAATGTCCGGCAGGCGCTCAAAAAACAGCATTCGGCCATCGAAGAGGCGAAGGCGGATGTGACGGGGCTGTTCATGCTCCAGTATCTTTTCGATCACAAGCTGATGCCCGCGGCGGAGCGGCCTTTGTACACTACGTACCTCGCCTCCTCCTTCCGCACCTTGCGTTTCGGCGTTCACGAAGCGCACGGCAAAGGCATGGCAATGCAGTTCAACTATCTGATGGATAAGGGCGCTTTCGTTGAGCGTCCGGATGGGACTTTCGCAGTTGATTTTTCGAAGATCAAGAACGCCGTGCGGGACCTGGTTCACGATCTCCTGACAATCGAAGCCACCGGGGATTACGCGCGGGCGAAGAAGATGCTCGACGAATTAGGGGTTTTACGTCCGCCCCTGGCGGCCGCGCTTGCCAAGCTGACGGATATTCCGACCGACATCGAGCCGGCTCGCTAGTAGTTGTGGGGCGGGTCCCCTGACCCGCGGCCGACGCCCTCGTCGGCCTGTGTTTCCCGCGAGAAAAGAACTAGGGGCGAGGCGCTAGCTCGCGGTCGAGCCAGCTCAGGTAGGCGTCCGATCCATCCACGATGGGCAGGGCAATGGTCTCCGGCAGTTCGTAAGAGTGGATCTTCCCCAGTTCCGTCTTCAACGCGCCGAACAAATCTCTTCTCGACTTGATCACGAGAACGAATTCGGTGGCATCCTCGATCCCATCTTTCCAGCGATAAACGCTTCGAACACCGGGGAGGATGTTGACACAAGCGGCCAGGCGCAACTCCACCAAGTGGCGTGCAATTTGAACGGCTTGCGTTTCGGAATCGCACGCGCTGAGAACGACAATTTTATCGGTCATTTCTTGGCCGAAGAAACTGGCCACTTCGCAATCTTCTTCCGGATCTCGGCGGCGTTCTTCGCGTCGGGAACCAGTTCGAGGTATTTCGTGTAAGCGTCGCGCGCGTTCGGATAATCCTTCACCCGTTCATCGGCTTCCGCAAGCTTCAGAAACGCCTCACCGGACGTAGGATCCCATTTGGTTGCTTCGACATACCGTTTCAAGGCCGCCCGGAAATTGCCCTTTTTGAAATAGAAGTTGCCGGCCGTGACATTCCGCTCGGCTTCCAAAGGATTGAGCGTGTATTCCTTCGGCTTGAGCGATTCGTCTTCTTCGGGCGGTTCCTGCTCGTCGGGCTTGGGGCCGGGCGTTTGCAGCTTCTTTTCGGGCGCGGGCGGAGGGTTCTGGGGAGGCGCGGCGAACGCCCACGCCATGAAAAAGCTCGCTAGAAGCGCAAAGGGTGCGGCGCGCACCGCCAAGCGGGTCAGAAACTGTTCTGCGGCGCACTCCGTTTTGCGCGAGTTCCTCAAAAAGACGCGTGCCACAATTGAATTATAGAACGCGTATTCAATCTCCGCGACAAGGTTGCCGACTTGCCGACGCTCCCCGGAGTCTACTTGTACAAGGACGCCCACGGGACCGTCATTTACGTCGGCAAGGCCAAAAATCTGCGCAGCCGAGTACGCAGCTACTTCAACGATGACCGTCTGGCCGACGCCAAAACCGGCACGTTAATCGGCGAAGCCCGCGAGATCGCGTTCATCGAAGTGGACAACGAGAAGGAAGCGTTGGCCCTCGAAAACAACCTGATCAAGCAGTGGAAGCCGCGCTACAACATTCTGCTGCGCGACGACAAAACGTACCCGTATATCAAGCTCACCGCCGAGCGATACCCACGAGTCTACGTGACCCGGCGGCTTCGCAAGGACGGTGCGACGTACTACGGCCCTTATTTTCCCGGCAATCTAGCGCATCGGCTGGTGCATTTCATCCACCGGCATTTCAAAGTGCCGTCCTGCAACGTCGACCTGACGCGTCATCATACTCACCCGTGTCTCGAATTTCACATCCACCGTTGCCACGGCCCATGCGTGCAGGGGCTGACGACCGACGAACAATACGCCGAATCAGTTCGCGCCGTCCGTTTGTTTCTCGAGGGCAGGCACAAGGATCTGGCCCAGGAACTGCGCGGCCGCGTTCAATCGCTGAGTCTGGACATGCGATACGAGGAAGCCGCGGCCCTCCACGAACTGATCAAAACGGTGGAAGAACTCGGCGAGAAACAGAAAATGGCGGCCGTCGAGGGCACCGATACCGACATTTTCGGTTATTACGCCGAACCGCCGCTAGTGGCGTTGAATCTTTTCCATCTTCGCGGTGGGCACATCGTCGACCGGCGCGAGTATTTCTGGGAAGATCAGCACGATTTCGATCCTACGGATTTTTTTTCTTCCTTACTGAAGCTGTTTTATCTGGATGACCCGCATATTCCGGCGTTTATTCACGTGCCGGTGGAGTTCGAAGATTGCGGTGTGCTCGAGGAGTTTCTCAGCGAACGCCGCGGACACAAGGTCGAAATTCACACGCCCCAACGCGGACCGAAGCGGGCCATGATCGAGCTGGTGGAATCCAACGCGAAGCACAGCTTCGAACAACGTTTCCGGGTGTTGAAGCCGAGCTCGAAAGCGATCGAGGAAGCTCTTCAGGACGCGCTGGGACTCGAAAGTGCGCCGAAGCGCATCGAATGCTTCGACATCTCGCACATTCAGGGCACCGATAAAGTGGCCAGCATGGTGGTTTGGGAAGACGGGCGGATGAAGAAATCCGACTACCGCAAGTTCGTAATTCGTACCGTGGAAGGAAACGACGATTTCGCTTCGATGCGCGAAGTGATCTCCCGCCGGTATGGAAGGCTCAAAGAGGAAAATCTGCCACGGCCGGGGCTGGTGCTGGTGGATGGCGGATTAGGGCAACTGCACGCCGCCGCCGAAGCGCTCGAGGGGCTTGGCATTACCGATCAGCCGCTGGCTTCGATCGCCAAGCGGGAAGAATGGATTTACGTGTACGGGCAGGAGAATGAGCCCATCGTGCTCGACCGGTTCTCGCCCGTGCTGCACCTGGCACAAATGGTGCGCGATGAAGCCCATCGTTTTGCGGTGACTTTTCATCGTACCCGGCGTAATGCCAGCCGCCTTCGCAGTGAACTGGATCAAATTCCGGGAATTGGAGAGAAAACCGTCATGAAATTGCTGCGTCACTTCGGCAGTATCGAACGGGTGCGGGAGGCTTCGGAAGCGGAGTTGGAACGCGTCGCAGGCGCCGTGGCCGCGCGCAAAGTGCGGGATGCACTCGCGAGCGTGGACCAGAAATCACCCGCGCCGTGAGGTTAGAACAGGTCGCCGATTTCTTTGGCTGCCGTGCGAGCTTCGAGGTGGATTAATCCGGCGTTTCCGCCCTGCGGGCTGACCACGGCCAGAACCGCCTTCGAACCCGCGGAATATACGAACAGCGCGCCTTCTTCGGACTGAATTGAAACCTCGCCGAGCGTACCGGCACTCATGCTCTCGCTGATGCGTCTTCCCAGGCTCGATGCCGCTGCGGCCATCGCCGCTACGCGATTGGGATCCGCCCCGTTCGATAAGGAATGCGCGATCGGTAATCCCTCGTTGGACGCCAGTAATACGCCCTTCAATTCCGGAATCGCGGTTCGCAACGCCTCTATTTGACTTTTCAAAGCCTCGCCCTTAGCCATACAATCTCCTTCGCTCGCCGAGTGCGCCACGAAGGCGCATCTAGCGTTTCACGCGTACTCATATCATCGGCCGGTAAGGAAACAACTTTAGTCATCCCTGATAGGTAAACCCCCTAATTCGGTCTAAGGCCGACGATTTAACTTCCCCGATTTCAATGTGGCTGCAACACCTCCGAGCCTCCCTCAACAGGATCCAAGGGTAGTACCTGCGGGGGTTTTCGTCTAGGGCCTTGTCCCTAGGGCGCGCTAAGGCTCAGGCCTCAAAACCAGCTTATAAGTGCTTTACCGCAAGGAAAGGCGTAGGTGCACCCTTTAGCATATGGGCAGAAGGGTCGATCAGAACCTTATGCGGTGCCTGTACTGCGGAAAAGAGCTCGCCCTGCTCAAACGTCTGACCGGGGGAGGAGAATTCTGTTCCGACGCTCATCGCCACCAATACCAGGAAGAGTATAACCAGCTTGCGCTGAATCGCTTGCTGCAAGCCAAGCCGCGTGAAAAGCAGGCTGCTGAAGGCAAGACGGCGGACGCGAAGACATCTGAGTCCAAGCATCCCGAATCCCAAGCGCCTCCCAGTTTGATTCCTCCAAACCTGGCTCCGCCGAACTTAACCACCCCGCCGATCGCCGCACCCGAGCAGATCATCGTCGAGGCACGACGCGAGGAACCGGCTTATTCGAGTCCGGCTCAACCTGAACCTGTGGCAGCGGCGCCGGAAGAACCCGCTCCGGCCGAGCTGGCTGATTTCCTGGTCGAACTGCCGCTTGCGAACGAGCCCCCGCCGCCGACCGCCCTGAAAGCCGAAACGGAGCCGGAAATTCACGTCACGCCCTCGCTTCCTTCACGTGAAGCCGAAATTGCAGGCACCCTACTTGGAAACGGTCAAATAGTCGTCCTGCCGGTCTCGGTTGGGCCGTCGGATCACTCCCTGGCGCCGAGCGAGCGCGGCATAGAACCGCGAGAGTTTCCGCGGGGAACTCTGGTGCTCGACCCAAGGTTGTCGGCCGACGCAGGGCCTGAACTGGGAAGCTCCGAACAACCGGTGGACTTTTTCATCGCGCCTCAAGCGCCGCGGCCTGCCGAGTTTATATGGCAGGAACCGGCGCGGGAATTTGGACGAATCGAGTTGGAGTTAGGCGACCTGGCGCGAGTCTCGCTTCCAACCACTGGGCTTCAGGACGATCCAAGCGGCAACGGCAAGGCGGCGGATCAATCGCAATCTGACCACGGTTTGGCGCCCCGAGTTGAGGCCAAGCGACCGGAACGGCGCAAGCTCGATGCAGTCCGGCTTGATCCGGTCTACGTAGCTCCGGCTCTGGCGTCGCCCGAGCGGAGCGGTTCAGGGAAAACTTCAGTTGCGGAGGTGGTCGAAGCCGAGCCTGAGAAGCCGAAAGCAAAATCTTTCGTGGCCTCTTCGCGGACCACCGTCAAACTCGGCGTGACGATGCCGCAGCCCGGAAGAAGGCCGGAACCGGTCCCCGACTTGATCACTAAGCCGATGCCGCTGAGTTTGCATGGAGTGGCTGCCGGCCGCGCTAAACCCGTTCAGGTGTTCGCGCGGGAGGGCTCAGGCGGAATCGACGTGCACGTGCCTCGTTCCAAGGGCCTTCCGCTCCGTCCGCTCATCACTTTCGGACCGGCAACTGAGGCCAAGACCGATCCGGCCAAGGCCGATCCGGCCAAGGCCGATCCGGTAAAGGCCGACCAGCCAAAGGTCGAAACCAAAGCGCCGGACCGCTCCGCTGGGACCAACCCGAAGCCATCCCCGCGGCCCGATCCTCGCACCGGCAAATCCCGCGGGCGTGATGTACGAATCTCTGAACCAAGCCGTAGGGAACCGGTGGCGCCGGCCCCCGCCGCAACGGTTTCTGCCCCGAAAGTTGTCAAGGAAGCTGCTCCATCTCCCGCCGTGGTTGAATCGAAACCGGCAGCGCCGCCGCCGAGCGCGCCCGTCAGGCCCGAGCAAGCCCTCCCGAAGCCCGTGGCAATGCCCGCTCCGCTGTCCGCACCTGAAATTCCGATGGACCTGGGCCTCCCCACGCTCAGCATGGAAAAATCCGGCGGCCTCTCGAAAGGAGTGATGATCGCGATTGCCGTGGCAGTGCTGGCGATCGGGGGCGTCGTGTACTTCACCATGCAGGGCGGTAGCGCGGGCGCAAGCAACACGCACGTGATCGAGGCGGGTCCGGCCCTGGCTTCCGGTGATTGGGCCTGGATCAATGACTGGGCGAACGACGCTGCAGCGCACCGTCAGCGGCAGATCTCCGTGCTGGGCCCATCTGTCGATTTGGCGGATTACCGGGTGGAGTTCCAGGGCCAGATCCAGAATAAGGCTCTTGGCTGGGTCTTCCGCGCCAAGGATCCCAAGAATTTCTATGTCATGAAATTGGTCCTCGCGAAGGCCGGGTCTTATCCAGCGATCACGCTGGAGCGGTTCGCGGTGATCAATGGGAACGAAGAACCGCACGCGCAGGTGCCGACCACCGTGGCGGTTACGCCGGATAATGTCTACAACATTCGCTTCGAGGCGGTGGGGAACCGCTTCACGACGTGGCTTCAGGGCCAGAAGGTCGATGAGATGACTGACGATCGCATCAAGTCCGGAGGGGTTGGGCAATATCACGACCAGGGCGAAAACGCGTCATTGAAGAACGGGATGACGGTGACTCCGCTGGCGGTGAAAAAGTAGCAATGGCGCGCGGGAACGGGAGAGCTTAGGAGCAATGGCGGAAAACAACGATCAACACGTCTTCTTCGTAGACGACGAGCTTGTCGAACGGTTGATGCGCGGGGACAAGGTAGAGGATTCCAGCAAGCAGAAACGGCCGGCCACTGTCAGCGCTCTGGCGAACGCGATCCGCCTTGCTACCGAGGGCCACCTCGACGAAGCGGTCAAAGAACTGGAAGCCGCCGCTGAAAAGGGCGAGAATCCGGTGGAAGTCTATACGGCGCTGGGTCACCTCCGGTTCGAGCAGCAAAATTGGAATGAAGCCGCCGAATGCTACGGTAAGGTCGCCGCGCTCGAGCCGCAGCATCGCACCGCGCACTACAACCTGGGATTGTGCCTGGAGCGGCAGGGCAAGTTCGAGGAAGCCGCACAGTCCTTCGAAGGGGCGCTCGAAATCGATCCCAAGCGGTGGCAGGCGCAACTGGTCCGGGGCCTTTGCCTGCTTCAGCTCGGCAAGCCACAGGAGGCGCTTGAATGCCTCGAAGCCAGCCTCAAGGAGAGCCCCGATCACGATCAGGCCCTATTTGGAAAAGCAGTGGCGCTGCATCAACTCGGGAATCTGGACGCCGCCGGCGAAATTTATCGAAAGCTTCTGCCCAGCAATCCTAATTCGCCGGATCTGCTGGTGAACATGATTGCCCTCTCCTCTACCCGTAAGGAAGAAGGCAAGATGCGGGAGTATGGCGAGCGGCTGCTGAAGATCCGGCCCC
>JBEKBK010000141.1:0-16744 GCA_050015435.1 Bryobacteraceae bacterium
GAGAGGAGAACCATCTATGAGTGCTGGTCTCGAAACATCGCTGACTTCGAAGCTCACTCCGATCGTTGGTTCCGTCCTGGGACTAATCATGATTGCGGGTTCAATGGCGCTGGCGTCGACCGCAACGTTCGACGTGCCGGAAGACACCGCACTCCGGATTCGCTTAGACGACACGCTGACCAGCGTTGATTCCCAGGTCGGCGATCCGTTCAGCGCAACCGTTGTTGACGCGGGCGAATACCGGAATGCACGTGTGTACGGACACATCACGGAGATTGATATATCCGGAAGGGTCAAAGGCCATACCAGCATGATGCTTCGCTTCGACCGCATGGTTATGCCAGATGGCCGTCGCGCGCGAATTCATGCCGAAATTGTTGAGCTCTACCATGCACCGTCCGGCGAGAAGGTAGACGTCGAAGGCGCGATTGAGTCCGGTGGCAGGAGTCGCAAGAGCATCGAGCATACCGTGATCGGGGCGGGAACTGGGGCCTTGCTGGGCGGAATCTTCGGCGGCGGTAAGGGAGCCGGGATCGGCTCGATAGTCGGTGGCGCCGGAGGACTGGGAACCACTGCGTTCCATGGACATCAGAAGATCACACTCGGCAGTGGGCAAGAGATGTTGATTCGCATCACCGGCCGCTGAACCCTCTACCAAACGGTAAAAGCAATTATGAGTCTCACAGTAAAGGATCAGTTCCGCATAGAGGAAGATGCCCTCGGTAACGTCGAAGTCCCCGCCGAGAGCTTGTGGGGAGCACAGACCCAACGCTCTCACATGAACTTTCCAATTGGAATCGAGCGTTTTCGCTGGGGCCGGCCAGTCATTCGAGCCCTCGGCATTTTGAAAAAGTGTGCGGCCTTGGCCAACAGAGAACTGGGCCAGCTTCCTAAGGAAAAGGTCGATCTCATTGTGCGTGCGGCGCAGGAAGTGATCGACGGCCGATGGGATAAAGAGTTCCCATTAGTTGTGTTCCAGACAGGTTCTGGGACGCAGACCAACATGAACGCCAATGAGGTGATCGCCAATCGGGCGATTCAACTTGCTGGTGGAACCGTCGGATCTAAGAAGCCGATCCATCCCAATGATGATGTGAATCACGGTCAGTCCTCGAACGATACCTTTCCAACTGCGATGCATATCGCTACCGTCGAGGCAATCGAAGGCGGACTGATTCCAGCTGTAACGCGGCTCCGCGACGTCCTCGACGAAAAATCCCGTGCTTATGGCGAGGTCGTCATGGTGGGCCGGACGCATCTTCAGGATGCGACGCCACTGACTCTTGGCCAATTGATCTCCGGCTGGGTAGCGCAGCTCGATCAGGCGCTCGACGGCATTCGCCGGGCTCTTCCCGAGGTTTACGCGCTGGCAATTGGAGGGACCGCAGTCGGGACAGGGCTCAATGCCGATCCGAACTTCGGTGAAGTGGCCGCCCGCCGGATCGCTGAGGAAACCGGCCAGCCCTTTATCTCAGCGCCCAATAAATTCGCGGCGCTTTCGGCGCACGACGGTATGGTGAGCGTGAGCGGAGCCCTTCGCACGCTCGCCGGCGCGCTCATGAAGATCGGGAACGACGTTCGTTGGTACGCCTGCGGGCCGCGGGCGGGCATCGGTGAATTGAGAATTCCAGAAAATGAGCCCGGCTCCTCCATCATGCCGGGAACGATCAATCCGACCCAGTGCGAGGCGCTCACGATGGTGGCAGTCCAGGTTTTTGGAAACGACCACGCTGTCGCGTTTGCGGGTTCGCAAGGCAACTTTCAGCTGAACGTGTACAAGCCGGTCATGCTGCATAACGTTCTGACGTCGGTCGAGCTCCTCACCGACGCTTGCCGCTCGTTCTGCGATCGCTGCGCCATTGGGATTGAGCCCAACCAAAAACGCATCAAAGAACATCTCGACCACTCACTGATGCAGGTGACGGCCCTCAATCCACATATTGGCTATGAGAAGGCAGCGAAGATTTCACTTACCGCTTACCACGAAGATCTCAGTTTGCGCGAAGCTGCCACGAAGCTCGGTTTCGTCACAGGGGAGCAGTTTGATTCCTGGGTCCGTCCAGAGGAAATGACCCATCCACTGGGAGGAAATCGGTGAGCCAGCCCTGGAAGGTGATCGGCGGCGGCGGTTTTGGGCCGCCGTACCATAAAGGACGCCTGAGGCAGGATCGTATATAGGACCGCCAGGAAGAGTGCTGAGGATGCACCGCGCGCAAGGACGGAGATCGATCAGTTGGAGGCCGAGCTGAAGCATTTATTGGCGGCGGTGCCACCTGGTCGGGATAGAGATGATCGGAGCGGCTGGGCAAGGCGTCGCATGTGCGGGCCCTGTCCGTCAGTCACGCGGCCAGAGTAGAGGGCAGCTTGTGAATTACCGAACTTCCCGGCATCTCAGTCACGATCTGCCGCCTGCTGGCGCAGATCGCGCACGCGAATGAGGACCCTTCGGGCATAGTGCGGACCACGCGATCGAGAGCAGACCGGGCTGAAGCGAGACCCGCTTGCTTCCTCGGTCCGTCTGGCCATTGTTCGATCACGTGGATTCGGTAATGTTCGAACGCTATCCATTCAATATGCATTGGCCCGCCTATCACGCCGAAATGTTTGTTCGTCTGCGGCATACAAAACGAGTTCGATTAGGGTTCGATGAGCGGCGTTTGTGAGGCCGACTGCAAGTCCATGATCAAGCCGAGCCGCCAATCCATTTGAAAGAACAATGCGGTTGCCTTCCCAGACAGCACTTGGCGAAAAAGAGGGAGGTATTTCAGCCGCAGTTTCATGATCGACTCCTCCACAACCGCACGTCCTTTGATGTAGCTCTCAGCTTGGTCGCTTGTCATGGTGGTGTAGTTCTGAGCGTACTCTTGGAGCAACGCGTATTTCGTATCAGTGATCGCGGCAAGTTCCGAAGTGTACCTATCGTAAATAGGCCAGAACTGCTGTGCTTCAGTGTCAGTCAGGTCCATGTTGGCAGCGATAATCTGCTTCTTTAGAGAACTGACGTCCTTCCTGAATAACTTAACATCTTCATCGGATTCTACCTGCGAGGTCTGGGCAACTGCCCGATTGCCGCTCATCAATGCGAATCCCACTAACATCGTCGTCGCGATCAGGTTGTTCTTAATCATCTTGGCGCGTGTCCTCAGTGGATAAGAGCTGCGAACCAGTGGGTTTGTTGGCGCCACGAATGGCCAGCAGTTCCAGCAAGCAAACAAAACTCACGAATTCGTGATCGACTATGTGGGATCGAGCAACTTGGCTGTCAGATATTGCGACGTTCGTCCCGATCATCGAATGCTGATGCGAACGGCCATCACACTTGTACTTTTGACACTGGTCAGCCGGCTGTTGGCTCAGTCTCCACCCGTTTCACCCGATCGCCCCTGGCATTCACCCGACGAGCAGCAAATCAGAATCGCTGGCCGACAGATTCACGCCCCGCGACCTCCGATCGAGCTCGACAAGGTCTACTCATTGGCCGAGTTGATAGATCTGGCTGAAACGCATAATCCGGAAACGCGTGTCGCTTGGGAAGGCGCCCGCGCCCAAGCCGCTGCCCTCGGAATCGCTCGCAGTGAGTTGTTTCCGACGCTGGCTGCAGTTGCATTAGCCGGTGCGGATCGTGACGAGGCAGGGCTCGGTGCGCGGTTCTATCGCCAGACCATCGGGTCTTTCCAGCTCACACTCAGTCTGAACTATACGCTTTTCGACTTCGGCGCTCGGCGGGGCCGGATTAACGCCGAAGGCTCGCGCCTGCTAGCGTCGAACTTTGGCTTCAACGACGTTCACCGCCAGCTGATCTACGAAGTTTCGCAGGCCTATTATCGGCTGCTGAATGCTGCAGGGCAGGAAGAAGCTGCTGGAGCGAGTCTGGTGAATGCACTGGCCGTGCAGCAGGCAGCCGAAGAGCGTCTGCGTAATGGATTAGCGACACTGCCTGATGTTCTCGAAGCGCGCAGCGCTGCCGCACAGGCCCAATACGATCTGCAGGCTGTCCTGGGAGCGGAAGAAATAGCGCGCGGGAACCTGGCTACGGCACTTGGAGCGCCTGCCAACACGCGTTTACGCGTGCAACCGCTGAACGAAGTACCGGCCCCTGAGTCCATCGCGGAGACTGTCGAGGAGGCGATTCAACGCGCGCTGGAACAGCGTCCCGATCTTCAAGCGCAGGTCACCGAGGTCCGCCTGGGGCGAGCGGAGCTGCAACAGGCGCGCGCCGCTTTCTTTCCCAGCCTGAGTGTAAGCGCGGGGCCGAGCGCACAATCGCTGTACCTTATGCAGCAGAATCTTCCATGGGGACATACGGCCGGTCTGACCGGCGGTCTGACAGCCAGCCTGAACTGGACCGTGTTTGACGGCGGCGCGCGACGAGGCAGGCTTGCAGACGCAGAGGCTCATATCCGAGAGGCGGAGGCACAAGTCCGTGCCGCACGCGATCACATTGAAGACCAGGTTTGGATGGCGTATTCGAACTTGAACACTGCGTTCCGGCAGCGGGAGGCCGCAGCCGCACTGGTGACCTCCGCGACGCAGTCTTACAGCGCCGCTCTGGAATCTTACAACTACGGTGTACGCAACTTGCTGGACGTCACTAACGCGCAGAAGGTCCTGGCTCAAGCGCGCTCGACCGACATTCTGGCGCGCACTCAGGTGTTGACGGCGCTTGCGGATCTCGCATTCCGAACAGGCGATGCGATCCAAGCCAAGGCCGGAAGGACCCGCCCATGATCGCGAATGCAGTCCGGCTGTCCAGGTTTGGGCTGTTGTTGCCCGCGGTAATGCTCTCCATGAGCTGCAGCCGGGCTCCGTCCTTCGACATTCTGGGTTCCTTCTTTCCGGCGTGGCTCCTGTGCCTGGCTTTGGGCTTGCTGCTCACAGTTGCAGTTCGCTGGATGCTCTTGCGTTTCCGTGTTGTACTGGCAGTGCCCATATTGAGCTATCCGAGCCTCACCGCATTGTTCACCTGTGCGCTCTGGCTCACATTTTTTCGATAGTGAGGACACCAATGGAGCCCACCAGCAATAAGATCGGAATCTGGGTTGGCCGCATGCTCAGCGCTATGATCGTGACCGGCGCAATCATATTAGGTCTCGTAGTCGTCTACCATACCGACTACTATCCGCGAACCGACGATTCCGAGATTTTGGCCAACTTCATTGGCATCGCGCCGCAGGTCGAAGGTCCGCTCATCCATCTGAATGTGCACGATAACCAGTTCGTTAAGAAGGGAGACCTCCTTTTCGAAATCGATGACCGGCCGTATCGGTATGCGCTGGAGAAAGCAATCTCTGAGCAGGCCGCGCTCGAAGGACAGATCTCGGACGAGCGCAGAAAAATCGCGGCTCTGGTCAGCGCCGTATCCGTTGCGGAGGCGAACATCCAGAGCACGGAGGCAGATGTCAGCCGATGGGCGGCGGCCGTGGATCAGGCCAGGGCGGACGTGGCGAATGCGCAGGAGGCGGTCAGCCGTGCAAGAGCCGAATGGAATTATGCGAACAATAACCTGCATCGCATCGAGCCGCTGCTGGCGAAGCAGTTTGTCACCGTCGATCAGGTGGATCGGGCGCGGACATCAGAGATCTCGCAAGCTCAGTCGCTGAAGCAGGCGGAATCGCAACTGCTCCAGGCGCAGGCTGGCCTGGAAGTGACGTTAGCGCAGGAGCAACGCTCCAAGGCGGTGCTGACTCAAAGCAAAGCCCAGCATCAACAGACGCAGAACGCCGTCACGACGCTGGAACCCCTCGTTAACCAGCGCGGCGCGAGAGTGTCGGCGATAGACACTGCACGCTACAACCTCAACAACTGCCGAGTCTACGCTCCGTTCGATGCTCGTGTCACGAATCTCACGATCTCCGAAGGAGCTTATGCGCACGCTGGTCAGCAGATGTTCGTGCTGATTGACGCGCGCACATGGTGGGCGATCGCAAATTTCCGCGAAGGACAGCTACAACGCATCGCGCCCGGCATGCGGGCCGACGTTTATGTCCTGTCCAGACCGAATGTGCGCTTTTCGGGTGTGGTGGACAGCATAGGATTCGGGGTGACTCCAGACGCAGACGTTGTCGGCCGTTTCGACCAGGGTCTGCCGGATGTGCAGAGAACACTGAACTGGGTGCATCTGGCGTCGCGTTTTCCGGTTCGGGTGCGCGTCGAGAATCCTCCCCCAGATCTGTTTCGGGTAAGCCAGTCTGCAGTCGTAGTGATTCGCGGGCGCTGAGATGGCGTCCGCGGCGCAGTCCTTGCCTGCTTCGAACCGCCCACTTGCGTGGTTCTTGGAATGGCTCAGAGACGAGTTGGCCCCATATTCCGGGAGAGCTCTCTTAGTTACACGGATGGTCAGTGCGGCGACGCTGCTCATGGTCATCTACATGACTTTCCAAATTCCTTATGCGTGGCAAGGTGCGATTTACGCGCTTCTGGTTTCTCGTGAAAGCCCTCGAGCCACGCTGAAATCGGCGGCAACCATCTTCCTTGTTACGGGAATCGCAGCGGCCTACATTATTGTCTCGATGCAGTTAGTCATCAATTTTCCCGCGCTTCATTTTCTCTGGATCATCGCCACTTTATTCGTGACGTTTTATGCGATCAGCGCGCAGACCAACTACCTCGCGGCGGTCGCCTTCGTCAATACGATCTCCATTTCCATTCCGTTGTGGGACCGGCATGTGCCCGCCGAGGCAAATGTAGAGGACACGCTATGGCTAATTTTGGCGGTACTCATCGCAGTCGCTGTTACCGCGGGCGTGGAATTCGCGTTTGTGAGGCGGCCCCCTGGCGAAGAAGTTGTCTTGCTAATCACCGAGCGACTTTCAGCCGTCGAGACGTTGTTGGCCTGTTACGCACAAGCCGGCGCTACGGATCCCTCTACCGAACATAAAATCATACAGCTCGAAATGCTCGGCACCTCACTTTTGCGCCGTACTTTGCGGCGCTCTGATTATTCGCCCCGGTGCTCCACGGATATGGCCGCTCTTGCCGCCCTCGTTGGCAGGCTCGTCGATCTTGCCGCAACTCTGACACAGCTCGGCGTCTTGCATTCTGCGAGCAATCAGAGCCGTTTCCGACGCCTGGCATCGGCCGTCGCAAGCATTGGCAATTCACTGAGAAGACGCGAGGTACCCAGCGCGGTTCAGTTCAATGCAGATAGGGAATCTGCGGCTCCCGTTCCATTGCTGGGAGAAATGGAGCGTACAGTTACTATGATGACCGAGGTGTTAGCGGGTTCTCGATCGGCTGCTGAGTACCTGCCCTCACCAGACGATCTATCGCAATCAACCCTTCTTTCCCGAGACGCTTTCGTCAACCGTGATCACCTTCGTTTCGCGTTAAAAGGATGCTTAGCCGCCAGCAGTTGTTACGTAATGTACAACGCGCTGGCTTGGCCGGGAATAAGCACGGCCGTGACCACGTGTCTGTTGACCGCGTTGTCAACGATCGGCGCATCGCACCAGAAGCAGATCCTGCGTATTGCTGGCGCGATCGTGGGCGGGTTTGTCATCGGGATGGGCTCGCAAATGTTCATTCTGCCCTACGTCGATTCCATTACTGGCTTTCTATTTCTTTTCGTCCTTGTCACCGCCCTGTCTGCCTGGTTCCTGACCTCCAGTCCACGGTTGTCATACTTCGGGGTGCAGGTCGCTCTGGCGTTCTATTTGATAAATCTACAGGAATTCAAAATACAGACTTCGCTGGCAGTGGCGCGAGACCGCGTGGTCGGCATTCTGCTGGGTCTATTCATGATGTGGTTCGTCTTCGATCGGTTATGGGGCGCGCCCGCCTCTGTTGAGATGAAGCGTACATTCGTTTCCAATCTCCGGGCAATGGCGCAGTTTGCAAGAGAACCGGCATCAAACGACCTGAGAATTGCGATCGCCCGGACCCTTACTCTTCGTGAGACGATCAACGCAAATCTGGACCGGGCAAGGGCTCTTGCCGATGGCATTCTTTTCGAGTTTGGCCCTTCGCGCCAGAGAGATCTCGAATTACGGAGCCAGATCCGCCGCTGGCAACCCCAGTTGAGAACGCTCTTCGTGATGCGGATCACATCCGTGAGATACCGTCTACAGTTGCCCGGATTCGAATTGCCAGAGATTGTTCGTCTTCGACAGCAAGCATATGACGAGCAGTCGGCTCGGATGCTGGAGGAGATGGCCAATTGCGTAGAGGGAGATCGCCCGGCGACCGCCCGCGGGCCCGACGAGTCCGCTGAACTCTTGAAGTGCACGATCGAGGAAACGCTCGCCGAAGAGTCGTGTGGAATACCGGACGGCCGGGCACAGTCGTTTATTACAGTGATGCGCGGTATAGACGGATTGACCAGGTCGTTGGCGTCTGAAATTGCAGCGGAATGTGGCCCCCGTATGAGCGATTGATCAGGCTCGCGTTGCCGGCGATGGCCAGATGCGTTCCTTTGAGCCCGACATAGCTGGCCTCCGCGATCCGGGCAGTCCAGCGCGTTCTTGTGACCAAGTCGCCACAATGTGCCACCGCTGATGTCGCCCAAGTCCAGGCGAACGTCCACCCTCATCGAGGTCAGTTTCCAATTAGGGTTTTTCAGAACGAAAGCCTCAGGGCTAACTGCAGCAGGCGTGGGTTAGAACCCATGGCCGTGGACGTGATCTGACCGAAAGTCGGGGATCCGAGAGTGGTATTCGGTTCCGCGAAGTTCGGAGTGTTGGTTAGGTTAAAGGCCTCCGCCCGGAACTGAAGCCTTACAGTCTCCCGGATGGGGAAGTCCTTGGCGAGCGAAACGTCTAGATGTCTCTGCGGTGGACCATAAATGCAGTTGCGCCGCGCATCGCCGAGCAGTCCCGGCGCCTGCACGGCAAAAGCCGATGTGTTGAACCACTCTTGGAGGGTATGGATGTTGCCCGCGTTTGGGTCGCCGACCTGGTTAGGAGCGTCGCCACCTCGGAAACCTAGGATGCCGCCGGCGTTGGTGATGGTTCCCGGAGGTCCGCCGCCTTGTTCGCTGATGCTGGTCGGCAAGCCTGTGGAGTAAGCGTAGATTGTATTGACGCTCCAACCTTTCACCAGATACGCGGCCGCGCCGTGCACCGACCGACCGAACGGCAGGGCGTAGTTGAGCATGACCGTGAAGCGCTGGCGCACATCCAGGTCGCCGTTCCCGTAGTCATACTGCAAGCCATTGACGGGGATGGGCGTGCCATTGCCCGAATCCATCAAGCACCCGTTGCGAACGCACTCCACCGGGCGGTTGCCGCCTTCACCCTGCGGCGAGCCGTTGTTGAGAAGATGCGACCAAGTGTAATTGAAGTTCGCGTTCAAACCCGCGGCGAAACGGTGCAGGAAGGATGCCTGTAAGGCGTTGTAGTTGGAACTTGCGGCACCCTTCAGCACGTAGATTTGATCGCCGCTGTATGCCGGGTAGGGAACAGGTCCCTGCGTGAAACAGTTGGAGGAGTACGTCGGCTTGCCGTTACTCACGCACCCGGCTCCGCTGTAGTTATAAGTGGCGTAAGTCGCTTGATTCACGTCCGGCACCACCGGCAAGCGACGCCCCAGATTGCCTACATATCCCACGCTGATTAAGTTGGCGCCCAGTTCCTTCTGGAGTTGCAAGCTGTACTGGGCCATGCGGCCCGACTTGAGGTTGTTCGCTACGGCGTCAATTTCCGTTCCCGCAGCCACCCCGGTTCCCAGCACTTGATTCGGATAATTCGCACTGGCGGGATCGATTGTGGGAAGCCACAGCCCTCTCGCCATGGTAAGCCCCAGACCGCCGGGCCCCGCAATCGCGCCCGGACATGCGACGGGATAGAAGGAGTCGCCTCCGCAATCCCGGCTGATGACCAAAGGCAGATTCTGCATCAGGGCAGCGTTGCCAATTTCGCTCGGGAAGTAAGAGAGGCCAAAGCCGCCTCGCAGCACCATGCCGCGGCCCAGCGATGCCGAAAAGCCGAGCCGGGGAGAGATGTCGCCCCAGTCGGTCTTCACGTTCGCGGTGCTGGAACCGTGGTTGGCCCCTGAGAGGATCGGAGAAACTACCTCACCAGTGGCCGTGTCAAAGTTCGAAATGTCACCGCGCACTTCGGTGAACGGGGTAAAGATTTCATAGCGGACACCGAGGTTCAGAGCCAACCATTTGGTTACACGCCAGTCATCTTGAATGAAGCCGGCAACCTCCCAGGAGCGGAAGCGCGGAAAGGCCACATCGTTTTGGAATTGTGCGTCCGAGGCATAACCCGCAGCCAGGTCGCCCAGGGCGCTGCCGGTGAAAGTCCCATTGACAGAATAGCTGCCGCGGGCGCTCTGGCTTTGTTGTAAGTTCAGCTGCCGCCGGATCAAACTCGCCCCAGTCTTCACGTTGTGAGCGCCGTGGGTCCAGGTCAAAGACCCCTGGTACTGGAAGGTGTTGTTGTAGTCGAAGAGCGGCGTAAACAGGCCGTCACCCAGACCACTGTAGGGCGCGGCCACCTGGATGGATGGCAGGCCGTATTGCGCTCCACCACTGCCGGCATTCATGCAGTAACCGGTTCCCAAAGAGCACGAATCGAACCCCAACTGGACTCCGGCGTTGGCGCTGTTTGTGGTCAACGCCTGGTTGGCGAATCTGAGGTATCCCACCTTCAGTTCCAGTAGCAACTCCGGTCGAAAGACATGGACGTAGTCCACGCCAAGATTCTGGGCACGTTCCAGACCCACGCCACCGGAGATTCCGGACGAATTGGAGGAGCCGAAAGTATTTCCATTAATGGAAACGTCCGGCAGGTTCCCCGGCGTATAGGTGCTTACGTCGTTGAATGAGTAGCGTGCAAACAGCGTATCCCGATCCGAGAAGTGATGGTCGACGCGCACATCGAAGGTATGGCTGAACTGCGTTTTGGCAGGAGAGTACACAAAGTTGTTTGTGGTTCCCGGATTCGTCGGAGCGGGATAAAGCGCGAACAGGTTCTTGCCCAGCGCGCTGACGACAACTGGGCTTGTGTTCCCCAGCAAAGAGCCGGTGGGAATTGTCTGGCCTGCCGTTGTCGCTCCTACCAGGCTATCCTGCGCCGCCGTGGGCACCGTTGAGGTATACGTGTTCTGCGCCCATACCTGCCGAAACCCCTCGTAGTCGCCAAAGAAAAAGGTCTTGTTTTTCCGGATGGGGCCGCCGACGCTTCCGCCAAATTGATTTTGACGCAATTCGGGCCTTGGGCCCGTCGTCGCAAAGTAGTTGCGCGCATCGAAAGCGTCGTTGCGCAGATACTCGAAGAGCGAACCGTGGAAAGTGTTTGTGCCGGACTTCGTGATGATATTGGCCACGCCTCCCTCTGTGCGCGAGACTTCCGCCGGGTACAAGTTGGTGGAGACATTGACCTCCTGGACGGCGTCGATGGAGGGCCGGACGACAATGGTTCCGAAGTACCGTTCGTTGTTGTCCATGCCGTCGATCATATTGTTGTTGAGAAAGTCGTTCTGCCCGTTGGCGGAGAAGGTGGAGGTCAGCCGGCGATCGTTGCTGTGGCTCCCGCCTCCCGGAGCATTGGAAGCCCCCTCGGTCACGCCCGCTGAGAGCTGAACCAGGTTTGTCAGGTTGCGGCCGTTCAGCGGCAGATCTGCCACGCTCTGGGTGGTGATTAAGGTGGCGATCGTGGACGAGTCGGTCTCCAAATCGGGGGTAGCTTCGGCCGAAACCGAAGTGCTCTCACTCGCGATGCCGATTTCCATCCTGGCGTCCAGGCGGAGGCGGTCTCCTGCCGACAAGTTCAAGTTCTCCGTCACAAAGGTTTTGAAGCCTTTGGCCTCGATCGTGACTTCGTAGGTCCCTGGTTGCAGAAGACTAAAACTATAGTCGCCTGTCTTCCCGGTCGATACTGCTCGGGATACGCCCATAGCCCTGTTCCTGATGGTCACCGTTGCGCCGGGTATCACCGCCCCCGAAACGTCGGTTAGCGTACCTACCACAGCGCCGGTATTTACTTGCCCCACCAGCCGAGGCATGGCTGCTGACAACAGTAAGCACAGAATCAAAGTTTGAGTCGAAAGCCTGAACCCTGAGCCCATTTTTCGATCCACTTGCCTGGCCGTCCGGCTTTTCTATCGGGAAACCCCCAGTGTACTATGGGAAAGACGTTACTGGAACGCCGGCGGGGAACGACGGGCTGGAAAGTTCTAGGATGGTCAGGGCTATGGGATCCGCTCAAAAGAAGCCGGTCGTCTGGCTGGTCCTCCTACTGACATACAGCGCCTGCGCGTTCGCATTGGATCCCTCGCTCGACGTTAGCCAGTACGCGCACACCGCGTGGACGGTTCGCGAAGGCTTCGTCAAGGGCACCATCTTTTCTGTGGCGCAAACGCCGGATGGTTATCTGTGGCTGGCCACGGAATCGGGGCTGTACCGTTTCGATGGCGTCCTACCCGTGCTGTGGCAGCCGCCACAAAATGAGCAGCTCCCAGACAATTTTGTTCACGATATTTTGGTTACGCGGGACGGCACTCTGTGGATCGGCACACCCAAGGGGCTTGCCAGTTTGAAGGACGGCAAGCTTACACAATATCCGGAGGTTGCCGGTCATCGCGTTGGTGAACTGTCGCATGATGCTGAGGGAAAGATTTGGTTTGGGGTCACGGACCCCGGCAGGCTCTGCACCGTCCGGGCCGCCAAGACGCAGTGCTACGGAGGCGGGAGTTTCGGCGAGTCCATTTCTGCCTTATATGAGGACCGCAAGGGCAATTTGTGGGCCGCAGCTCAAACAGGTCTGTGGCGATGGGCGCCCGGTACTCCAGAGCACTACCTCTTTCCCGGTGGGGCTCAGCCCGAAACGCTACTCGAAGACGGCAACGGTACACTCCTGCTGACAACCAGGGAATCCACCTCGTTTGGCAATGCGGTTAATGCAGGGCTCGAAGGTCTGAAACAGCTTGTGGACGGAAAAATCCGGAGCTACCCTCTTCCCGTGATCGCCGGGCAGTTCGGACCGACTAAGATGTTAAGGAGCAGGGATGGCAGCTTGTGGATTGGCACTGTGCAAGGTTTGTTGCACCTGCATCAAGGCAGGATCGATAAATTCTCAGTCAGCGATGGCCTGTCTAGCGATATCGTAACTTGCTTTTTTGAAGATCGCGAAGGCGATGTTTGGGTCGGCACGCAAACCGGGCTGGATCGGTTTCGTGAATTCGCGATCCCGACAGTTTCGGTGAGCCAGGGCCTTTCCTCGGCCGCGGTTGATCTGCTGGAAGCGACCCCGGATGGAAGTATTTGGATTGCCACGGCGGATGGGCTGAATCGCTGGCAAAACGGGCATGTGAGCGTTTACGGCAGGCGAATTGTGCCGGATCGAGACGGGCGAACAAGTGAACGAGAGCGCATTATCGACGCGAGGGTAACAGAGATCGAGAACAGCGGACTTCGAAATACCGTTTTTTCGCTGGGACACGATGACCTGGGACGACTGTGGGTTGGCAGTCGCGAGGGTGTGGTGTACTTCGACGGTGGCCGGTTTGTGCCGGTTCCCGGCCTCCCGGGCGGAGATGTATTGTCAATCGCCGGGGATGGAGACGGGAAGGTTTGGATCAGCAGCAACGACAGCCTCTCCCATTGGACGCCAGAGGGCGCCGTTCAGCGTTTCCCTTGGGCCCGATTTGGACACAAGCAAGCCGCGACAGCTTTGCTGCCCGATCGGTTGCAGGGCGGTCTATGGATCGGATTTCTTGACGGAGGGCTCGCTTACCTCAAGGACGGCCAACTCCGCTCTTCTTATAACGTGGCTGACGGGTTGGGCAATGGCTCAGTGCTGGGCCTTCAACTTGGTTCGGACGGTGCCGTGTGGGCAGCGACCGAGGGCGGCTTAAGCCGAGTGAAAGATGGCCGCATCACGACTCTTACCAGCCGGAACGGCCTGCCCTGCGATGCCGTTTTTTGGGCGATGGAAGATGGGGACCGTTCCTTCTGGTTGCAGACGCCTTGCGGCCTGGTGCGAATTGCGCGTACCGAGTTGGAGGCGTGGATGAGCGATTCGAAGCGAAGCGTCCAGACTAAGGTTTACGACGCCTCCGACGGAGTGTGGAGTCGTGGGCGCTTTGGTACCCGCACGCCGATAGTCGCTAAGTCACCAGATGGAAAAATATGGTTCCAACCTCCGGACGGGGCGAGCGTGATCGACCCGCGACATCTTCCGTTCAACAAACTGCCGCCACCTGTATACGTCGAACAAATCACTGCGGACGGCAGGAAGTTTGACGCCTCGCGGGGATTGCGCCTGCCTGCGCGGGTTCGCGATCTGGAAATCGACTATACCGCGTTGAGCCTGGCCGCGCCGGAGAAGAACCGTTTCCGCTACAAGCTGGAGGGCTACGATCGCGACTGGCAAGACGCCGGCAAACGCCGGCAGGCGTTCTATAGCAATCTTTCCCCTCAGAACTACCGCTTCCGCGTGATGGCCAGCAATAACAGCGGCGTATGGAACGAAACCGGCGCATCGCTCGAATTTTCGATCGCCCCGGCGTATTACCAGACCACCTGGTTCCGCTTGTCATTGGTGGCCGCCTTTTTCGCATTGCTCTGGGCGCTGTATCAGTACCGCCTCCGCCAGATCGCCCGGGAATTTAGCGCGAATCTCGAAGGTCGTGTCGATGAACGCCTGCGCGTTGCCCGCGAGCTGCATGACACGCTCTTGCAGACCTTTCAGGCCGCACTCATCGAATTTCAGGCAGCCCGGAACCTGTTTTCAAAGGGTCGAGAAGAAGCGATTCCAACACTGGACAGTGCCATCGGCACCGCCCAGGAGGCGATCGTCGAGGGCCGGGATGCGATTCAGGATCTGCGCCGCACAGGAGGACCGCGAACTCAGTTGGAACGCCTGCTGAAGACTGCGGGGCAGGAACTTGCAAGCTCTCAAGTTTCAAATGGTAATCGCCCGTCGTTTCGCGTGACCGTGGAAGGCCCGGCGCAAGACTTGTCCCCGGTCCTCCAGGACGAGATCTATCAGATCGGCCGCGAAGTGTTGCGGAATGCCTTCCGGCACGCGAGCGCAAGCCGAATCGAAGCTGAAATCCATTATGACAACCGCCTGCTTCGGTTACGTATTAGGGACGATGGGAAGGGACTCGATCCAAAGGTGCTGAAGGATGGCATGCGTCCCGGGCATTGGGGATTGCCGGGTATCCGAGAACGGGCCAAACGGATCGGTGCACGGTTGGTATTCTGGAGCGAAGCCGGGGCGGGTACGGAGGTGGAACTGGCGGTCCCATCCCGAATCGCTTATGAGAAATCTACTACCCGGCGTCGCTTTGGGCTGTTTCCGAAAGGATCGTGAGTTATCGTGAGCGCGCGTACCCAACCTATTTTGGTCCTAGCCGTTGATGACCACGCGCTCCTTCGAAAAGGCATTGCAGCCTTGGTGAACGCCGAGTCCGACATGAAGTTGATCGCCGAGGCATCTACAGGAGTGGAAGCGATCAAGCAGTTCAAGCACCATCGCCCGGACATCACCTTGATGGACCTGCAAATGCCTGACATGAGCGGCATCGAAGCGACGGTTGCGATCCGCCAGGAATTCCCAGAGGCACGAATCATCGTTCTTACGACCTACGATGGCGATATGCAGGTAGTGCGGGCGCTGAAAGCCGGCGCCCGCGGTTACCTGTTGAAAGCCAAGGTAAATCAAGAACTCCTGGAGGCCATCCGGTCAGTCCACGCTGGGCAAAAGCGAATTCCTTCAGAGGTTGCGGCGGAGCTGGCAGAGCATTCCGGGGAGGACGAGTTGAGCGCGCGCGAACTCGATGTGCTCCGGCTGATCGCCGCCGGAAATGCGAACAAGGAGATTGCCGCACGGCTTTCCATTGGAGAGGATACCGTCAAACGGCACGTGACGAACATTCTGTCGAAACTGAGAGCGAGCGACCGAACTCACGCGGTCACCATCGGGCTGAAGCGCGGAATCATCGAAATTTAGATCCCACTAAAGTGGAATCGCGCGCTACCCGGTTCGTGGGTTCCCATCTGGTTGCAGATTCCTTATCCTTTTAGCGGGACTGCTGTGCAGCGCCTCTTTTCGACCTTCGCTGACGGCTGGCCCGGACTCGGCCTCTTGTTGCAGCGGCTCCTCGTCGGAGGAGCGTTACTTTACCACGGTGCCTTGTCCCTGACTCATCCTCCTCTGTTTGGCGCCGCGGTGCCGGAAATACTGGGAGCCGTTGCGGGAATCTTGATTCTCGCCGGGCTATGGACGCCAGTTGCGGGCACGGTCGCGGCTGCGGTCGAGCTTTGGATCGCTTTCTCTCAGCCCAATAACATGCCGATGGCCGTTATTTTGGCGGTCCTCGGGGTTAGCCTGGCGATGATTGGTCCTGGGGCCTGGTCCATCGACGCACGGCTTTTCGGCAGAAAACAAATCGACCCAGATCTGTAAGGCCCGATTCGAATTCCCTCAAAAGTGGGATCTGCAGGTTTCACTATCTGACCAGCCGAGACTTCAACTATAGGGTCTTGTTCTCTCGGGGCGCTCAGCGCAGAATCACGGAAAGAGATGGCAACGTGAAGCACGAGTGTGACGGCAATGGAGTCGACATCACCAAATTGGGGTGAACTGTGAAGTACTTCGAAATGGCCCTATCGGCCGTGTGCGTCGTGTGCTTTGCCGCATCTCTCAAGGCCCAGGTGAATGCGACGGGAACTTTCTCAGGGCAGGTCACCGATCCTGCGGGCAACGCTGTCGTGAATGCACGAATTCGTCTGATTGACCAGCAAGCGGGGGCTGCGAATACCAAATTCACCTCGTCAGATGGCAACTACGTTTTT
>JBEKBK010000142.1:0-16666 GCA_050015435.1 Bryobacteraceae bacterium
AAGGAATAGTAGAACCGATTCCCAATCGTGGCAGACCGGAAGCCGTATAGTCCGGGCGTTCTGAATCGGATAGCGGCTGAGAATGCCGTTCCCGTGAAGCCCCAGGTAGCGTGCTGGATGGGCTTCAGTTCCTCCCTCATCTTCTGAGCGAGTTCGGGATCTTCCAGTTGGACTTTTTCGAGTCCGAGGTCGTCCAGCCGGTCCACTTCGACAAACTCCACCCCGAACACGTAATTCATTCCTAAAGCATGGGCCAACTCCCGAGCCACATCGCGATAGTCGGTCCGCTTCGTCCCTAGGTCCACTTCGTTCAGCAGGATCAAATCGGCGTCGCGTGGTGTCCGCAATTGCTGATTGATTTGTGTCCACTGATCACCGTCAAGTACCTTGCGACGTAGCGTGGCTTACCTGAATCCATCGGGATCAGAGAGAGCGAGCCGTATGAGATCGAAGTTCAGGCCTCGTTCAACATTCCAGGAGGCGACCCGAAGAACCGGCCCGAGTCCATTCACGGAAGGCCGGTGGGGCCGCTGACTCAGCAGCGAGCCCCCGTTGCTCAAGAAAGGAGTGGTTAGGAGTCTGTTAAGCTTTTCCGCCAACGGCACGGCGGGTTGATCAGTATCCGAAAGGGTAACCAGCTCGTCGAAACTCAGAAACTCCGGGGCGTTTGCCGGCTTGGGCGGGTGGGACCCCGCCTGAAGCGTACGGCCACGGACCACAACATTAAGATTGTCAGCTTCCTCATCTCGTGTACGGATATCGCAATTGTTCGTCCAAACGGAACTTGCCATAACACTCTCACCCCGGCCGTACCGACCTCGGTTGTCATCAAGCTGGTCGCGTCGGTTCCGGCCTCGACCAATTTCAATGTGTGCAATCCGTCTACGCTCGACTTGAATCCTGCTCACTTTACGCAGGTCGGTGTTCCAAACAACGCGGGCGCCGGCACAGGACCGGGCTGGCTGACCAACGGGATGATCGCCTGGGGAACCTCGCTCGAGCCCGATTCACCCACCGGTACCTACGGCGTGGTCAATGTTCCTTATCAGAAGGAGCCGCTGTCGACTTCTGAGCTGACGGCGTTGACGACGATTTGCAACTTCATCCAAACCAACGGAACCGGCTATGGCATCTGCAAGTCTTGCCAGACCGGTGCGTTGAGCGGTGCGAGGCAGTAGAAGGACGTGAACAGGACGCCCCGAGGGTCGCGCTCCTGTTCACGCCGATTTGGAATCGACTACTTCGATTTGTCAGGATGCAGCGCGAGCTTCTGCACGCGCCAGTTGTTCATATCGGCGACGAACAGACTATTTTCCGATGGGCAGGCCAGTGCGTGGACCCAGTTGAACTGTCCAACCTCGTGCCCGGATTCGCCCAGCGCGCCGAGTATTTTGCCATCCAAAGAAAGCTTGTAAATGCGTCCGGGTTCTTGATCAGAGGTGTAGAGATACTGGGTGGGCGTGTTCGTGATGCATAGGGTCCAGGGTTGGGTGGCATCCGGTGCATTGGCCGGGGCATTGCCCAGGACCGGATGCCGCTTCTTGTCGTAAGGCGCGTTGAGAACAATCGATCGCAAGTATTTACCGTCGGTGTCAAACACTTGAATGCGGCGGTTACTGCGATCCGCGACATAAACATTATTCTGCCGGTCAACGGCAATATTGTGGGGGAGATTGAATTGGCCCGGGTCGCGGCCCTTGGATCCCCAGGACTTCACCCAGTCCCCGTGCTTATCGAGTTTGGCGACGCGCGAGTTGAAATAGCCGTCGCTGATGTACATGTTGTCGTCCGAATCGAAAGCAATATCGGTGGCCCCATGGAAGTATCCATCGACGTGCTGGGGCGGCGGATCACCGCGCTGAAACTCGATATAGTGATGCTCATCCGGCCCTTCTTCGCGCCGTCCCAGGTTCATCGTCACTCTGCCCGCGGGATTGAAGCGCATAATGGAGTTCGTGCCTTTATCGACCACCCACATGTTGTCGTATTTATCGAACCGCACCGAGTGGGCGTAGCCCAGCCCATACACACCGCGGCCGATCTCACGCACGAACTTTCCCGTCTGGTCGAATTCAAATAGCTGGGTCGAGGCAGCGCCATACAGCGGCCCGCCGTAACTACCGGGGTGATTCACTAGAACAATATGGCCCTTGGAATTGACTGCTATTCCCAGCACTTCGCCGAGCGGCATGTCGGCGGGAAGCTTCAGGTAATCCGGGTCGGACTCAAAATGAAGCTGCGGAGCAGGCTGCTGGGCGGTGAGCGAACTTGCCAGCAAAGCAAACACGAGTAAGCGCATCGATTCTCCTTTCGTCGAGAACGTTGTTACTTGCGGCCGGCTACTTCGAAGACCGCGTTCCAGGTGAACTCCACGAAGCGGTAGAGCGACGTTTCGGCCAGTCGTTCGACGTCGCTGTGCGCCCCATAATTCGTGCTGTCGGACTCGATACTGGAGGGTCCGATACCGTACGACTGTATTCCCTTGGCCCTTAACTGGGCCATGTCCGAAGCACCGGTCGACATGGTCGGCAAGACTATGGACTCCGGATACAGCCGTTTGCTGACGCGCTCCAGAGCGCGATACATGTCCGAATCCAGCCGGGAAGGAGGCGCGACGGGCCTCGGATTTCCGGCGATCGGTTCGATCTTCACGGCGGGGTCGTCAATAACACGCGTCAGCTCTTCGAAGAATTTGGGCATGTCTTCGTCGGGCAGCGCGCGTATATCCAAAGTCGCATCGGCCTCGGATGGAATGACGTTCGGTCCCACGCCCGCTCGGAGCATGGTGGGAACAATCGAGGTCCGCAGCATGGAATATCGCTGCGGCTCATTGGCGGCGAGATAACGCTGGACGGCGGCCGAGCTTTCCGGATTCATCAAGCCGTTGTAGCGAGCTGCTTGCTCCGGTGTGCTGATCGTGGCGAGGCGTTCGAAATAGGTGCGGGTCGTGTCGTTCAAACGCATCGGCGTCTCCCAGGCGCCCACTTTGGCGATAGCAGCCGAAAGATGGAGGAGCGGATTATCCAAACGTGGAACCGAGCCATGCCCGGAAGTACCGTTCGCGATCAAATGCACCCGGCGAGGCACCTTTTCGGTGGTTTGAATCGTGACCACGCTGACGCGCCCGTCCTGCAATGTGCCGCCGCCTCCCTCGGTGAGTGCAAACTCGGCTTCGATCTCGGGAAAATGCTCGCTCACCATGTAACTGATCCCGACTCCGGTGGGATCGGCCTCTTCTCCCGATTCAGCGAGGAAAATGATGTCCCGGTCCAGGGCCAGCCCCATGCGCTTTGCCAGCAGCATCACCATGAGATTCGCAGCGAGCTTGTCTTTATCGTCCACCGTGCCCCGGCCCCAGACGTAGCCGTCTTTGAGCACAGCGCCAAACGGATCCACTGGCCACTTCTCGCGCTGAACCGGAACGACGTCCATATGGGCCAAAATTAACAGGGGTCGCTGCTTGCCGCTCCCTTTCAGCCGAGCCACCAGATTGGCGCGAGCCGGTTGCATCGCGAAGGTCTTTACCGGTATCCCTTCACCCTCGAGGACCTTTTTCAGGTAATTGACCGCGTTGGTCTCATTGCCCGGAGGACTGCTGGTGTCGATCTGAACGAGGGACCGGTAGTGCCGCAGGATTTCGGGCTCCTGCTTTTTCCAATCGACGACAGGGACCTGGGCCGCCGCCGCCGATCCAAGCACGAGAGCTAACAGACCCAGGGTGTGGGCGCGGCGTAGCCTGCCTAAGAACATGGCGCTATCATACACCGCGACTGCGGGACGGTCCTAATTGACCGTCACGCTGGCCGTGGTGTCCGCAATGTTCGGCAAATTGCTCGCGTGAATTGTCGCAGGGCCTGGCGAAAGTCCTGTCACGCGAATACCTACGCTGGTACTGTTGGGCTGGATCGTGATCGTCGGCGGCACCGTCGCTATTGTCGTATTGCTCGAACTCAGATTGATCGTCAGGCCGCCCGGTGGCGCGGGCACGGAGAGGCTCAGGAAAAGAATAGTCGTATTCCCGGCCGTTACCGTGCCGGTGGCAGGACTGAAGGTAATGACGTCGGTAGCCTGCACCGTCTGACTCACTGTTGGAAAACCGACCGCCGACGCAGTGATGGTGGCCGTACCGAAGGCGACGCCAACTACTCGAGTTTGTGTGAGTGCGGTAGTTTGCCCGGCCGGAATCACAACATTGGCTGAGGTCAGGCCGACCACCGACGGATTGCTGCTCGTCAAGGTAATGAAAACGCCGTTGGGGGGCGCGGGCGATCCCAGGGTCACCGGGAACAGAGTCGTCGAGCCTATGCCTGCGATAACGCCCGCCGGCAATTGAATCCCCGTGGTGTTCGTCAGCGCAAACGCGGCCGGCGAGGCGTTGCCGGATGTGGCGGTAACGATGTAGGACCCAATCGTTACATTGGCCGTAAACACTGCGGATGTCGCCACGCCAGACGCGTTAGAAACCGCAGTGTTCACTCCTTTAGCGAAAGTTCCGCTCGCGCCCGAGGCCGGCGGCGTAAATGTGACCGTGGCGTTCGGAACAGGATTCCCGCCCGAGTCTTTTACCAGGGCCACGAGTGGGCTTGAGAACACCGTATTAGTGCCTGCAGATTGCGGCGTCCCACTGACTGCCGCAATCGAGAACGGAGTCCCGGCGAGATTGGCCAGCGAGAAAGTAGCCGCGCCCGGAACCCCGAGCACCTTGGCGGTCACGGAGTAATTGCCGGCGGTGGAGTTTGCGGTGAACAAAGTGGATGTCGCCACACCCGACGCGTTCGTCATGGCGGTGTTGGTTCCGGCGAATGTTCCGCTCGCACCGCTCGCTGGAGCGCTGAACGTCACTACGATTCCGGCGATTGGATTGCCCTTTGCGTCGTTCGCCGTCGCCACCAGTGGCGCGAACGCAGTGTTGATCGGCACGCTTTGCGGCGTTCCGGCGGTCGCGGTGATGGTCGCGAACGCAACGATGTTCGTCAAAGAGAAGTTCGCCGGATTAGCGACGCCGGCCACCGAAGCTGTTAACGTAAATGGTCCCTGGAAGCCGTTTGCTGTGAAAGTTGGGGCCGTTGCCACACCGGAGGAGTTCGTTACAGCGGTGTTCGCTCCGCCGGCAAACGTGCCGGACGCTCCAGAGATGGGCGGAGCCGTGAATGTCACGGTAACTCCGCTGAGCGGATTACCTCCTCCGTCCTTCACCGTTACTACCAACGGCGAAAACGAAGTGTTGATCGGAGTGCTTTGAGGCGTCCCGCTGATCGCGGAGACGGAAGCCGGGGTTCCTGCAACCACAGTGACGCTCGCCGTGGTATCCGCCACGGACGGTAAACTGCTGGCGTGAATCACCGCCGTCCCGGTGCCTACACCGGTCACCCCCACACTAGCGACGTTCGAGTTCGCGGGAATGGTAACGGTCGGAGGCACCGTAGCTATCGCCGGGGCGCTGGAACTCAAGTTGATTGTGAGACCGCCTGGCGGCGCGACAGCGGACAGGAACATGAACAGGTGCCCCGTGGTTGCGCTCGGCACGGTGAGAGTGGCCGGCGACAAGCTGATCGTGTCCGCGGCCTGCACGACCTGCGTTGCCGTCGGATAGCCTTCCGCTGACGCGCTAATGGTGGATGATCCGAAAGCGATTCCATTCACGTTTGCCGTCACCGAACCCACCGTCGCCCCGGCAGGGATCAGGAGCCCCGACGGAGTCACGGTCACCTTGGTCGGATCGCTGCTACTGAGAGTAACGAAGATTCCACCCGCGGGAGCGGGGGCTACCAACGTCACTGGGAATGGCGCGGACGCTCCCACGCCCACGGTGAGTCCGGCGGGCAATAGGATGGCTACGCCGGTGAGGGGCGGGTAAGCGACGACCATCGTTACCGTATTACTGGAAACGCCGCCCATACTCATGACAACCGGCACTGCCGGCCCTACGGTCACGTCCGCAGGCACCAGAACAGTAACCTGATAGGAGGAATCTAACCCCGAGTTGGGGCCGATAAGGCAAAAATCGGGCGGGCCACACAACTGAGATGCCGTCACGACGGCCGGAAGTCCCCCAATCGTGACCGACACGGGTGTTATCGTATTCGCGGGCGCGCTGGGCTCCGTCCCGTCAGCGGGTTGGTTGGTAACGGCGCCCAGATCATTGGCGATGATTTGAACAGTGCCGCCGGGTACCGTGGGATTAGTTGAACTATTAAACGTGTTATCGAAATTGAGAATCAATCCCTGTCCCAGTCCATTCCCACTTTGACTAAAAAGAGCGGGCGCAAACGGAGCCAGGCTCACAGCAACCGGGCTGCTGGTGCCGGCGGCGGTAGTGACCGTGAGGTTTGCCTGAAGCTGCCCGGCCAGTTCCCAGGGAATCTGGATATTGACCTGGCTGGGTGAAACGTAAGTTACAGGCGCGGGGAACCCGCCTAGATTCACGCTGGTGCCCGCTAACGCTTTCGGAGTCGGCTGCACTCCGCCGGACGACGCAGTGGAACCTGCAAGGTTTGACCCAAAGATACTTGCGCCGCCTCCTGGAACCACCGGGCTGGTAAAGCTAGCGAGGTTCACCACGCCGCCAGGGGTAACGACCGGCTGTGCCAGAGCCACTGAGGTGGCGCCGGCGAATAGGGCGACTAGGGCCACATTGACTAGGAGGTATTTCGCGAAATTCTGTGCCGGGTTACGGCTGATGTCCAACTTTACGTGTTCCATGGTCTCTTTCCGCCTGACTGAACTTCTGTACTGGCACTGTCGAGCTTACTCCGCACAAAAGAGAAGGGAAAGTACCAACCCTATTAAATGTGAGTACTGGAAGGTTCCGGTACAAAAGTCACCCACTGCGTTTTTTACGCGGCCCAGCGCACATCACCAGAAAGGCTTAACCAATCACCCGCAGGCTTCTTGCGATACTCGCAAGAGTAGAGGATCCATCAGTGCGGAGAGACGCACTGATGGACATTAGTGGACCGTCACGCTGGCGGTAGTGTCCGCGATGTTCGGCAACTGGCTCGCATGAATGATCACGGGTCCGGGCGAAACTCCGGTCACGCGAACGCTGGCGCTGGTACCGTTGGGCGGAATCGTGACCGTGGCAGGCACGGTCGCAATCCCCGTATTGCTCGAACTCACGTTGATCGTGAGTCCGCCCGGCGGCGCGGGCACGGGAATGGTCAGGAACAGAACCGTCATACTCCCGGTCGCTACCGACCCAGTATTTGGAACGAAGCTGAGGACGTCGGCGGTCTGCACGGTCGTGCTCGCGGCCGGAATTCCGCCCACCGAGGCGGTAATCGTCGCGGTTCCGAACGCGACGCCGCTCACTCGTCCCGATCCTGTCGTTTGCCCAGGCGGGATCAAGATATTCGCCGTCATCAGGCCGACGACCGACGAATTACTCGTGCCCAGGGTAATGAACAAGCCGCCTGGGGGTGCGGGCGAACTCAGCGTCACCGGGAACAGCGCGGTGCCGCCAAGTCCCACTATGAGCCCCACCGGTAACTGAAGACCCGTGCCGCTGGACATAGTGTTGGTCAGCGCAAAGGAGGCCCCTGTCGCGGCGCCGGAAGCCGCGGTCACGTTGTAAGACCCAGGTGTTCCATTGGCTGTGAACGTCATCGAAGTCGCCACGCCGGACCCATTCGTAACGGCCGTGTTCATTCCTCCGAAGAACGTGCCGCTCTGGCCAGACGCCGGCGGAGTAAATGTGACCATAGCGTTCGGAACAGGATTGCCGCCCGAGTCTCTCACGACTGCGACCAGCGGGCTCGAGAATGCGGTATTGATTAGCGTCGTTTGTGGCGTTCCACCAACGGCTGCTATGGAGAACGGCGACCCAGGGAGATTCGTCAACGAGAACGTGGCCGGGACCGGAGCCCCAGTCGTCGTCGCCGTTACCGAATAGTTGCCGGCTGTGGAGTTAGCCGTGAACGTGACGGATGTCGCCACGCCGGACGTGTTCGTCGTGGCGGTGTTCACTCCGCCCGCGAATGTTCCGCTGGCGCCGGCCGTCGGAGCGCTGAAGGTCACGACCACTCCCGCGCCCACCGGATTGCCCATCGAATTTTTCACGATCGCCGAGAGCTGCATGGGGAACGGCATATTGATCATCTGGCTCTGTCCCCCGCCGTTTGTCGCGGTAATCGTTGGGACGGCAGCCGGGAGGTTCGTTAATGAGAAGCTGGCCGGCATCGCGACGCCGGACACTGACGCCGTTACCGTGTAAGGGCCGCCTGGTAAGCCATTGGCGGTAAAGGTTGCCGTCGCCACCCCGGAACTGTTGGTGACGATCGTATTCACGCCGCCGGCAAATGTGCCGGACGGACCGGATAGGGGAGGTGCCGTGAATGTCACCATGACTCCGCCGACCGGGTTGGCGCCTCCATCTTTCACCGTCGCCACCAAAGGCGCGAATGTCGTATTAACAGGCACGCTCTGAGGTGTCCCGCTCGTCGCGGTGACCGAAGCCGGGGTTCCAGAGATCACACTTACGCTCGCGGTGGTATCCGCGATGAACGGCAAATTACTGGCATGAATTGTTGCTGGGCCTGCTCCGATACCCGTAACCGCCACGCTCATGGAAGTCGAGCCTGCGGGGATAGTTACGGTCGAGGGTACCCCGGCTATCGTTGGGGCGGTGGAACTCAGATTGACCACTTGACCGCCCATAGGCGCGGGAGCGGATAAGAACAGAAACAGGTGCCCTATCGTTCCGGCCGGCACCGTGACACCGGCGGGCGAGAAACTGAGGGTGTCCGCCGCCTGGACGCTTTGGACCGCTGTCGGATAACCGGTTGCGGACGCGCTGATGTTGGCTGATCCGAAGGCGACTCCAGTCACAGTGGGCGTCCCGGAACTAGTAGTCGCACCACCGGGGATGATGAACCCCGATGGGCTTACGGTCACCTTCGAAGTATCACTGCTGCTCAAGGTAACGAAAAGGCCACCCGGGGGAGCAGGACTTCCCAATGTCACCGGGAATGCGGCGGACCTGCCCAAGCCCACAATGACTCCGGCCGGCAACTGGATACCGAGCGAGTTGGTGAGTGAGAAATTCGCCGGGGCCAGCGCGAGCGCTGACGCCTGCACGGTATAGGTTCCGGTCATGCCATTCGCGGTGAATACGGCAGAAGTCGCGATGCCCGATGCACCTGTTATCGCTGTATTCGTCCCCGCGAAGGTCCCAGTCGCTCCTGGGCCCGGTGGGGCGGTGAAGGTAACGGTGACGCCCGAAACCCCGTTGCCACCGGCGTCCTTAACCGTCGCGGAGAGCGGGCTGGCGAATGCCGTATTGATCACTGCGGCTTGGGGCGTACCACCAGTTGCGGTGATCGACACCGCCGGACCAACCAGGTTGGTTAGCATGTAACTGGCTGTTCCGTATCCCGGCGCGCTTGCCGTCACCGTGTACGATCCGGCGGTCGAATTGGCGGTGAAGGTCAGCGACGTCGCAACGCCCGATGAGTTCGTCATTGCGGTATTCGCTCCCGGCGCGAAGGTGCCGCTTGCCCCGCCGACTGGTGCGGTGAAGGTCACGATGACTCCGCCCACGCCCATGCCCCCCGCGTTCGTCACCAGGGCGACAAGCGGGCTAAACGGCGAGTTGATCATAACGCTTTGAGGCGTTCCGCTCGAGGCTGTAATCATCGGGCCGGTGTTGGTCATGAAGAAGGTTGCGGGAGTAGAGACGCCCATCACGCGGGCCGCGAGCATGTACGTTCCCGCGATCCCGTTCGCAGTAACCGGTCCCGAGCTTGCCTCCCCGTTTGACAAGGTGGGCGCCGTGACAAACGATTGTCCGCCAAACGTGGCGGATGCGCTGCTGGTGGTCAGTGCGCTGAAAATGACCGTCGCGCCTACAACCGGATTACCGAACGAATCCTTCACGATGGCAACCAACTGATTGGCGAAGGTAGTATTGATCGCGGCGGACTGGCCGCCTCCGCTGACCGGAGTAATGCTGAAAGGGCCCAAGGTATTCGTCAACGAGAACTCCGCCGGGGTCGCGAATCCGGCAGCCGCGCTGACGTTATATGTGCCGGTGGTCCCGTCCGCGGTGGGGGTTGGCGAAGTGGCTTTCCCGGATGCATCGGTGGTCGCTGTGACGGTTGATACAGTCCCGAAAGTCGCCGTTGGGGCGGACGCAGGCGCCGTGAACGTCACCGTTACTCCGGGAACCCCAACCAACAAGGAATTCTCCACGGTCGCGACCAGCGGCTGTGCAAAGTTCTGGTTAATCTGCGCGCTTTGCCCGCCTCCACTAGTCGCCGTGATCGTGTAAGCGCTCCCCAGCAACACGCTGATGCCGCCGCTGAAATCCGCAACGGCGAGATCTGCCGTTTGGTCGCCGTTAAACTCTCCCACAACGACGGAATCAGGATTGTTGCCCCCGCCATAATTAGCGGGACCTTGGAAGGTTCCGTCGCCGTTGCCGAGCAGAACGCTAACCTTGTTTGTGTACGCCGTGATCGCCAGATCCGGCTTTCCGTCGGCGTTAAAATCCCCCACGGCGGCTCCGAACAGACCTAAGTTGGTCCCTGTGGTTTTCGACGCTGGGAAACCGCCCATTCCGTTTCCCAACAACACGGTCACGTTGCCAAGGGCATCTCCGACAGCAATATCGATGTTCGTGCTGGTATTCGAATGGAATTGGCCAGTAACGATGGATCTGGGACCTGTGCCTGCCGCATACGGGATCGCGCCCTGGAATGTCCCTGGAATACCCGTCATGGATGTGTAGCCCAGCAGGACGCTTACATTGCTGCTGCCTGAGTTGACTACTGCCAGGTCCGGTGCTCCGTCACCATTGAAATCGGCGATGGCAATTCCTACGGGATTGATTCCCACGGGATAGTTCGTCGGGCCAGTAAATCCGCCCATACCGTTTCCCAGAAGCACACTGACGGTGTCGCTTCCCGAATTCACGACAGCCAGATCGGCAAATCCGTCTCCGTTAAGGTCAGCCACGGCAATCGCCACCGGACTTGTGCCCACCGTAAAAAAAGTGCTCCCGAGGGTAAAACCGCCAAGGCCGTCCCCGGTCAATATACTCACGTTGCCAGTGCCGTTGTTGACGACGGCGAGGTCGGAGTTTCCATCCCCATTAAAGTCACTCACTGCGATCGCCCAAGGGTTCATGTTGGGGGCCGGGCCAACCATGATGTTCGTGGGAGCCCCAAATCCGCCGGTACCGTTGCCGATCAGTATGCTGACATCGTTACTGCCCGAGTTGGCCACGGCCAGATCCGCGATCGGGCTGGCGTTGATGAACTGGCCCTGCGCGATGGCTTGCGGGTTGGTGTGCGCGGTGAACGGCGTCGCGGGTAGGAAATCCGCACCCACCTCCGCATTCACCTTCAGCGAAACAGGAGAAGACAAGCTCCCGGCATAGGTTGAATCGCCGTTATAGTGAGCCTTCAAGGAGTTGGCGCCAGTGGGAAGAAGCGGCGTGTTGAAGGTCGCCGTCCCGGCTATGACGGAAGCGACTCCGAGAATGTTCGTACCGTCGTAGAAGGTCACCGTCCCGGTTGCTCCGGAGGTCACAGTTGCAGTCAACATCTCGTTCCCACCCAGAGTCCCAGGGGTAGGAGAAACCATTAGCGTGGTCGTGGACGTGATCGAAGGGTCGACCGTCAACGGATATGCGGCGTCGTGATCCTGTATCACCAAGCGGATCTCGCGTCCCTCGGCTTCGAGATGAGAGGGAATCTCACGCCCAAGAGCGTCCCACGAACGCAACCCCGCGTAACGCAGCACGGCGCCCGTATCCGAGCAAAGGAGAACCGCGTCGCCATTGGGCGAAAGCTCGGGACGCAATCCACCGGTAACGGACATCGCAATTACTAGCGGGTCGCTCGCTTTGGGGCCCTCAGGACGCCGCTCGAACGTGAATCCTTGCTCCAGGCCGCGCGCGTCGTTCACATACCATTCGGTGAACGCTTCGCGCTCATATGCGATCCGATTGCCCGCTGCAGTGACCGTCGCTTCACCAGCGCGCAGAAGCTGGCGTTGTCGTCCGAAATTCGTCACTCGCACGGCCCCGTCCGCATGAGGCAGGTTCAGCCGCGCTTCGTCGGCGCTGAATTGCAGGGTGAGCTGCTGCGCGGCGTTTTTTCCACGGTAAGTCCCATCGCCGAAGTTCTCCAGCCGATAGGCTGACGAAGCAACGGATTGCGACTTCGCCTCGCTTGACTCTGCTCTCACGGGCGTCTGCCCGCCCAAAAAGGGTCTGCCCGCGAAAAACAGCATGGCAGGGACAATCCACCCGAGAAAACGGCTACTGGGACGCATTTCGCACTCCTACGATCGCGAACATAATTTTTCGTACGTAGTTATCGGTACTACTAAAACGTACTATCATTTTCCTAACAGTACTGCTCCAAATAGTAATGAGTACTAATCCAAATGAACTAGTTCGAAAGAACTAGTCCGAAAGAATATAACAGTAGCAACACCATGAAGTCAACAGTCAGGTAAATAATCAGAAATTGTGAATTTGGAGGGGATCGCTATTGAGTGAGCCTAACGGCAGGGCGTATGCGAATGTTTAAAACAAGACGAGGCGGGAATGAAACTCTGCCGGCAGGTACTGTACGTATCAAATGATTGATTGAATGTTTCCGCCCGAGCCAAACACGGATCTTCTGGGCTAAGATGAGTTGCTGCCCGAATCGCCATTCGCGCACGCTATTTATATGAGGAGAGATTAAAAAACAAGTTATGAGTCAGACATATGAAGTCTTGCGTCGAATTGGGAAGAGGGGCTCGTCCGAATCGGAGTCGGCAATGGGAAACCTGATGGGAGCGTTGATCGAGGAGTTGGCGAAGGACGTGCCGGATGACCCGCGGCTCGAAACTGTCAGAGCGGATATTCTTACCGCCAGCCGGACTTATGAATCGAGCGACAAGAGGGACTTGGCCCTGCGTTTCTATTTGGCGGTTCGGTCGCTCCTCATCGAGGTGGAACGTCTGCAGCAAGGGCACGCATCGAAAACGACTGAACCCGGGGTTCCGTTGCACGTGGCATCGGAGGAGACTCCCGTCCGCTTGACCTAGGCACGAACGTGATGCGTTGCCACTAGCGGGTCCGGCGCAAGGTCCTTTTGAGCCCGGCCACCCTCATCCATTCGAGCAGGGCCGCGCTCCGAATCTCGGTAAACTCCCGCCGGGTGGTGCGCAGGATCACCACACTCGGCTGCCCCATCGCGACCGCGAGAAGCATGCACGAGTCATTCCCGTAACGCGCACGGGGCTCACGACCTTCTTGTGCGTAGCGCCGGATGCGGTCAAGGACCGGCCGTGGCAGCTGGCTCCCAATCTCGTGACGATTCAGTGTCCGTTTCATTGGTAAAGCATAAGCGTCATGGGAGATCGACAACGAGAGTACAGGCGTACTGAACGTACGGGGGTGGGCAGCCTTACGAAAGGCGCCCAACCAGACGAACCCACTCTTCCACGCGCCTGCGGAGATCGCCGTTAGAAGGAAACAGGTCGCCGATGACGGCCACGGAGTTTGCACCGGCGTCGAGCACGGCCCGCGCATTCGCTCGCGTGATGCCGCCAATCGAGACTAGAGGCCGGCCGGTCAGCGGCCGAAGGCTGCGCAACTCCTCTATGCCTACCACAGGATCGGCCTTTCCCTTGGAGGCAGTACTGAATATCGGGCCGAACGCCACATAGTCAATGGGCTCAGCCAGCGCATCGCGAAACTGTTGCTCGTTATGAGTGGAAAAGCCTATGACCGTGCTGGTACCCGTCACGCGCCTTGCATCCGACGGCGGTAAGTCCTCCTGCCCCAGATGAAGATCCGCGGATAACAATCTCGCCACGTCGGCGCGATCGTTGATCACCAATCGAGCCTGCGCATCGTGGCAAAGGCTGGCGATGCGTTCCAGGTCGCTAAACAGCTGCGCGGAGAAGAAATCCTTATGACGGACCTGTAAGATGCGCGCCCCTCCATCGAGGATCTGTTCCGCTGCGGAAATTACGGTAATTCCATGACGGGCTGCTGTCAACGTGTCGAGGATCGGATAGAAGGGCGGAAGAAGCACGAGTTTTAATATAAATGCTAAGATTTTTCCAACAAATTAGCGGACACGACATTTCTTTCGTCGCCCCGCAACCATTTTCGTGCAGATCCGTCTAAGCCGAAAAGCATAGGGAGCGTGGGGTGAACAAAAACCGAAATGCGGAACGCGTGATCTCGCGCATGGAACATCCTTTGCATAGTCCTTCGGCTGCCGGTGAAAGCTGCCCTCGTGCGGAAACCTCCGGCACGGTCGTCGCGATGCGGCACGTTCCCGGATTCCGCGTCATTGAAAATCACTATCCGGCAGGCTTGGAACTCTCCCGGCACTTCCACGATCACGCTTACCTGAGCTACGTCCTTGAAGGACCCTATTTGGAGTCCTACAGCGGCACTTCTAGTATCACTTGTCCGACCAGAGCCCTACGCTACCTTCCCCCAAACGTGGCTCACGGGAACGTGTTTGAAGCGGGATCGCATTGCCTGATCGTGGAGGTAGAAACAGAGGCTCTCAAACGCGTGCAAGAACACAGCGCCGCGCTGGAGCAGCCGGGCGAGATTCAAGGAATCGCGTCGACGTGGCTGGCCCAGCGCCTGTACCATGAGTTCCGCCAGGGAGACGAGTTGGCGCTGATCTCGCTCGAAGGCCTCCTGCTCGAAATGCTGGTGGAAGGCGCGCGCCACGGCGGTGGTTCAGGTTCGGTGGCGGTACTTCCGCGTTGGTTGCGGGTGGCGCGCGAATACCTGGAGGCGAATTTCCTGCGGCCGCTGAGCCTGGCGGAGATCGCGGCAGCGGCCGGAGTTCACCGCGTGCATCTCTCGCGCGAATTCCGCCGGTACTTTTCCGCCACGGTAGGCGAGTTCTTGCGGCGCAAACGGATCGAGCACGCCTGTCATATGGTCTCCACCACAACCGTGCCTCTTTCAGAGATCGCGATGACTTGCGGATTTTCCGACCAAAGCCACTTCTCGGCGACTTTTCGCCGTCAGGTCGGCGTTACGCCGGCGCGGTTCCGGCAGATGGCTCAATCTCGTTAGCCTCGCTCGCCGTGAAGTACGCGCAGTCCGGATGATGGAACACCAGGGCGCTGACGCTCGCTTCGGGGTCCATCATCATTCCCTCCGTAAGACGTACGCCAATCTCTTCGGGCTTGAGAAGATCCCAAATGCCCTTTTGATCGTCGAGATTCGGACAAGCCGGGTAACCGAAGCTGTAGCGCTTCCCGCGATAGCGCGACGTGAAGCGCTCCTGCATGCTCATGGTGGGGGGGTCGGGAAAACCCCAATCCTCGCGCATGCGGCGATGCAGCCACTCAGCGCAACCCTCCGCGGTTTCAATCGCCAGCGCCTGCAGCGCATGCGCCAGGAGAAACTCGCCGCGTTGCTTCGCTTCTTCGGAGTGGGAACGCACGCATTCCCCCGCCGTCACGACAAACATTCCGATATGATCGCGCCTGCCTTCTTCGGCATCGAGCACGTAATCGCTCAGGCACAGACCGTCGGACTTGGGCTGCCGTCCGAACCGGAACGAGTGGAGCGGCCTGAGCGAGCCGGGCTCATACAAATGGATCGAATTACCGTCGCGCTCGGCCTCGAAGAACTGCCACACCGCGCGGATCTTCATGAACTTCGCGGCTTCCTGTTTCACGCGCTCCACGTCGTGATACAGCTCGAGCGCTTTCGGGTCGCGCTCCGCAAGCAATTTTTCGAAATTGCCTTTGAAGCCGAGATGCCGTCCATACAGCATGAATGGATTGATATAGCTCCAGATCTCCTGCAGGTTCGGGACCTCGCGAACACGGCGGTCAATATACGGCGCCGCCGGAATCGGGATATCGGTCCGCACCTTGGGGCTGCGCGCCGTACCGGGATTCACCGCAGGCGCGGTTTCCGTCACGACGGTCGCCACAGTGGTGAAAATATGCGTGCTAATCGCAACCTCCCGCGTGGACGGGTCCATCAACTCGTTCATGATTCGCAGCCCGGTCATCGCATCCTTGGCATAGAATGTCGGCGCGCCATACGCGGGACCGATACGCGTCGTCGTGAACTTTTCCGAGAGCGCCGCGCCGCCCACCAGCAGCGGCACGCGCACGTCGTGATCCTTGAAATCCGACACGGTGGTGACCATCTGATGCGCGCTTTTCACGAGCAATCCCGAAAGACCGATGGCATCCGGATGGTGCTCTCGCCAGGCGCGAATCAAGTCTTCTGGCGGCACTTTAATTCCCAGGTTGATCACCCGGTATCCGTTGTTGGCCAGGATGATCTCCACCAGGTTCTTGCCGATATCGTGAACATCACCCTTAACGGTGGCGAGCACGATCTTTCCGCGCACGGAGGTTTCGCTCTTCTCCATGAACTGTTCCAGATGATTGACGGCCGCCTTCATCGCCTCGGCGGATTGCAGCACCTCGGCCACAATCAGCTCATTATTGTTGAACAGCCGCCCGACCTCGGTCATGCCTTTCATCAAGGGACCGTTGATGATATCGAGCGATCCCATGCCCTCAGCGAGTTTGCGGTCCAGATCCGGGATCAGGCCATCTTTCGTGCCTTCGATGATGTAATTCCCCAGGCGTTCATCAAGCGGCAGCTCGGCGGCCTTGACCTTCTCTTTCTTGCCAGCCCGCCGCGCGTATTCGGTAATCGCGG
>JBEKBK010000143.1:0-16657 GCA_050015435.1 Bryobacteraceae bacterium
CTGAACTCCGGGGTTTGCATGTAGTCGGCGTAGCCGCGAAAGCTGGCGTTCTTCCACGCGGTGTTGATGGAATCCTTACGCGGATGGCGAAGTCCGCCGAGCCCCGGCATGTGAGTGTACGAGATGCCATGGGCGGTCAGCGTCGCGTCCAACGCCTCGCGGTTGAACTGTGGATTGTGCCGTGATTTGGGAATGATCCGCACATCGGCCAGTTGTTCCACTCCGTGAGCTTGCAAAATATCCACGAACTCCTCGATCGGGTGCGTCGAGTGGCCGATGGTGAAGATCGAAAGCGGCATTACCGTCTTCATTATTTGGGATAATCAGGGCATTGTGCCTGACGTTCTCGAAAAACGCGCTCGCGAGGACTTCGGCCAACAACTCGACCAACTCGGCTGGTACCACAGCCTGGAGTTGCCGGGCCGAGTCATCCACGGCTTCTTAAAGCTCGAAGAACTGCGAGAGCGTTTTGCGTCGTACGGACTTCCCGACGATCTGACCGGCAAACGCGTCCTCGACATAGGAACGTGGGATGGATGGTTTGCCTTCGAGTGCGAGCGCAGGGGCGCCGAAGTGGTTGCGGTGGACTTGGTGGAACAACCGAACTTCCGCTACGCTCATCGAGCCCTTAACTCGAACGTCAAATACGTTCTCGCCGATGTGTACGAGATTCCGCGGCTGGGACTCGGGGTGTTCGACTACACGCTCTTTCTCGGGGTTCTGTATCACTTAAGGCATCCGCTGCTGGCGTTGGACATCGTTTGCGCGCTGACTAAAGAAATCGCGATTGTGGATTCTTTCGTCCTCGAAGGCGAGGACCGGCGGCACATCGAAACGCCCCTCCCGTGGATGGAGTTCTATGAGACCGACGAGCTCGGACGCAATGTAGATAACTGGTTCGGGCCGACGCTGGACTGTTTGCAGGCCATGTGCCGGTCGGCCGGCTTCGCACGGGTTGAGTTCAAGGAGCTTCGGCATCGCCACGCGACGCTCGCCTGCCACCGGAAGTGGGAGGCGGCTCCTGAAAATCCGCCCGCGGTTTCTCCAGTGCTTGCCGCTGCCCTGCATTCGGGAAACTATGGCATCAACTTCGAGCCGCACAGGCTGGACGAATTCCTGACGTGCTGGTTTGAAACGCGGCAGACGGGCATTACACGAAGCGACCTGCGCCCGGAGATTGCCGGCTACGGAGTTCCAGCTCTTACCCTCCGCAAGGACGCGCAGGGCAATACGCATTTCAGTTGCCGCCTTCCGCCGGGGATTGGTTCTGGCTGGCACGACGTGCGGCTCAGGACAACGGACAGTGGTTTCAGTAACGTCCGAAAGATAGCCGTCGGCATTCCCGTTCAGGGCGCGCCCGTGATCCGGGCCTTGTGCGACGGAATGAATTGGCGCGAAGACTACGTGATTCAGGATGTCTCCGGGGCAGGTCACCTGGTGCTCTGGGTTGAAGGGCTGGGAGAAAATTGCGACCGGAATAACGTCCGCGTATATCTTGAAGACCTACGACTGCGAGTGGAATACGTATCCGATGCCCAGACCGGAATTCGCCAGGTAAATGCCTTCGTACCTACGTCCGTGAAACCCGGTCACTTCCCGGTAACGGTAGGCTACGGATCGAACGTGTCGCCCTCGAAAATGGTTCGCCTAGAAACTTCCACCAGGGCTGAAGTATAACGGAACCGCTCGGAACCGCGCCCCGTACACCAGACCTCAGCCAACGAACGGATCGACGATGCGCACGCCGGCGTTCGCGAAATCAGCACGGTTGCGCGTTGCGACCGCTAGACCGTGGACGGACGCCGTCGCGGCGATGAGGCTATCCTTCGATCGGCGTGGCTTTACCGGACGTCCGAAGACGCGCCAGCAGTTCGGCCCATTTCAGGCCCGTGTCCGCGCCCCAGGGCAGACAATGGAGACGCCCGGCCCCTGCTTCGAACCAACGTTCCAGGGCGGTCCGCTTCCATCCCTTGGGAAGCATGAGAATCCCGAATCGCAGTTCGCCGAGAATGACCGGATCGACGGCAATGTCTGGTTGATTTGCGCGAAGCCACGCTATGACACGCGGATCGGGGGTTGGTTTCGTCGGCTCGCTCAGAACGTTGGCGTCGACCAAGTACTTCACAGCGCATCCGTCGACTCAGAGTCGATGGGCACGAAGAAGTCCTTTTGAGGACAGGCGAGCAACCAGTCGATGGCGCCCTCGTTCTGCCGGGCGGCACGCCGGACGAAGCGATAGTCCCCACGATCGAGACGCTCGACGTCGAACTCCTGCCCCGGCTCAACACGGTCCATCTGCCGGAATTCTGCCGGCAGAACGATCTGGCCCTTGGAGGAGACGGTGGTCTTCATGCAGGTAAGACATCGTCTTACCCGGGATAGTGTCAAGCGGTTCGAACGGACCGATGACTGGCCCCAGGTGCTACAATGTAGCTTTATGAGGAAAACCTCGGTCCGCGAGCTCCACATCCACACTTCGGAATTGGTGCGAGAGGCCGCAGACGGCGGCATTATTGTGATCGAACGCCGTGGTGAGCCGGTCGCGGAGCTGCGCCCCATCACCTCTCCACCGCGCATGCCCGCGGCCAAGAAAGCGCGGATCTTCAGCTCTATGCGGAAAATCTGGGCTCGAATGCCGCAAGTCAGCGACAGCACGAAGATCATTGAAGAGGATCGGGGTCGCTAGACCAGTTTCGGGGATAACGTAGACCGTCTCAGGAAGAGGACTCCGTTGAAAGCACTGTTACAAGCCGTACGAAACTGGTCGGCGCAAAATCAAAAAATGGTCTAGCCGCGTGTATTTCGACACATCCTATATCGCAAAATTCTATTTCAATGAACCCGAATCTCCTCGAGTTCGCGAGCTGGTCCGAAAAGCGGATGCCATATATTCGTCGCTATGGGCCATGGCCGAGTTCCATGCCGTACTTCATCGCCGCCTGCGCGAAGGAGCGTCGTCACTCAAAGATGTGCGCGAACTAGCCACGCGCTTCTCCGAGCACATACGGGACGGATTGTGGAACCTCATTCCCGTCAACGAAGCTCTGCTACGGAGGACCAGTGCGCTGATGGTTTCCGGTCCCCGCGATATCTTCATACGCACCGCCGACGCAGTACACCTTACGACGGCGCACGAAATCGGCGAGCATGCAGTGTGGACCAATGATCGCCACATGCTCGCGGCGGCTTCCTACTTCGGTGTAACGGGTCAGTCCGTCTAGCACCGAGGAGCATCGCTGACACCTGTCGCCTTCCAAGTCAGTTTGTGTAGAACCCTCCACCGACGCGGAAGCATCAAAGTAACGGTGGAGCATCTCTGGCTAGCGCACGCATACCTGATTCTGACGGCTTGGGTTCTGGCCGAAGAGATCGGATTGCCGGTTCCTTCGATGCCGGGCCTGTTGGCGATGGGGGCGCTGGTCGGGGATGGAAAGTATGGCTTCGCGCAGGCGCTCCTGCTCACCGCTTCAGCCGTGGTCGTCGCGGACAGCGTTTGGTACGTGCTCGGGAAGTTCAAGGGCAATTCGGTGCTGAACCTGCTGTGCCGGATCTCACTTGAGCCAGACTCGTGTGTTTCCGAGACCAGATCGTGGTTCCGAAGGCTCGAGGGCTGGGCACTCGTCGTCGCTAAATTCATTCCAGGATTGAACACCATTGCCGCGCCGATGGCCGGCCTGACCAGGATGCCTCCGTGGAAATTCTTGCTGGCAGACGCCACGGGCGGGACGCTTTGGGCGAGCTCCTTTCTCGGCCTCGGCTTCGCGTTTCACGGGCAATTGGACGATGTGGCCAGGCTCTTGACCCGCACCGGTTCGCGGTTCGGGGTGGCGCTGGTTGGCCTATTGGCGATCTGGATTCTCTATAAGACTTACCAGCGCCGACGGTTCATGCGGACCCTTCGCGGCGCGCGAATCACGCCGGAGGAAGTGCAGGAACACCTCGACGAGTTCGTGCTGATCGACCTGAGACATGCCGAGGAGGTCGCGGCCCAGGGCAAGATTCCCGGCGCGCTATGGTTTGACCGGCGCGAGTTGGAGCAGCATCACCAGGAGATCCCGCGCGATCGCGACCTAGTGTTGTACTGTTCTTGACCAAACGAAGCCACGAGCGCCCGTGTGGCGCTGCAACTCAGGAAGTGGGGAATAACACGCGTTAGGCCTCTGCTAGGAGGGTTTGATGCATGGATTGAGCGCGGGTATCCGATCGACCCCCCAGTAGCTCAGGAGCACTCTATTCGATGACTAGCAGCAGTTCTTTTGCGTCCACGGTCTGCCCCGGATGCGCCAACTTGCGCGTGACCTTCCCAGCAACCGGCGCGTAGACCGTGCTCTGCATTTTCATCGCTTCGAGCACCAACAGGCGGTCACCTTTTTGGACGGTCTGATTGAGTTCCACGGCGATGCTAGTGACCACGCCGGGCGTCGGCGCGCCCACCTCGCCGGGATGGCCGGGATCGGCCATCTGTTTCGCCGGCTCCGTTTCGCGATGAGCCCGGTCCCGAACATCTACTTCCCGTGGCTGTCCGTTCAACTCGAAGAAAACCGTGCGACGGCCGTCCGGACGCAATTCGCCCATCGTCAGAAACTTGACAATCAGCGATTTGCCGGGTTCGAGATCCACCGTAATCTCCTCGCCGGTTTTCATGCCGTAGAAGAATTGCGGGGTCGGCAGCACTTCGATTTCCCCGTAGGTCTGCAACGCGCGGGCGAACTTCACAAACACTTCCGGGTACATCAGATAACTCAGGACCTCATCCGGTGACGGGGCGCGGCCGGTTTTCTTTTCGAGTTCCTCGGCCGCGACTGAGAAGTCAATGGGTTTCATGCGAGCGCCCGGTCTGCCGCGATGTGGTTTCGCGCCGCGCAGGATCGTACGCTGGAGCTTCTTGGGCCATCCTCCGTCGGGCTCGCCGAGCGCCCCCGAAAACATCTCGACGACCGAATTGGGGATGGTCAGATTATGGTGTTCGTCGTAGGATGCAAATTCCTCCATCGTGATCCCGTGCGTGACCAGAAAGATCGCCATGTCGCCCACGACTTTGCTCGACGGCGTCACCTTGACAATGTCGCCGAAGGCGCGATTCACGTCCGCGTAGGTGCGCGCGATTTCATGCCAGCGCGCGCCTAAGCCCATCGCCTCGGCCTGTTCCTTCAGGTTCGTATACTGTCCGCCGGGCATCTCATGCAGATAGACTTCCGCCGTGCCGGATTTAGGAGAGTTGTCAAACGGCTCGTAATAGGTCCGGACCACTTCCCAGTAATCGGAATACGCATTCAGCAGATCCACATCCAGACCTGAGTCGCGGCCGGTGTGAGCCAGCGCGGCGACCACCGAGTTCAGGTTAGGCTGGCTGGTGGTGCCGCTCATGGAGGCCGCCGCGGCATCCGCCACGTCCACTCCTGCCTCGGCCGCCTTGAGGATCGAAGCCGCGTTCAATCCGCTGGTGTCGTGCGTGTGGAAATGGACCGGCAGGCCAATCTCTTCGCGGAGGGTGCGCACCAGCTTTTCCGCTGCGTAGGGCTTGCACAAGCCGGCCATATCCTTGATCGCCAGGATGTGAGCACCCATGCGCTCCAGTTCCTTCGACAAACGGACATAATAGGCGAGCGGATATTTATCGCGCGCCGGGTCGAGGATATCGCCGGTGTAACAGATCGCCGCTTCGCATACCCGCCCGGTCTTCCGCGTGGCCTCCATCGAGACCTTCATGTTCGGCAGCCAATTCAACGAATCGAAGATCCGGAAAATGTCGATTCCCTGCGCGGCGGCCTCATTAATGAATTCGCGAACCACGTTATCGGGGTAGGCGGTGTATCCCACTGCGTTCGAGGCGCGCAGCAGCATCTGGAAACAGATGTTCGGGATCAGCTCGCGCAGGCGGCGCAGACGGCTCCATGGATCTTCGATGAGGAACCGCATGGCCACGTCGAACGTCGCGCCGCCCCACATCTCAAGGCTATACAGCCCGTGCAGGCGGTGCGCGACGAATCCGGCGATGGCGGTCAAGTCGTAGGTGCGAACCCGGGTCGCCATCAGCGACTGGTGCGCATCGCGAAAAGTTGTGTCGGTAAGGAGCAGCCGGCCTTGCGAGCGGGTCCATTCCGCGAATTTCTCCGGGCCGAGCTGATCCAGGAGTTGGCGCGTTCCCGGAGGCGGGGCCGTGGATACGCTGGCAGGGATCGGCGCGAGCGCGAGTTTTTCCGGCGTCTTCTTCCGCGCCACCTCGGGATTTCCGTTGACAATCACGTCGCCCAGATAGCTGAGCAGCCGGGTGGCGCGATCGCGGCGCGTCGCGAAACGAACCAGAGCCGGCGTCTCATCCAGAAATCGAGTGGTCACCTGTCCGGCCTGGAACGCAGGATGGTTCACGACGTTTTCAAGGAACGGAACGTTGGTTTTCACGCCCCGAACGCGGAACTCGCGCAGCCCGCGATCCATGCGCTGGCAAGCGTGCCGGAACTCGCGGGCCCACGCCGTCACTTTCACCAGCAGAGAATCGTAATACGGGCTGATCACCGCGCCGCCGTAAGCCGATCCGCCGTCCAGGCGCAGTCCGAATCCCGCGGGGGAACGATAGGTGTGGATCTTGCCGTAATCCGGCACGAAATTGTTTTGCGGGTCCTCCGTGGTGACGCGGCACTGGAGCGCGTAGCCGTAGAGCGGAATCTTCTCCTGCTGGGGCAGGGCGATCGCCTCATCGTGCAGCGTGTGCCCTTGCGCGATGAGGATCTGGCTGCGCACCAGGTCGATGCCAGTCACCATTTCGGTGACGGTATGCTCCACCTGAATGCGCGGATTCACCTCGATGAAATACCACTCATTCGTCTCGGTGTCGACCAGAAATTCCACCGTGCCCGCGCTGATGTAACCTGCTTCACGCATCAGCCGTACGGCAGCCTCGCAGACTGCATCGCGGACAGCCGGGTCCAGCCCCACAGCCGGCGCCACTTCGACGACCTTCTGATGACGCCGCTGCACCGAACAGTCGCGCTCATAAAGATGCAGGATGTTGCCTTCGCGGTCCCCGAGGATCTGAACCTCAATGTGGCGCGGCTTGCGAATGTACCGCTCCAGAAACACCGCGCCGTTGCCGAAGGACGCCGCTGCTTCACGATGCGCCTCTTCAAAGCGAGGCTCCAGTTGAGACGCGGATTCGACCACGCGCATCCCACGCCCACCGCCTCCGAAGGCCGCCTTGATGATCAGCGGATAGCCGATATCCTTGGCCGCTTTACGCACCTGGTCGAAGCGCTCGACTGCGGCTTCCGTTCCGGGAATAATCGGGACACGCGTGCGTTGAGCGAGACGCCGCGCAGCGGTTTTATCGCCCAGGAGCTCCAGAATTTCGGCGCTTGGCCCGACGAACGTAATGCCCGCGTGCTCACAGGCGCGTGGAAGCGCGGGGTTCTCCGAGAGAAAACCATACCCCGGATGCACTGCATCCACGCCTTTATCCTTCGCCAGCGCGATAATTCCGTTGACATCCAGGTAGGCTTCGATAGGGCCTTTCCCCTCGCCGATCAGATAGGCTTCGTCCGCCTTGAAACGATGCAGGCTGAGCCGGTCTTCCTTGGAATAGATGGCGACGGTGCGCAACCCCAGCTCGGTTGCCGCACGCATGATGCGGATAGCGATTTCGCTACGATTCAGAGCTAAGAGTTTCTGCACCCGGTCTGTTGTAAGCCTAGCTTGTGGCGGCCGGTTTGGCGGAGCTGCGCTGGAGCTTCATCACTTCGTCGATCAGGAACAGGTCCGTCAGCAGCGCCCGCAGATGGATGGAGGCGTTCAGGTTGTCGATCAACTGAGAACTCAGCGCGGGCTGCGCCAGGACCAACTCGACGGCCGCCAGCGCATCGTTCGCGTCGCGATCCAGTACGGCCAGGAAAGCGTCGAACTTCTCAACGGGTTGGATGCCTTCGCTTCTGACCGTCTGCGCATGGGCCTCGGCGATTCCCGAAAGAGCTTCGGCCGTACGTTGCAGGAAGATACGAAGTTGCGGACCCGAGTTGCCCGTGTCACTGGGCAAGCCCTGCGCCGCGTACGCGAGCATAAACTCGTAGCATTCTTCGATCGCGTCGCAGCGATCCTCAACAGTGTTGAACATCAATCTCCGGCGACGGCGCCCGTTGACTTCGCATCCTCAGCCGCCCAGCGTGCCGGATCATGATGTTCCAGGTAATGCTCGCGCGGGATCGAACCAAAGATCATGGCCTTGGTCTGCACCAGCTTCTCCGGCCTCACGGCGAAGTACACGTGAACCATGACCAACCCGATGAGTCCCACGCCGGCCAATCCGTGGAGGACGTACATCAAGCCCCAAGTCATGTCGCTGAACAGGTACGGATTGCGGACAAAGAACGGAGTGCGCACGCGCTTCATCATGAATAGGCCGGTGAGCGTGACCGCGAGGCCCGACAGCAGGATGATGCCGTGGTACCCCTTGTTTTCGAGCGGATACTTGGCGAATTTTCGCGGCTCCGGCGCGGACCCGCCCGTGGCGCGCTTCCATCTTCGGATCGCATCTTCGATGTCGATTCGATCCGGCCAGATGGACCAGAAATCCATATAGAAGCTGGCGTGGATGATGTGAAAGATGATCGATACCGTCAGCACAATGCCCGCGATCCAGTGCCACGTGACCCACGGGAACTGGATCCCAACCTTGGGGAGGAAGGCGGTAAAGAGCAGCGCGAACATCGCCACAGCCATGACCCAGTGGAAAGCCCGGGCCGCGAATGAGTATTTCGCGATACGCGCCGGGGTTTTGGCCAGGACGTCGGCTGGAATCGTCTCATGCTCGTGTTTCGCATAAAGCTTCACATAGATGGCGTGGGCGATCAGGAACACCAGCGCCGCGATGGCGAAAACCCACATCAGAAAGAACGATACGTGGATGGGGATATCTTGGCCCCAAGGACTTCTTGCCCATTCAACGATGCCCATAATTTACCTCCTCTACTCCCGTTCGGAAACGGTTTCGCCGCAAACTACATTATCATACGCATTTTACTGCAACCCGGCCGGCACGTATGAGCACACGCCCACAGATGCGACCGTTTGGCCAGTCTACTCTCTTGTGGGGCTTGGGTCAAGTTTGGGGGGTTGGTGGGCCGGGTTAGGCGATCGGGCGGTTTGAAACTCGCACTTCGGGTGGGGGGATGTTTTCTGCAACCAAAACGACCCTCTTTTAAGGTAACTCCCGATCGCTACGGGGTTTGGCACCGAAGGCTTGTCCTTGGACCGAATTCGGTGGGATTCATGCGGGCCAGTTCTGTGAAGACTGCTGCCGCCTCATTGCAGGCGACCTCGGCCTCTGGACTCCGCCCTTCAGCTTTATAGACAACACTCAGGTTTTCCAGGGTAGCGACCTCGAACGACAGATACGCCTCGGGGTTCACCTTCGCAAGTTCGCGATACGTCTGCAGTGCTTCGGCGTAGGCATCGGCGGCCTCCGTCAGCCGCTGTGTTTGACTATACAGGCTCCCGAGATTGTTTAATGTTGAAGCCAAGTCTGGCAGATAAGCCTGCGGGTTTGCCTTCACCAGACTTCGGCGAATCTCCAGCGCCTCATAGTAGGCCTCGCCCGACTCCTTAGGGTGCTGTGTATCGTTGTAAAGCAGGGCTAAGTTGTTCAACGTCAAGGCGACGTACGGCCGATACGCCTGGGGGTTCGCCTTCGATAGGTCACGATATGTCTGGAGCGCTTCCGTGACTGCGTCGATGGACTCCTTAAGCCGTTGTGTTTTGCGATACAGGCGGGCCAGATTGTTCAGCGCCGCAGCGACATACGGCAGATAAGCCTGCGGGTTTGCCTTCGAAAGCCCGCGGTATATTTGCAGCGCCTCCGTGCCGGCCTCGGCGGACTCCCTAAGCTGTTGCGTGTCGCTGTACAAGACCGCCAGATTGGATAGCGTCAAAGCCACGCTCGGCAGATACGCTTGCGGGCTTACCCTAGCCAGTTCGCGATACGTCCGCAGTGCCTCCAGGTACGCTTCGTCGGCCTTCTTGAGGCGCCCCGTGTCCTTGTAGAGGATACCCAGGTTGTTCAGTGTCGAGGCGACTTCCGGCAGATACGCTTGGGGGTTTCCCTTCGCCATCTGACGATGCGCCTGCAACGACTCCGCGTACGCTTCTTCAGCCTCCTTGAGACGCTGCGTGTCTTTGTAGAGTACACCCAGGTTGTTTAGTGTTGCGGCCAGATCCGGCAGATACGCCTCGGGATTCGACTTCGCCAGCTCGCGGCGAACCTGCAGGGCCTCCCTGTACGCGTCAGCGGCCTCGTTCAGCTGGTGCGTGGTCTGATACAGGCTTCCCAGATTGTTCAGAGCTGACGCGAGGTTCGGCAGATAGGTTTGCGGATTTACCCTCACCAGATCCCGGAGAATCCGTAGCGACTCCTTATCGGCGTCCTCCGACTCCTTTAGTCGCAACGTTCGGAGATACAGGCTGCCCAGGTTGTTAAGGGTTATAGCAACGTACGGCAGATTCACTTGCGGGTTTGCTTTCGCCAGGTCGCGCAGAATCTCCAGCGTTTCCCTGTAGGCATCTGCCGACTCCTCCAATCGCTGAGTCTCGCTGTAGAACATGCCCAGATCGTTCAGCGTCGACGCCAACTGTGGCAGATTTGCCTGAGGGTTCGCCCTTGCGAGCTCGCGGCGAATCTGGAGAACCTTCGCGAAGACCGGCTCCGCTTTCGCGTAGTCTTTCTCTTTGTAAAGTAATTTGCCGAAAGCGTGGGCATAGTCGGGGTTATTGGAACGATAATTGTACGCCTTCTCGTAATGCGGGAGTGCTTGAAGGGGCTGAAATTGAAGTTCGTACAGCCTCGCTCGTTCGAAATGATTTTTCGCGATCTGATCAACCTCCTTTTCTTCGCCAGAAAGCAACTCGTCAAGAACACGGCCTGCGTCATCAAGCCTGCCTAGTTTGAGAAACTCCTCGGCCCTTCGTCTGAGACCGTCGGCAACGCCTGCATCCGCTAGGCGCGTCGTCAAATCGAGGTACTTGTCCTTCCAGTCGTTCGCGTCCTTCGTGACCTGATCGATCGTAACATCACGACTCTTGAGCTGTGCGTTGAACTGTTCTCTTAGAACTTGAACAACTGACGGATCGAGTCCAGGACAATTGATTGTGACGTTTCCTATCACGCCAGTCACTGTGCAGGCACCCTTCTGTTCAACTGACCCAATCGACATCTGCTGTGCCAACCCGGCAACCGATGTCACGAAATACAAGAAAGTTGGTAGCCGCATAACAAAGTGTTTACTTTTTGGGCCTCGACTCCACTTGAGGGGCGGGCGCGTTTATCGTGACGTTACCTTGCACGCCTGACACTGCACTGCCGCTACCCACTTTCTGGTCGATCGTATCGACCCGCATCGAGGGAGCCCCTGCAGCAGGAACCTCGGCTTTTCCGGCATCTCGCGCGGCAGGCGCATGTCGATAAGCGACGGCGAGCCCACCCAAGATACAAATGGCCGCTAATCCATAAGCCGCAGGCACCATCCATCGCAAACCAGTCCGGCGCTTCTTACTAATGACTGTCCCAGCGATGCCAAAGACCAGTGCCAATGCGAAGGCTGCCATTCCAAGCGGGTCGGTGACTACCTTTGTCCAGTCCACAATTCAAGCATCGATTTTATTTTTCTTTTGTGCAAGGGGCACTTTCGCGCGCGCTCGGTCGATCACAGCGGATCGGCGGACCCTTGCCAGCTATTCAGACCCCACGGCCGACTTAAGTCGCGAGTTTGTTCAGGATGTGCTTCGCGAGAAATTCGTTGATCTCACGATGTCGAGGCACCGGCTGGGCAATTCCGGTCTTTGGATTGCGGTACCAATCATGATTCCCACCGTGGCGGATGAGCGCACAACCTGCCCCTTCCAGCTTGCGAACCAAGTCGGTTCGTTTCATCCGACGGACAATTCGGCGACTCTGCGTATACCAGGAATCTCGCCGCCGGTCAGGTCGCCGTAGAGATCAAGGAGATTTCGTTGGAGCTCTTCCAGCGTTTCTCCCTGCGTCAAGTAATCGGGGAACTCCTCGAAGTAGCCAAGAAACATCCCGCCGTCCTGCCAGTGGACATAACGAGCCGTCCTCATAAGTTTTATTGTACTTCCCGGCAGGCTTGGAGGGTCAGCGGACCGCTGACCGAGACGCTCGCGGAGGATCAGAAAACTGAATCTTCGGCAATGGAGTCTTTCCCGAAGATCGCCCGGATCAGATCGCGCCCGGCCTCATTCTTGCGCTCCGGCTCCGCCTCATCCACAAACGTGCGGTAAGCGGCCCTGAGCTGCTGTTTCGCCGCTGACGCCTTCTTTTTCGCCGCCACGACTTCAGGATACCTGCCATTACGTTAGCCGATACTTGCAGGAAGAAGCAGCATGATATCCTCGGTTTCGCATGGGATTCCGGCTGGTCGCCTTCATCGTGTTCCTCGCGTGGACGTTGTCCGCCCAGCCCTCGCTCCAGATTCCGGCCGCGGCACAAGCCGGTCCTGGATTCCATGTTGACGCGGCCACGCGGGCGTATCTGGACACGCTCTCGCCAGCCCAACGCGGCCGTTCGAACGCTTACTTCGAGGGCGGCTACTGGCTGATTCTCTGGGATTTCCTATATGGAGCGGCCGTCTCGATCGTCCTGCTCGCCACCGGTCTTTCAGCGCGGATGCGTGATGCGGCCGAGCGAATCACGCGCCTTAAGCCTTTGCAAACCTGGATGTATTGGGCTGAATATATCGTGCTGACCTTCATCCTGGGTTTCCCGCTGACGGTCTACGAAAACTTCTTTCGGGAACATCAATACAACCTCTCGAACCAAACCTTTGGAGCATGGTTCGGCGATCAAGCCAAACAAGTGGCGCTCACGGTTGTACTGGGTGGCCTGGCGGTGATGGTCTTTGTAGGAGTGGTACGCCGGGCTCCTCGCACGTGGCACATTTGGGGTGCGGCAGTGGCCATCGTGTTCTTCGCGGTCGGCGCCTTGATCAGCCCCGTGTTCATCGCGCCCCTCTTCAATAAGTACACGCTGCTCGAAGACGCGCGAATTCGCGATCCCATTCTTCGGATTGCGCGCCAGAACGGCATTCCCGCTACCAATGTTTATGAAGTGGACGCCTCGCGGCAGAGCAACCGCGTGAGCGCCAACGTGAGCGGTTTCCTGGGCACGGAGCGGATTACTCTCAACGATAATCTTCTGAATCGCTGCTCGCCACAAGCCGTGCTGACGGTCATGGGACATGAGATGGGCCACTACGTCCTGAACCACGTGTACAAGATTGTCCTGTTCTACACGCTGATGTTTCTGGCGTTCTTCGCGCTGCTGAAAGCGGGCCTCACGCGGTCGCTGGCGCGCTGGGGAAACCAATGGCGAATTCGCGGCATCGGCGACGCGGCCGCCATTCCGTTGGCGGTGCTGGTGCTCAGCGTCCTGGGATTTCTCGCCACACCCGTGTTCAACAACTTCGGACGGACCATAGAATATGAGGCCGACATTTTCGGTCTGAACACCTCCCGACAGCCGGACGGGTTCGCCGAAGCAGCGTTGATCCTGAGCGAATATCGCAAGATGGAACCCTCGCCCTTCGAGGAATTTCTGTTCTTCGATCACCCCAGCGGGCGCACGCGCATCTATTCCTCCATGCGCTGGAAAGCCGAGAACCAGTGCCTCGGTGACGCCGTGAATCCGTGCGGTCACTGATGCAATCGGGTTCGCTCCCCGACATACCAGGGCGCACTCACGGTAAAGATCCGTTCATTGCCGCGGGCGAGCAGCACCCATTGCAGCAGCCGCCCGCGCTGATTGTGGAGGAAGTATTCATACCATCGGTCTTCCACCAGCTCCGGTATGACCACGATGACGCTGCGGCCGGGATGTTTTTCCGAGAGATCGAGCACGAACTGAACCACGGGAACAATGATGAAGCGGTAGGGCGAGGGCAGCACATGTAGCTCAGGCGGCTCCTTGCCCGCCGCGCGGAAGGGTTGCACCACATATTGTTCCCAGTCCATTTCGAGCAATTCGGAGTGCTCATTGGGCTCCACGTGCAGGGCTATCACTTCCGGTGAAAGACGCGCGGCAAATTCAATTCCCTGGCGGGTGATGTTGCTCCAGCGGTCCACTGGAATAACCACTACCGGCGCCTGGCTGAGAGTCTCGGGTTGCACTGGAACCCGGGACGAGCTCAACGTCTTTATGAAGTGATAATGGCGTCGGACGGTGACGAAGAAAACGATGGTAAGCGGAATGAACAGCAGCGTGATCCACGCGCCATCCGCGAATTTCGCGACCAGCACGACCACCACCGTGATGCCGGTGACGAATGCGCCAAGCCCATTCACAAGCGCGCTCTTTACCCAACCCGGCCCCCGGCTCTTGGACCAGTGCACGACCATGCCGGCTTGCGAAAGCGTGAAGGCCAGAAAAGCGCCCACGGCATACAGCGGGATGAGGCGATCCGTGACACCGCCAAAAATAATGAGAAGGCCTCCACAGAGCACCGCCAGGACTACGATGCCGTAGGTATAGACGAGCCTGCGGCCACGGTATCCGAAAGCGTGCGGCAGATAATTGTTTTGGGCGATGGCGCGGCACAGGCGCGGAAAATCGGCGAAGGCGGTGTTGGCGGAGAGCGAAAGAACGAACAAAATTGAGGCGATGGTCAGGTAATAAAAGGCGCCTTTGCCGAAGACGGCGGCGATGAGCATGGAAAGAAGGCTCTGGTAGCCGGGCTGGCCCGGGTCCGTGGCCGCGATGCCGTAGACGTTCACCAAATAGGAAATTCCCGCCAGCAGGATCGCCAGAATAAAAATGATCACGGTGAGGGTGCGCCGCGCGTTGTCGACAGCGGGCTCACGGAACGCCTTCACCCCGTTGCTGACTGCCTCCACGCCGGTCAATGCCGTGCAACCGCTGGCGAAAACCTTAAGCAGCAGCCAGTAGCTGACAGCTTCAGTCATGGGCGGCGGCGGCGGAAGCGGAGTCACCGGCGCCGGATGCCCGCCGCTGATTAGTACACGGATCACACCTGCAACGATGGTAATGAGAAGCGTGCCGACGAAGAGATAGGTGGGAATGGCGAAGGCAGTGCCCGCCTCGCGTACGCCGCGGAGATTCAAGATCGTGATCACAATCAGAATGCCGACGCACAGAGATACGGTGTGCGGCAGCAGAGACGGAACGGCGGAAATCAATGCGCCCACCCCCGCGGAAATGCCGACCGCAGCCGTGAGGATATAATCCGCGAGCAGCGCGGACGCGGCAAGCAGGCCGGCGCCTGCGCCCAGGTTGAAGCGCGCTACGGTATACGATCCGCCGCCGGCGGGGTAAGCGGCGATTGTCTGGCGATAGGAAAAATACACGATCACCAGCAGCGTGATGATGGCGGCGCTGACCGGAATAATGTACTGAACTCCGAGCAGGCCAAGCGGAATCAGAAGACTGAGGGCCGCTTCCGGGCCGTAAGCCGCCGAGCTGAGCGCGTCCAGACCAAAGATCGGGATGCCCTGCACGGAGCCGATTTGCTCGGCGCGTTCGTCACTGGTTCGGATCGGCTTGCCGACAACGAGATCGAGTAGGTTCATGGGACGCTGTCCAAAAGGTTACACTGATCCAAATAGCCTATGCGAACTCTCGCCCTCACCGCACTCTTTCTCAGCGCCATGTTGAGCTGGGCCCAAGCACCCAACAATCCGGCCGCGCTGGCGCCGAAGCCCGATCCTGTCGCTACCGCTTTGGTCGGCCGCCTCGATCTGGAGCGCTACAAAGCCACGATCAAGGGCCTCACCCAGTTTGGCGACCGGCGTCAGGGCACGGCTCGCAATCGCGCCGCTATCGATTGGATTGAAGAGAAGCTCAAGAGTTACGGCTGCACCAACACGGAGCGTATTCACTACGAATACAATCCGCCAGCTACGCCAGCGAATCCCAACCCAGCTAACCAATCGACGATCTATGGCCCCGGCGGATCTCGGCGTCGCGGCGTGCGCACTTCGGATAGCGTGAATACCGATCCCATGAAGCAGCCCGACGAAAGGATTCGTGAGCTGGACCGTGAACCCATGACGCCCGGCCCGCGCGAAGAGGTGTACTGCACTAAGATCGGCGCCACCCATCCCGACGAGATGTACATCGTCGCCGCTCACATGGACGGGCATGGTTGGAATGAGGCTGCCAACGACGATGGATCGGGCACGGCGCTGGTCATGGAACTGGCGCGCATCTTCAGCAGTCCTGATGTTCAGACCGAGCGTTCCATCCGCTTCGCGCTGTGGAACAACGAGGAGACGGGCACCAACGGTGCGCGCGCGTACGTCGCCCAGCGCAAGGATCTGCAAGGCAAGGAATCGCCCGCCGGTTCGGGCAAGTATCCCGAGCCGAAATGGCTCGGCATGATTCAGCACGACATGATGCTGTTCGACCACGGCGCTCCGCGCAAGGATGGGACGATGAGTCCGCAGCAGCGCCCCGAGGCGGACGTCAATATCGAATACCAGATGACCGCGAAATTCGCGGACGCAGCCATGCTGATGGCGCACACGTGGCAGTTAGCAAACGAAAAATACGCGACCGATTACCCGGCCAATATCGGTCCGCACATGACCAACACGGATTCGGGACCGTTTCAGGACGTCGTAGCGGCTATCAGCGTTCGCGAAGCCG
>JBEKBK010000144.1:0-16579 GCA_050015435.1 Bryobacteraceae bacterium
CATGCGTTACCTCCTGCTGAAAGCACGGCGCATAGCCGTGACCAACACCGAATACGTCGCTTTTCAGAAAGCCAGGAAAGCCGCGTAGAATGCCACTTGTTACGAATTCCTGCGGAGAGCCGGATTTCGTAACGTCCTCGCCTCCCGCAATCCCGCAAATCTTCCACATTTTCCGCATGACTCGCTGCCAATTGCCAACCGCCAAAGCGATAAACTGTAGCAAATGCAAGAAACGGCAACGAAGCGGAGGGAGCGCACTCCTGCGTCCGACCGCCCGCACAAAACGACTGGATTCCACCTGCCGAAAAATCTGTGGGAACTTCTGAACCGAGTTGCTTTCTTGAGGGCCGCAGCGCACACCAAGGCCGACGATTGGACAAAAGACGACGCATTGCTTATGCTTTCAGCACTGTCCTCGCTTCTCACCGTGAGGAAACCGTAGTGGACGATCCGATGATGTTCAACGAGCCTAACGGGGGTTCTCCATGGCGGTAATAGCGCTGTTCGACAAATCGTTCCTACAATCGCTTAGCGTTGACGAATCGGTGTTCTTCGACCAGTTCTTCCTCTCTGTCATCTGTCCCATGTTTTACGTGGAAACTCTCGCGGACTTGGGAAAGGCGGTGCGTCAAGGACGTACTCCTGAACAGGAAGTTGGAATCATCGCCACAAAGACACCCGAATTGAACAGTACCGTCTGCCCGAATCACCTCGACTTGTGCGCCCACAATCTCATGGGTAACGGCATTCCAATGGACGGAATAGTTCCTAGGGCTGGAGGAAAACGGGTCAAGGTGGAAGGCAAGAGCGGCGTTGTGTACGAACCATCCTCTGAAGAGGAGGCATTTTTGCGCTGGCAACGCGGCGACTTCCTTGAAGTTGAGCGGAGATTCGCTAAGGCTTGGCGGGATGCTCTCACCTCCATTGACTTGCTGGCTGTTGCGGCGGGCATGACGGCCATGGGTATCAATCCAAAAACCTGCAAGTTGTTCGAAGACGCAAAGAAGATTGCGGACTCATTCGTTCAAAGTGCTGAACAACCATTAGACCGTTTGAAACTGACGCTTGCTGTTCTCGGGTTGCCGCCACGTGCGGAACCCTTCATTACGGCTGAATGGAAGAAGGCCGGATTTCCACCACTCATCAAATATTCTCCGTTCGCAGCGCACGTGCTTGCGGTGGAATTGTTCTTTCAGATAGCACTTGCAGCCAACCTGATTTCAACGCAGGACGCCAACAATCGAACGGACATCTCGTATCTCTTTTACCTGCCTTTCTGTATGGTGTTCGTTTCCTCCGACAGGTTGCACGAGAAAGTGGCACCCTTGTTCATGCGACCAGATCAGCAGTTTGTATGGGGGCCCGATTTGAAGGCCGACCTTCGGCGTCTCGTCGAGCATTACAGCGCTTTGCCTCAAGCCGAGAAGGAAAAAGGTGTTATTAGATTTGCTTCTACTCCTCCGAAAGATGACAACGGGCTTGTTAGTAAACTCTGGGATCGCTACTTGAGGCCTTGGCGCGAACCGGAGCGACCTGTTGAGCAGGACCCCCTGAAGAACGAAGCTCTCCTGAAGGAACTAAAACGGCTCGTTGATCTCCCCGCCGTCTCCGTCGATGAATTTGAACCTGATTCTGAGGATGTTGCGATGATGTCGGTCCAGCACCAGATTCGGACCCGACGAGGTTCCTTTCGGATGGTATCGGAGGAAGTTGAGAGGGCTGAACGAGCGAGGTGACGGCGGGCCGTCCAAACGTCCCAGGACTATACTGTCTACAATCCACCATGAACCCAGACGATCTCATCAAAGCCGCTCCCTTCATTGCAAGAGGGGCAGAAGCACTCGCCGCCGCCATTCACTTCACGGCTGTCGTCAAACGGATGCTTGGACCCGTCGCAGATGAACTGGCGGAAATGTGGCGGGATCAGGTTCGGCTGTATCGGCACGGGCCAAGTCTGGGATTCGTGGCGATTCTTGGCAGTGGGTCAGTTTGAAAATCGGAGACAGAATTGAGCCGGGGTCGTCCGTCCGCATTGGTTGTACGTTAGTAATTTGGAGGTGTGTTGTGACGACGAACGAAATTACGCACGTTCTTCTCTGGTGCGCCGGTCTTAACTACGTAATTCTATTCATCTGGCTCGGCTGCTTTGTCTTTGCCCATGACTGGATGTACCGAATGAATGGCCGTTGGTTTAAGCTCTCGGTTGAGACCTTTGATGCAATTCATTACTGCGGGATTGCCGTCTTCAAGATCGGCATCATTTTGCTTAACTTGGTGCCACTGGTCGCATTCTATTTGGTTCGGTGACGGTCCCGCTAGAATTCGTACGGATGAACGGCTGCCACTTGCTCAGGAATCGAGGAAAAGAGTTTCTAGACGCTTGTCTCTCACCAAGCCCAAATCCTGAAATAGCCGACGCTCTCACTACCTTCACTGGTTTCATTCTCAAATCGTCCGCTCCATTTGCGGCTGGCGTCGTCCTGTTCCCTGTAGTGCGGGGGTTCTTCAAGGGCGTGGAGAGTGTTCTGAACGACGACACCAAGCTGGAGATTGCGGTGTCGTTGCTCGACCACGTAGAGTACTTTCATCCGGACGGAGACCTAGTACAGCAAGCAGAAGCGTAAGCAGGGTACTGGCGTGGAACTAAATCTTCGGCGCTGGCATTGGCACTTGAGCGGCAGGTTTCGTCGCCGCCTCTACAGGAGCCGGGGTCTTCTGCACAGGAGCAGGTACTTTCTGCACTGGAGCCGGGGTCCTCTGTGCTGGGGTCGGGGTCTTCTTTACCGGAGCCGGGACCGTCTTCTTGGCTGCTGTCTTCTTCGCAGCTACCTTCTTCGCCGCTACCTTCTTCGCCGCTACCTTCTTCGCAGCTTTCCTGATGGGCGCACTTTTCTTCGCCGTCTTAGGTGTTGGAGTCTTTACTGCTGCCTTTTTGACAGCGGTCTTCTTCTTGGCCGTCTCAGAGGATGTTTGCGAATTTACAGCCTCCTTCACCCGAACGAAAGCAGCCTTCGCATCTTGAAACGCTTCTCGTATCTGGAGCGCACTTGATGAATATAGCTCCGACACATCCGAGATCAACCTCTCAATCTTGGTTAGTCGCTTGAGAGCCTTCTTCGCTTTCATGGTCACTCCTCTCGGTCACGTTTGGCAACGGCTCGAAAGCTATCGCCAAATCGATCTTGTCGCCTTTCATGGCGAGAACAGTTTTCACCAAGAACCATCAATGATTCTGGACGACGGAAGTATAACACGCTGGAAATATCCCGGCATTGCGCCACGCAGATCCCGGCGTCTCATTTCCACCCGATAGCGGAAGGGCAACCTCACCGCCTGTGTCTCACCGGCCAACGCATCCGTGAGAGCGTGGCGTTCACAGCCTTCAAGTCAAACTCATCAATGAAGTGACCGCCAGCCCAACCGACAAGATGTTCGTACTCTTCGTGGGCTGGATCGAAGATGACTTCCAGAAAATCTTGGTATCCACGCACGCCGCCCACATCTTCCGGTGGGCAGCGCCGCTCACCGGCAAGACAAATCGGATGATTCGCGGTGGCTTTTGCTGGCACGATCTTCTCCAGGACGACTTCATGACGCCAGTCGTCGCCGACGTCGTACAGGTAGATCATCGAGTCGCCTTCGGACTTTAGCACCTTGGCAAGCTGTGTTGCGCTTTCGTCAATCAGATCGAGTTCGTCGAACTCATCCCACTCAGGCACGCCCCAATTCTTGCCGCTCTTCTCGAACTGGTGAAGATGCGAGTCCGTCCAACTCATGACCACTTGGAGTGCACTGTGAAGACAGCAGAGCTTGATTGTACTCGGAACCTCGATGCGCCGCCAGATGGGTGGTTCAATTCCGACGAGCGTGATCTTCAGCCGGTAGATTGGCGGCGGTGGTTTGGGAGAGGGCATAGGGATATTGTGCCCGGTTTCTCAGCGGGACTCGACCCATCTTCTTTGGCACCTTCTCAAAGAGGTGCCTCCGTGTTGTGCTATCAGTAATCTCATGGCATCAGAAATGGCATCAGGCATGGCTCCAGAAGATTTGAAGGCAGAAGTTGAGCGGCTTCGTGCGGAGAATGAAGCCCTGAAGAAGCCTGCGAAAGCACACACGTCGCTGAAAGTGAGCGAGAAGGGTGCTCTGTCCGTCTACGGGCTGGGTCGCTTCCCTGTCACGCTTTATCGAGAACAGTGGGAAAGGCTCCTGGGGATGGCGGATGAGATTCGTAACTTCATCCGCGAAAATGACCAAGCCCTAAAGAAGAAGGAGTAGATCGGTCTCTCGGCTCCTCACTTCGACTTCACCTTGGCGTTTCCCGTGGCTGGCCGCTACGTCGCCTTGGCCCTCTTTCTCGCCGCTCCTGTTTTGGGTTTGGCTTCCGCCTTCCGTTTCGCAGCCCAGTACTTTTTCATTCTCTCGCCGAACGCCTTCCGTTGGGCGGCGGTAAACCTGCGTCCCTTCCTCTTCGCTGGTGCAGGACCAGCGCTCTTTGGCTCAGGAGCGGCGGTCGGAGCGGTCGCTATGAGTAGTGGATTCTTGGGAGGGCGTCCACGTCGTTTCGTCGGTCCTTGGAGGGCTTCGATGGCTCGGCTTAACTTGTCTCTTTCGGCAATCAATAGGGCGATGATGGATTCTGTCGGCATCCAAAGAATCGTAACACGTTGGAACACCCCGAATCGCCTTTCGATGGCTTGAGTGAATAAGGGGCGGAACAACTCTGCAAAACTCCATGTGCCATGCTGAAAAGCGTCCCGACTAACGTTATGGAATCCCTTCAACCCGTTCTTGACGCCGCCCTGTTCGCCGCTCAAAAGCACGTCAATCAGAAGCGAAAGGGTGCTGCTGGTGAGCCGTACATTAACCACCCGATTGAAGTCGCTCAACTGGTTTCGACGGCGCTCACGGAACCGGACACCAATCTTGTGATGGCGGCGCTTCTGCACGACACCATCGAAGATACGCGCACCACCGGAGAGGAACTGATTCAACGGTTCGGTTCCGATGTCGCGGATCTCGTTGCCGAACTCACAGACGACAAATCGCTCCCCCAGGCGGAAAGGAAACGTCTACAGGTCGAACATGCCCCTAAGCTTTCCGTTCGTGCGCAGGTCATAAAACTGGCGGATAAGATTTCGAACCTGCGAGGCATTCTCTCCAGCCCACCTCCCGATTGGGACTACGAGCGTAAGAAGCAGTATTTCGAGTGGGGGAAACAAGTCGTTGATGGACTGACCGCGCCGAACCCGATTCTCAAGGCGGAATTTGAAAGGACGTATCAGCGGTTCGATGAAATTCAGCCGTAGGGCTGGGATGCTGGGGCGAATGTAGGACGGGCAAATTCACTCGGCAGTAACGGGTTTGTTTAGAAATCGGGGCATTCAGAAATCTGGAATGCCCCGGACCACATGTCACTACTGCTTGTGGAAAACATTTTTCACAGTCGCAGGCTTGCCTTCCGCATCGGTGCCTTTGGCAGTCTGAGTCATCGTCTTGCCATCCTTCGAAATGACAGTCTGACCTGTAACGTGGAACTTCCCGCCAGATTTTCTTGCTTCAAAGGTCGTCGTATTCGCATCCATCCGTTTGGCGGAAATGAAATCAAACGCCGCTCCTGTGACCGGATACTCTTTGCCGTCATACTTGAACGTGAAGCTGAAAGTGACAGCGGTACCGTCCGTCAATTGTTCCGTCCTGGTAATCTTAATGCCCCCGTCAGGTGTTGCTTCTCTAACATCTGTTTGGCTCTTTACCGGATTTGTAATTGTGGACTTGGATTTGGCGACATTCAGCTTCCAAGTTCCAATCGAGTTGTTAGTCCCGGACATGCCGGTGGCTGTGGTAGCTCCGCTCATTTCTGTCTAGTCCTTTCTGTGGTTGATCTTCAGGGCCGTAGTAGGCGCAACGATTTCTCGTAGCCCAATTGCGCTCGTCGTTGGTGGAAGGAGCAATCCGGCTGATCGCCCTACAGCATTCCCTCGATCAACCGGCGCTGATCATATCACAACCAGACGTGATTCACCCGTCGTCGTCGACAGTCGTCGTCGCCGGGGGTGACCGCGCCAATCTGGATCACAGGCCTGATTGCATTCTTAGCCTCGGCGCGTCTGAAACCCTATCGCGCGCTCGGTTGGAGTTACCTGGTTTCCTACGCGGTCTTCTTCGCTCTTCACGGCAAGAATTATTACCTCGCTCCGATCTATCCTATGCTCCTGGCGGCCGGCGCAGTCATGATCGAGACTGCATTCAGCCGACCGCGCCTGACTTGGATGAAACCGGCGGTTGTCGCGCTACTGCTCATCGGCGGCGCCTTTCTTGCTCCTGTAGTCGTGCCGATTTTTCCCCGGGACCGCTTCATCGCTTACATGCAACATCTTCCCTTTAAGTTGGCGGTGATGGAGCACGCCCACGCCAGAGCGGTTTTGCCACAGTGGTACGCGGACCAGTTCGGTTGGAACGAAATCGTGGCCGAGACCGCGCTAGCCTAGGATCGGCTCGATCCGGCCGAGCGCCGCGATTGCGGCATTTTCGCCCAGGATTATGGTCAAGCTGGCGCCATCGACTTTCTCGGCCGTCGCTACGGTCTGCCTCGTGCACTGAGCGGCCATCAGACATGGTTTCTTTGGGGACCGCGCGGCTATTCCGGAAATTGCATGATCGTCCTCGACGACCGCAAGGAAGTCCTAGAGAAGTACTGGCGACAAGTGGAATACGTGGGAACGTCTGCTGATAACCCATACGCCTTGGAGAAACACATTCCCCTCTTCATTTGCAAAGGCGAAACTTTCGGTTCTCTGGCACAACTCTGGCCGAAGTTGAAGCGTTGGCGCTGAGGGTGGCTGTTGCACGACCGCCTGATGAGACGTGTTATCGTCCGCGACTCTGAGACCAGAGTATTTGCTTACTTTGATTTCAGTGGAAGAGTGCCGCCATCCGCTAATGAAGGGTGGGAGTCCCAGAGAGTGTCGCGCATCTGTTTCAACGTTCGCATCCAAGTAGTCTTCCCGCCTCCGTAGTGGTTCGGGCCCTGGGGTCTGCTAAGCACGGCAGGCACCATTCGATGAAACAGGCTTGATCGCAAAGACATCAGCCTTAGATCGTTTCGCATCTGCCATTTGAGATACGATGCGCCATGTCAACCCGGAATCGTTTCTGACGAGAGAGGCGCCGGAGAGCCCCGGCCATGTCCCTGACAGCGGCGCGCAGCCACTTTCCGGGCCTGCTCTTCAGGTCCGCGATGACTCGCTGCGTCGCCCGGGTTGTGCCGAGATGGACATTCGCCGTCTCCCAGGCCATGGCGTGAAGCAGCCTGTCCTGATCCTGTAGCCCACTCATCGTTTCGATTTCGAATCGGCGAGGAATCGGGCGCCAGCTGGCGAACCAGCCACTTGCCGCTTACGCGCACAAACGGATCGGGACAGCGGATCGCCTGTTCCAGCATTACCTGGTAGTAAATTTGCGAGGATCCGTGCTGCCGACGCAATAGCTTTCGATCACGCCCGCGTTGCCGTTGTTCGACTGTGATTGGTCATATCGGCATGCTGGTTGTAATCAACAGGAGGCCACTATGGCTAAAATCTTTGCTGAGAAAACCTGGCCTCGCGGACGTTGTGCCTGACTTGCCGGTCCCGTCCATGGGGGCACGGGTTCTGCAGGTCAGACGGACAGGGCGCCAAAACGGGGAGCCGACGGGGGAAGGCGCCGCTAGAGGCTGGGACGAAATAAGGTCAAGTGACCGTGCATGGTCACAGCGGGCACCTCGGGCGAGAAAGTCTACCGTACCGAAGCGCCGCGCTCTGAAGATCCATCCGACTATGTTGCCGCTCCCGTCCAACTTGGCGGGATCTTCTTCCAGGGTGCCTCAGTCCGCGGCAACCGCCCTTCCGCTTGCCTTAACGCAAAACTTGCGGTGTTGGCAGAATGAACCCCGTTTCTGCACTGACCGGGTCGGCGGTTCTTTTCCAATTTGCAGGGCGAGCCGGATGTTGCGTCCTTCGGCCCGCCAGACCGGGCCTCCACGTGCACGATGTAATTCGTGGGGCTGGCAGCCCGGACAAGATCGTTAACCAAATGTAAGTGAAGCTGTAAGGCCTCACCCGAAGTACCACGTTCGTTCACAGTCAAAGGGAGATCAATCATGGCAAGCAAAAAGACAGCGGTGTTTGGTATTTACCACAACGCCAATCAGGCGGAACGGGTCGTTGAGCGCCTCCGGGAGGAACGTTTCTCCAATGACGACATCTCGGTTTTGCTCCAGGACCACCAGGGATCGAAAGACTTTGCTCATGAGAAGAATACAAAAGCGCCGGAGGGCGCCACGACCGGCGTTACGGCCGGTGGGGTGATCGGTGGAACTCTGGGATTGCTGGCTGGGATCGGCGCGCTTGCGATTCCCGGTGTCGGTCCGTTTATCGCGGCCGGCCCGATCATGGGCGCTCTCGCCGGTCTCGGGGTCGGCGGCGCCGTCGGCGGTCTGATCGGCGCACTCGTCGGGATGGGCATCCCCGAATACGAGGCGAAACGCTACGAAGGACACATCAAAGCGGGTGGCGTTCTGCTTTCCGTTCACTGCGACACGTCGGACGAAATCACGCGGGCCAAAGACTTGCTGAAGCATACGGGCGCGCAGGATATCTCGTCGTCCGGCGAAGCCGGCGCGGACTACCCGGCGGCCAGCAAGGCCGGGGCGCACCGGTAGAGGTTGGTTCGGGGCAGGCGGCGGAGGATCGACCTGCCCTCGTCCGATGGTCTGGGCAGTATTCAAATCACAAATTTCTAAGGAGAACACAAATGAAACCGAGCACGAAGGACGAGTTGGAAGGCAAGCTTCACGAGGCTAAAGGAAAAGCAAAAGAGAAGGTCGGCCAGGTCACCAACAACCCGGACCTGGAGACGGAAGGTCAGGGTGAAAAGCTGGCAGGCAAGGTCCAGAAGAAAGTCGGCCAGGTTGAAAAGGTGTTGGAGAAGTAAAGGAACCGGGGACCGCGCGCGGCAAAGTGCGCGTCACGCCGGATCACCGTGATGGGAGAAGATCCCGTGAGCAGAACGTTAGGAATCATCCTGATTGCGCTTGGTCTGTTCGGTCTTGCGTGGGGAGGTTTTGCGTACACGACGAGGGAAAAGGTCGTTGACATCGGGCCGATTCACGCGACGCGTGACAAGACACATAATGTACCGCTGCCTCCCATCGCGGGCGCAGCTTCGCTCATTGGCGGTGTTGTGCTTTTGTTCGCCGGGCGGAAGCAATAACGTCCACTCCCGCCCCAGCCGGTCGGGGATCAACGTTACGATAAAAGGGAATTTCACATGTTAATACTGCTTTTCATTCTGCTGTTGGTCTTGGGTGGCGGCGGATACTATGGCCATAGCCGCTGGGGCTACGGTGGAGGCGCTGGCATAGGACTGGGGACGATATTCTGATTCTCCTTGTCGCCTACATGCTTGGCTTGTTCAACTGAAGATGATGACCGGCGTTGAATCAGGGTCGCGGCTGCCTTTGCGTTGAACTTGAGATTCAGATAATCAGCGCGTCGTCGGCGCGATCACAAACGATCTGGGGAACACCCGCGCGCGGGACCGCTCTGCCGCCCACGCAGCCGGAAAGTGAGCGATCGGCGTGGGGGACTGTCAGCCCGGCAGGCTAAAATGGTCGCGTGAAACCTGACTCAAACTAAAAGAGGTTTCCTGGCTCAAGGAGTCTAGCCCTTCTCAGGAGGCGGGAATTTCTTGAAAACGTCCGCCACGGATTTTTCCAGCTTCTTTTCGTTCTTCTCCGGGTTTCCAGTCAGCGTATCGGTACATACTCCGTGCCAGATTACCTTCTTTGACTGCGAATCGAACATATCGATATGGAGCGTGCCGACAGGCGTGCGTTCGACCGTCGTGGTGGCGAACCCGGGACCGCTGCCGATCCACCCCTGTGACCCCAGCCTCCACCGAACCCCCCGCTGTAAAAAGTGTCGAGCGTCTGCTCCGTATGAGTCGCACCGACAGCCGAGATGGGCGCCGCGGCAACGACGGGCAAGCTGTACAGCCCCTACGGAGAAAACGCCTATCAGCGTCTTGGAAGCAGTGGCATCGCCCCGCGCCCGCGGATGCGGCTTGAGGACGAGTTTATTGAATTGGCGGAGTCCTGGCGTTCAAGGGACGCCGGTGCTTGTGGGTTTTGCACCAACACCAATCTCGGCTCGGCTTTCGCTCCGATCATCGAATCCATCTCCGCACCACACTCGTTGCAGACCATGCGGTCAACCGGCATATCTCAGCAGTGCACCTGGGCGCGGCTTGGCGCTTTTCCGTGCAAGACAACGGCATCGGCATCGATCCTTCGCATTATGCGCCGGGCCCAATTCCATGAGAAAGAATACATAAAGGATTTGGAATCGGGACGTGACCACGATCAAGAAGTGCGGGCCACCAACGCTTGTGCGCGATGACTACCCGGCGGAACAATCGGCGTTGGAGTGATATACTTTCGTTACCCGCGCCGGTTTCTGAGGAGCAATTCTCCAATGCGTTTTTCCCCGACCGGGTTTCTCATTCTTGCCGCAACAGTTCTTCTGCTTTATTCCAATGGCTTCCAGCATCAAGACGATACTGAACATCGTCGTAGTGGTGGCCATTGGGGTTTGGGTATTGCGTGTAACTGGACGGTGGGGGCCGATAGCGAGCTGTCGGTTTTCGCGTTGAGCTTCGCCCGATCAAGACCCGAGGGCCCATCATGACCCAGGAAGGATATGGGCAAGCTTATCAACAGGGATTCGGCAGAACTGTTCGGCTACTGCGTTCTCGCGGCGCGTCCATGGACAATGCGGAAGACGTAGCCCAGGCCGCCTGGCTACGAGGATGGCAGAAGCTTGATCAACTCCGCGACGAGGGAATGATCGTAAGCTGGGTAAACACAATCGCCATCAACTACCATCGCCGCGAAAGTCAGTACGAAGCTCGGTACCAGGCTCTACCCGAGCTCTGCGGCAACATCGGAATTGATTTAGCTCCCCTCGATGTGGCGAAGATCCTAAAGTTCTGCCGCCCCGAGGATCGGATGCTCTTTGAGCAGCAACTGGGCGGCTGGACGACGAAAGAGATCGCCAAGAAACAAGGGGTCTCGGCAACTGCCATTCGGGTCAGGATCTTGCGGGCCCGCCGTGCCGTTCGCGCGAGCGTGGAAGGCCGGATCCCCTCATAGGTTCCGAGGGTGACGCACTCCTGGGCAAGGTACCCAGATGTTTGGCTACCTCTACTCCGACCTCCAAGGCTACGCGGACATTTCCTTCACCTAACTCTATGCTCAGCAGCAACGGAAGCGGCGTCAATGCCTGCTTCGTCGAGTATGCTCGGGCCCCGGCACGATCATGGGAGGAACGGGGTCCTTCAGCGGCGCAAGCGGAACGGCGACGGTTACTCTTTCCTCGGACATAAGCCAGCTCACCCGCCAAGCTTGTAGTTCCCGATTCCAGCGGTAAACGGAAAAAGCGTGTCCAATACTGGACCGCCCTCGCACTCCTGCGCGGCGTCATGTCCAGCCCCGAAGCTGTCTAAACTGCCCCACCCTGCTCTGAACCCGCGAGTTTCTTCAGCACTTGCCCTAATGACGACAGGAGATCCATTGGCAGGGGGAACACAACCGTTGTGTTCTTTTCGGAGCCGATCTCAACGAGGGTTTGGAGGTAGCGGAGTTGGATGGCCCCCGGCTGCCGCGCCATAATTTCGGCAGCCTTTTCCAGGTTCCCCGCAGCGGCCGCTTCCCCCTCGGCGTGAATGATCTTGGCCCGGCGCTCGCGCTCGGCCTCAGCTTGGCGAGCAATGGCGCGGATCATCTGTTCCGGCAAGTCCACTTGTTTGACCTCGACCATCGTTACCTTGACGCCCCACGACCCGGTGTGCTGATCGAGCACGGACTGCAGCCGGGCGTTGAGTTTCTCGCGCTGGCTGAGCAGGGTGTCCAGCGCCCAGCCTCGGCACGCCCGGCGTGATGCAACGGATCGCACTATTGACGTCCTGCACGCGCGCCGGCGGACGTGTCCCGGCCAACAATGCCAATGCCTCCGGGGACCGCCTCTTCTGCGCGGCTGGCGTTATCGGCGGGATCTTCCCATCCGGCGGATCCACAATGAGCGACGTTGGGTTATCGAATATTCTATCGATCATATATTCGGCACCGCCGGTCGCGTTGTTCTTGAATTGTTTGGGATTTGCCAAGGCCGCCAGGAAAACATTATCCCCGTTGGCAGCGTCGCTATCCCCCGTCTTGAAGATTCGATCTGCCCGCTGTTTCAGCTCAGCAACTTCAGCGTCCGTCAGAAATTGCCGCCCATCGAGGGCCTTGGGGCGTTCCAGGGGAGTTGCGCTGCTGTCGAGCCACACACCTTGTAAGTCTGGTTGACCATCGGGTGTCAGGGACGGGGTCCACGCCTTGCTAGATGCTTTGGCCTCGGTCGGGGTTTGGCCGGCGACGCGTAACGGCGCCAGGGACAGAACCGTTACAAGAGCGCCAACGGAAATCAGAAACCCGCGGCTCATATGAACCTCCAGTGATTTTGAATGTTATATTCGGGTGTTTTCGATGTCAACCCCGTTCGGCTCGATCCCGTTCGGCTCGATATCAATAATAGGAAAGCGTCTCAATCCCCGTTCCGGCATGAAAGTTGTTCACGACCTCCATCTTCTGAAGGTCAATAACGGAAACGCTCCCGTCACCGTGATTTGCCACCAGCACCGTTTTGCCGTCCGCTGAAAAAGCAAAGCCCATCGGATCCTTGCCGGTCGGGAGCACCTTCTGGTCTCCGCGTAAGTTTGCAGTATCGAATACGTTGGCCAACTTCTCAGCCGTATTCATCGTGAGGAGCCGGCGGCCATCCGGCGAGAAGTACACCTTGAAGCCTCCCTTGGTCTGATTCTTGAGCGGAATCCGGTCCGTGACTGCATCCGTGGCGGGATCGATCACCATCAGTACCGGCTCGGCGAAGTCCATCGCAACCACCAGTTTCCCTTTCGGCGAAGCCGCGATACCCTGAGTGCCATGGGGCGCGGGCACCTTGCCTTTCATCTTGCGGGTCTTCAGGTCAATGACGCTAATGAATGGTTTGTCGTCCTTGTTGGCGACGTACAGCTTGCTTGCGTCCGGCAGCAGTGCGATCCAGTGACCCGTGCCCTCCGTGTCGATGGCATCCTTGATGACGCGGGTCTTTGGATCGATGACGAGCAGTTTCCGATCCAAATCGCAGGTAACATACAAGGTCCCGCCGCGATCGATTTGGATACCGTGCGGAGCCCGGTAAGGAGCGACGTCGATGGCGCCCACGAGCTTGTGGGCCGCCAGATCTACGATGTCAATCTGATGTCCAGGGTTGGGGTTCTTGCCGTAGACCCCATCCCCGTAAATCGTGACATACGCTAGCCGGTGATCGCCGAAAAAACAAAGTCGTGCGGGTTCGCCGCGACCTCGATGCTAGACTGCTCATGGAACGTCACCGGGTCGAAAAACCGGAGATGTGCGGCGAGTTTATCGACCAGAAAGAGCCCATTACTGCCCGTAGGATGGTTCGGCTCCACGCTCGCCGCTACCAGGAGGCCAGCACCCAGCAGCAGGACTCCGACGCAAATATCGATCTTCAAAAGTGTTCTCTGCATGTTGTTCCCTCACTGATGGAATGCCATCGCGCGTCCGTCATGCTAGCAGGAAATACAGACGCCGTGGGAGTATTCTGACACATAGGCGCTCACACGTAGGCGACCTGACTCGGTACTCAATAACGGAAGCCCAGACTGCCAATTTCAAGCTCGCCTACGCCCATCGGCGCACCGTGGATGGATCGGGCGAGCATGACGGATCTTGGCAGTTCGGTACTGCCTGCTCGGCACAGATCCGTAATTCCGCGAAAGTCCGACCTTGAGGGCGTTTCGGCCCCAGGAGCGGTATCCTGCGCCGGGTGCCGCCACAGTCGGGACCGGAGGTCTTCCTGCTGACCGGCCGGGGACAAAGTTGACTGTCCGGCCGGGAACATCGTTGACACTTTAGACCGGCAACATCCTTGACAGTTTTTGCGCCAAGACGAAGCGTCTGTCTGATCATTGAAACACACTTTCGAGGTGTTGGGAACTCCGAAATCACTTGGTAAAATGGACCCACCTGAACGGAGGGTAGGGCTCTCCAGGGATGGAACCCGAGCGCCGATTCAGGGGCCGGGATTCCGCAAGAGTGAGCCGGTCTCGCTCTTGCGGCCCAGAAATCCTGGCGCGAAAGCGAAAAATCCCAGGGGGACATGGGGGCAGAGCCCCCATTTCAAAAAGATGTGTTTTTCCTCATGAATCGCGGCTGACTCTTAGAGCCGACCGGCAGGAGCGTCAATTTCCTCAGGTCCATCCATCCGATCATGAGCGGGCCATAGTAGACTTCCAGCCAATTAGGATTCTGTTCGACTTCCAACAGCCCTACCACCTCCCAGGCCAACAACGAACTGACGAACATCTGCACGCCGTCCAGCTTCACATCGCCGTGGTGGGACACCCGACGCAATTGCGCTCCCTCGGGATATTCCAACCCCGGTAGTTTCGCGGGATAGCGCCGCTCCGAACCTACGTAGCGCGATGCGGGTGTCGCATACTCCAGAGCTTCGTGCGGCCGTACCTGGTTGTACTCTTCTTGGAAACGTAGAAATGCCATCTGCTGCTGCCGTCGATTCCGCTCCGGAGGACTCGCCGTTTCCTGTTTCAGGGTTTGATGCATGCGCTCGTGACGGCCGTTCTGCTGCGGTTTGCCCGGCTCGATGCGCTCATGTCGAATTCCCAGTCTCAACCACAACATGGATAGCTGGCTCAGTCCCGCGGGCGCCCTACTGGCAAACGGAGGTCCGTTGTCAGTGCGAATCGCTTCCGGCAGCCCAAACTCGCGAAAGGCAGCCTCGAATACAGCCCACACATGTTCCCCATCCGTCTTCTTCACCGCGCAGCAGCGCACCAAGTATCGGCTACTGGCATCCGTAATGGTCAAGGGATCGCAACGCACTCCGTCTTGGGTGAGAAACCATCCTTTGAAATCTGCACACCAAACCTGATTCGGGGCTTCGGCATGCTTCAACGGCTCCGTGTACGGCGGTGTCCGCTTCCGTCTCCGCCGTGGATGGGCCAACCCTTCCCGACGCAGCAGGTCTCCGATGCTGCTCGTTGCGGGCCACACGATTTTGGGTGACTCGCGTTGCAGGTAGGCGCGCAGCTTTCGTGGTCCCCAGCTCGGATGCTGGCTCCGCAAGCCCACGAGCGCTTCCCGCACCCGAGCGGGCATGGCTTGCGGATGATTCAGCGGAGCCCGACTGTGTTCTTCCAGCCCGGGCTCGCCTTCTTGTTCATAGCGCTCCAACCACTTGTAGCCTGTCTGGCGGCTGATCTCGTAACGCCGGTTGAGCGCATCCGCGTTATGGATGGCGGCCGGTAATTGAGATTGCTAAAGGAGAGCTCTGGCAGCCGAGTATATTGCTGTGCGGCGCAAGAGCAGCGGGCGTGATTCAACGGGCACTAAGCCCCGGCAGTCTGCGACTGCACAGAACCTGCCAACCCATTCTGTACTGTCGTCTGAGTGGGCGGGCTGTGCCACAGAAGCAGCGAAGACCAGGCTGAGTGCGTCCCACAACGGTGCCAGCCCATGTGTTCTCGCAGGTCCACGCCAGCCTTGGCGCCGGCCGCTATAGAATCCTGTATCCGCTGCTGCATGTAGCTGAAGTCGCCACCATTCAACTCCCACGCCACCACACGAAGCGCGGCAACGGTAGCGTCCTCCACAGCTGCTCGATACTCTCCTAAGAGCCGTTCCCGTTCGTCGCATAACATAATCCGTACTCCAAAGTTATTGTAGAGGGGTCGTGCTCGCAGTTTACGCAAAACCCCGATGCAAGGGTTTCATAGCCACAGTTTGGAGTTCGGTCTTGCGCGAGAATATTTCCTTAGCTTCCCTCTGGCATCCCAGGCACATACGGCCGCGGAGTTGCGTAGTCTGTCTCGCCGGAACTGTGTCGTCAATGGGGCGCCCGCATAGCCCAAAGCGAGTTCCAGTAGAGGCTAGGGCATAGAGGTGGGAAAGTTTGCTTTGGTGTGGCGTGTAGACGAATACTTTAAGATTTGGTGAATAGCGACGCTCCCTTAGACCCCGCAAGTCGTCGCGGTTATCCAGGTGTTCACGAAGCGGGGCATCCCGAAGCCTGCCTATGGCGCAAAGCGCCATGACCTCATTGTTGATGACACAACGCGCACTTTGATCTTTCATGAGCTGGTCCTGCCTGGAAGGAAGAGGAGCGCCCTGCGCTTTCGGATGCGACGAGGCTCTAGGATCGAGGTGCCTCAAATATGACAGGTCGCGGCGTGAAACGCAAGGCCGGGAGAAGAATGCCTTCGGCGAAGAGCCACGGTAGCGCTGCTGCCCGATCTATCGCGACTTCGCCACCGGATACCACTGGAGCGTGGACCAGTGCGAATACGCCACCGACATCGTCTTCCGCAAACAGACGGATCTGCAGGCGATCTATGAAAACCTGGCGCGCACGGCGATTCATACAGTAAAGCCGGACAACATCGCCACGTTCCTCGG
>JBEKBK010000145.1:0-16569 GCA_050015435.1 Bryobacteraceae bacterium
GCCGCTGATACATGCAGAATGCCGCAGGATCGGCCTGAATGCCAAGTTCCTCCCCGGACGGGACCGCCACGCGGTTCCTTTGCTTTTGAGGAACTCGCGCAAAACGGAGTGCGGCGCGAAACGGTTCCTGACCCGCTTGGAGGTGGCGCCGCACCCTTTGCGCTTCTGAGGAACTCGCGCAAAACGGAGTGCGGCGCGAAACGGTTCCTGACCCGCTTGGAGGTGCGCGCCGCACGCTTTGCGCTTTAATGTGCCGGCGCCGGCGCAGCAACAGGTGGGGCGGATTGGCTCGGCGGATCGTCGGGGGTGGGTTTACCCTCGGCCACCGCTTCTTCCTGCTGGTCGAGGCCCACGTTGCGAACGATAATCGAAATTCGCCGGTTCGACGGACTGGCGGGATCGTCCTTATGGAGCAAGCGCTGGTCCGCGAAACCGCGCACCTGGCTGATGCGCCCCGCGTCCAGGCCGGATTCGACCAGAATCCTACGGGCTGCGTTGGCACGATCGGCCGAAAGTTCCCAATTCGAGTAATCCGCGCGGCCGTACGGTGTGGAGTCCGTGTGTCCTTCGATCGCTACTTTGTTCGGAAGCTTCGTCAACTGGTCCGCCAGAACCTTCAAGAGCTCGACCCCAGCCACCGATGGCTTTGGGTTGCCGGTGTCAAAGAACAGCCCGTGTTGTGTCTCGATCAGATCCACTCGGAGGCCCTCGGTGGTGATGGTGATCCTGATTTGGTTCTCCATGTTCTGGAACGCCGGAATCTGCCGCAGTACCTGTTCGAGTTTCTCTTTAAGGCGCGCCAGGTCGTCGCGATTCAACGTGAGGGTTTCCCCGGCACCGGCGTTCGTGGTTCCGGTTTGGCGGCCCTTTCCCGTGGGGTCGTGGAAGTATCCGCCCACGGCCTTTTGCACTCTTTCGCTGGCGCTCAACAGCCACAGAACAATGAACAATGCCATCATCGCGGTGACGAAGTCCGCGTAAGCGACCTTCCACGCGCCCCCGTGCCCTTCATCGTGATCTCCCGCGTGCTTGCGCACGATGATGATGGGGGCCGGATTCAACTTGGAGCTCAAGCCGCAGCCTCCTCCACCGCCTTCTCAGGCGATTTGCGGCACGCCTTGTCCATTTCCTGAAACGTCGGACGCAAGTAATGCGGGATGGCGCGGCGCGCGGCTTCGAGCGCGAGCATGGGAGACAGCCCCTTCATGTTCGCCAACAGACCCATGCGGAGACACAAGAAGTATTCTCCTTCGGCGTCCGCGTGCTTTTTAATGTGGGCGGCCACGGGCCCCAGAAAGCCATAACACAGCAGGATGCCGAGAAATGTTCCCACCAGGGCGGCGGCTACTTTATGCCCGATTTCCTCCGGAGGTCCGCCCAAAGAGCCCATCGTGATGACCACGCCCAAGACGGCTGCGACAATCCCCAGTCCTGGAAGGCTGTCTGCCATGGTCGTCAGCGCGGCGGCCGGATTCCGGCCTTGCCGGTGCAGGACTTCCAGATCCGTTTCCATAATCTGGTCCAGGTCATGCGTTTCTACGCCGCCGGTGACGACCGTTCGCATTGTATCGCAGAAGAAATGCATCGCTTCTTTGTCTTTATAGAAAGTGGGATGGCGTTTGAACAGAGCGCTTTTGTCCGGTTCGTCCAAGTCCTGTTCGAGCGCCGCCACGCCGTTCTTGCGGGCCGTGTTGAAGACGTCGTTCAGGAACTTCAAGGTATCGAGATAGACGCCGGCGGTGTAACGACTGCCTTTGAAGACTTGAAGAATGCCGGCGAGGATCCCTTTCAAGACGTGGATTGGATTTCCGATCAGCACAGTCCCCAGCGCGGCGCCACCAATAATGATCAGCTCGGACGGCTGCATGAGCACCAGCAAGTTACCCTTTTCCATAAGGTAGCCGCCGGCAATACAGCCCAAAACGACGACTATGCCGATCACTGGTACCATTCGACGGATTCTCCTATCACTTATGCCTGGGGTTAGGCATTAGATCGGCAGTCGGAGGTCCTATCTGTACGGCAAAGGGAGGGGTAAGGTCAGGTCGTAAGGATTTTCCTGGGATTAGGCAGGTAAGGGACCGGACACCTGACGGAATACAAGTATGGTAGAGGTCTGCTTGATGTGACCGAGGTAGGCCTCGCCGTAGGTACTGAAGCCCGCCGTTGGAATACCGGCAAAGATTTCGCCGTACCGGTCACATTGCTTCGCCGCCTTTCGAGTCTCGATGGCCTCGGTGGTGCGGGCCACGATGTCGGTGGCCTCCAAAATTTCAAGTTCCATTCCATGTTTGATTTGGCAGTGGAACACGATGCCGCGTTCCTGGGCCCTTGGTAGCCACGAGCCCTTTACCGGTTGACTGGAGGCTTTGAAGTGTTGACGATGCCGAAGCCTCTTTTTGTTTCCAGAAGGAGAGAACCGCTGCATCGGTATAGGCCTTCGATCGCACATCGCGTGCGTACTCTGGAATTTCAGATCTTCCCCCCCGGATCCGCCGACGAAAAAAACATCGGTCCAGTCCCCGATCTTATCCATCAGTTTTTTCTCTGCGCCACTCAAACCATCCACCAGGACGAGGCCTACATACTTTTCGATGTTCAGCGGCGAGACAGGAATAGGCAGGCGTTGTTCCATCTTGAAGAATGCATCCCTGACGTCTACTTGGTCGCGGAGATTTCCACGACCGCGAAACCCGTTCGACCGACGATTTCTTCATCCAGAAACATGGCCGCGACCGATTCGTTCAACATCTTGCCGCCCGCGATTTCGCCCGCGGTTGAGCAGTCGGCCACGCAGGCTGCCGGAAAGGCCGCTTGCACCTGCCGGCTGAGTTCCGCCGGGTCATATCTGGTGGAGGCAAAGAAGATCGCGGCCTGCGGCTGGCGATGGCGGGGTCATCCGGCGACATGCGATCGAAGCGGTTGGGATCTAAGCCCCTGAGAATGAGTTTTGTTCTGGTTGTCGACTCGATTGTCGGATTACCCGATCGTTTGCTTGATAATCGTGTCGATCATATTCTTGATTAGCCCGGCCATCGAAGCGGTTCCTGGATTGAAGATAATTGCCAATAACCTCATCGACTCATCCGCGCAATCAATGAGCCCGCGCTGCCCGTGGGGCCGACATGATTATCGGCCCACATGGCTCGGTCACACGATATCAGGCAGCTTGCCGCGGTCAAGAACCGCTTGCTGGATCATGCTCACGTTGTCCCTGCGACAGGCCACTGGTGCGCGTCCCAGCCATTTCGAAATCACTCAATGTCGGAGCCGAGCGCTAAACCAATCGCCAGTCTTCCGACCGGCTTCTCGCCGCACGAAGACAAGCCGGCACGACAGCCGGCTCGCCGCCGGACTTCCAGCCCCACCAGGGGACGGTCCTCTAGAAGAGCTCCACGTTGTCTCCTAGCTCGTCCACGCCGTCAGCTACCGTGGACGTGACGGGCGGCGAGGTCGGGCTTGTAGCTGAACCGTTGATCAAAGTCGCGTGAACCTCGCGCTCGGAGTCCATGGTGTAATGCACGGCGAGATCGTCGACGTGATGTTGGGCAGGTTCTTCAATATCTTCTCCAGCCAGCCCGGCTCGCCCGCCAAGCTCCGCAAGTGCGCGGCGCGCGCGGCCGATGGTTTCGGCGAAGACCGTTCCGGCGGAAAAACCAGCGCGGGCCGAATGAATCTCCTCCATCAGGCGTGAACTGAGAGCCGTAATCTGATGCAGCCGCCTGAAACTGTTCTCGTTGGAGGAATGCACTTCTGAGATCGCGTCCCGCATTTCCGAAAGAAGGGTGTCCGTAGCGGAGCGCTCATTGTCCGGCGCCCAGCCCAAGGCGCCGGACAAACGATTGGCTGCACCGGTGATCGCATCCAACGCGCCAGCGACCTCGGCGGTAATCTTGCTCGAATCGCGCGCCAGATTTTGCATGGTTTCCGCAATTACGTTCAGCGCATTCCCTGCAGCGCCGATCTCCAGTACCCGGATCATGGCGTTGATGGCGATGCGGCGGATGCGCGTCTCGATTTGACGAACGTCGCCAACCGACTCCCGCATCCGCGTTACCGTTTCTTCGAGTCCGGCCAGCGTAGCCCCGGTTTCCGACTCCGCCTGGGCGCAAGCGCCGGCAATTCTCAAGATCGCGGTCAGACGGCCTTCGATTTGAAGAAAGAAAGATTCGTGCTCATTGGCCGAGGAACCCTGCAGTGTTTGGCTCGCGTCGGCCATGCCACGCACGCGTTCGGCAATGCTACCTAGGTCTCGCCCGATGCGGTCCACGGAAGATGCAAACACCTGTTCCGCGTTAGACAATTGGGAGCTTTGTAATTTCAGCACCGCCCGCGCATCCAATTTGCGGGTTGCGTCCTGGCGCTCGGAGCGAATCCGCCTCAAAGCCTCCGCCACGTGCTCGATCTGCTGCCGCGTAATGTCGTGGAATTGAAGCGCGGTAATCAAGTCCTCGATCGCCGCGGACACCTTCGCATACTCGTCAACCTGACGGAGGGAGACCTCATTGGCCCGCTGCCGCCGATCTCGAAGGGTCTCCAGACTGGCCATTACATCGGCGATCAATGCTGGCAACTCTTTCAGTTCGCTGGCGCGAAGGTCCGTGATCTTGTCCAGGGCGGCTTGCATACTGACGTGGAGCGTGGTGGACGCGTCCAAAATCCCCTGGCCGCTTGATTCGATGCGCTGCGTGAGCGCGTGCACATCCTCGGCGAGACTGGCGAATTCGGCGCCCGCATGATCGAGTCTCGCCGTTTCGACGCGAGTTAGAGACCCCAGGACGCGGAAAACCGAAACTGTGCGGCGGAATCCGCGCAGTTTTCTCCCAATCTCGCCGGTGGATTCGCACACGCCGGCCAGCACCTGGTTGCCGGTCTCGGACCGCGCCTCCGCCTGCCTGGATTGTTCTAGAACCCGCGTAAGCACCTGGGACGCGTGGGACCCGTTTCCACCCGAAATCAGTTCACCGAGAGCAGCCATATCGGCGGAAGCCTGGCGTGCCGCGGTAAGAAACTCCATCAGCTTCCCGCCGATCGTAAGAAAATCCCGCTCCGTGCGTTGATTCAAGTTTTCCAGATCCGAGATCACCTGCTCCAGGATTACCCCATCATCGAGCTCCGGGGAATGCGCTTCACAGCGAACCGTTGTGAGAGCGCGCTCGAGCCGTCCACTGAACACGCCTTCATATCGGCAGTTATCGCCCTAGGGTCATGGCCGGAAGTGACCGGCCGATAAGGGGCGAGACGGACGGACAATTCATTTCGGGTAATCCCCGACGGAGGCCAAACGGAGTACGCCCATGGAAACAAAGAACACCGAACGACGGAAGGAGCCGCGATACCAAACCAGCGCCAAGGTAGTTATCCAGAAGGAACGCGCCGAACCGATTGCCGCAGTCGCGGCCGATATCAGCAGCTCGGGGATGTTACTGCACATGAGTCGTCCCGGCCTGCTTTGTCTTGGGGAAGTGGTGACGATTGACGTCGAACTACCTGACCATTCTGAGCAGCCCTTCTCGTCTTGGGGGATAGGTACAGTCGTGCGTGTGGATACTGAGCACTCTGCGATCCAAATCTGTGCCGGCATTTTTGATCCCGTTAGCCCGGACGATTCCCAGGACGAGTCTAGGCCTGCTCCCTCGAAACCATACCAGGATCTTCCTGCCGATTACTCCGGCGACAAGGCTAAAAAAAACGCCGATAAGCGTTGGTGAGTGCAATGCCGGTAACCTTTCAGCAAGATGAATCCCGTTGTCTGATCAAACTGGAAGGCCAGGTAACACTAACGTCCGCAGCGGAGCTCAAAACGCTTCTGCTCGAATGGTTAGCGGCGCGGAAGGGTCTGGAAATGGATCTCGTGGGTACGGAGGAGATCGATATCACCATCCTGCAACTGCTCTGGGCCGCCACGCGCGAAGCTACCGGCCGGGGCGTTGGAATTGTATGGCGGGTTTCAAACGCGGCCGCCGCCGCGGCGCGCGACGCGGGTTTTGACGACATGCCGGGTTTCTCGTTTCAGGCTTGACGAATGAGCAAGGTAATCCTCACGGTCGACGACTCCGCCAGCGTACGGCAGATGGTCAGTTTCACGCTTACCGACGCCGGCTACACCGTGATTGAAGCTGTGGACGGCAAGGACGCGCTTACCAAGCTAACCGCCTCGGTAAACCTGGTGATTACCGACCTGAACATGCCGAATCTGGATGGCATCGGGCTCATCCGGAACGTGCGTGCCAATGCGGCGTGCAAGGGTGTACCGATCATCATGCTCACTACGGAATCGCAAGAGTCGAAGAAACAGGAAGGCAAAGCAGCCGGCGCGACCGGCTGGATCGTAAAGCCGTTCACCAAGCAGCAGATGCTGGCGGTGGTGAAGAGGATGATCGGGTGAACGACAAGTTTAAACAGGGGTTCCAGGAAGAAGCCCGCGAACTGCTCATTGAACTGGAGTCGGCGCTGCTCGAGTTGGACCAACAGCGTGACGATCCGGCAATCGTGGGGCGGGCATTCCGGGCGCTGCATACCATCAAAGGCTCAGGCGCGATGTTCGGCTTTGACGATATCGCCGGATTCGCGCATAATCTCGAAGCCGCTTTCGATCAACTGCGCAAAGGAGAGCTCACCGCTACTCCCGATCTGATTCGCTTGTCCCTCGCGGCCGGCGATCAGATCAAGACCATGCTGGACGCGCCGGACGGCCTCAGCGCCGCGGATCAGGACCGCTCCGCGCAGATTCTTGCTGATTTAAGCAAGTTGACCGGCTCGCTTGAACCTCACCCAGATACTCTGCCCGAATCGCGGACCAAGGCGATCGGCGCCGAGCCTGGCTCATCCGTGGAGTGGCTCGTGCACTTCCGGCCCGGTCCGGACGTTATCAGGAATGGGACCAACCCCCTGCTTCTGCTGCGCGAGATGGGGGAACTAGGGAAGCTCCGGGTCCAACTCGACTCTTCCGCAATTCCTCCGCTTCGCGACCTCGACCCGGAGCGCTGTTATGCGGCCTGGGACATGGTCTTGAAAACGGCGGCCGGGCGGGACGCGATCGACGACGTCTTTGTCTTCGTCGTAGACGACTGCAAGCTGAAGATCGCGCCGGCCCCGTTGCCGGAGTCAGAAGCAAGCCACTCAGGCTCCGCGATCAATGTCCCGAAGGCCAAAGCGCCAGTCGCCGCGTCGAGCATCCGGGTATCAGCAGAAAAGCTGGATCAGCTCGTAAACCTGGTGGGCGAACTGGTGACCGTGCAGGCCCGCCTGAGCGAGGTTTCCGCCCGGCGGGACGACCCCGACATTCTGGCCATCTCCGAGGAGGTCGATCGGCTGACCGCCGAGCTGCGCGACAACTCGATGAGTATCCGGATGTTGCCGCTTCGCAACACGTTCGAGCGATTCCGCCGCCTGGTTCACGATCTGAGCATCGATCTGCATAAACAAGTGGACCTGATTATCGAAGGAGCCGACACCGAACTGGATAAGACGGTGATCGAACAGCTCAACGATCCGCTGGTGCATCTGATCCGCAACAGCATGGATCACGGGGTCGAGACCCCGGATGCACGACGCGCGGCAGGTAAACCCCGCACCGCTGCCATTCGCCTTTCCGCCCTTCATTCCGGAGCCCAGGTGCTCATCCGCGTCAGCGACGACGGGCGTGGTCTGGACGTGCAGGCAGTGCGCAGGCGAGCCATCGAGCAAGGGCTGATCGACCCCTCGGCGCAGCTCTCGGAATCCGAAGTTTTCGCTTTGATCCTGGCGCCCGGTTTTTCGACCGCGCGGGAAGTCACCGATGTGTCGGGCCGGGGCGTCGGCATGGACGTCGTCCGCCGAAGCGTGGACGCATTGCGCGGGTCCATCGATATCGGCAGTAAGCCGGGAGAGGGCATGACCGTGACCCTTCGCCTTCCCTTGACGCTGGCCATTATCGATGGGCTACTGGTACGCGTCGGCCACGCCTATTTCATTCTGCCGCTAGCCACTAGTCTGGAATGTGTCGAGCTGACGAAACAGGACATTCGGAACGCCCACGGCAATCGCCTGGCGACCGTCCGCGGCGAAACCATCCCCTACATCCGGATCAGCGAGTACTTCGAGATGGAATCGCCGCGACCGGAACGCGAGCAGATCATGGTGATCGAAACCGAGGACGGGCATTACGGTTTGGCCGTGGACGAAGTGCTCGGAAATCACCAGACCGTGATCAAGAATCTGGGCAGGTTCTATCGCGATGTCCCGACCGTTTCCGGAGCCACGATCCTCGGCAACGGGACGGTGGCGCTCATACTCGATCCGTACCGGCTGGTACAAAGCGCCATTCGGGCTCGTCCCAGGGCCGCCGCCCGGAAGCCCGGAGCAACCGCGTAAACAGTCAGGATTCGAAAGGACGCCAAAATCGATAGCACCTAAAATAACCGACAACCAGCCCCGGACCTCTGGCGACGGGCCGAACGGACTTTGTGGATCGTCACCCTCCCGGCGGGGCCAAGCGGAGTCGTACTCAAGACGAGAGAGAGCGGCGACCAGGTGGATAAGGAGTTCGAGCGCGACTGAAGGCGGCGGTTCGCTCAGGATTCAAAAGCGGCCAGCGCGCCCGAAATCTTGCGATGTGGAAAGGAAACCTAGTTCAATGCGGAGTAAACTCACGAAGCCAAAGAAGCGGGTGCAACGTGCCGGGAACGACCATCAATCGCAGTCGAAGGCACCCAAGGGACACGGCCATGCGAAGCGGGACGAGGTCTTCGACTTGATCCCCGCGCCGGTGGTCGTCATGGATCGGGATCACACCATCCTGAATCTCAATCAAACCGCCGCACAGGCCGCCCGCAGACCTCTGGAGGAGTGTATCGGCCTCAAGTTCTGGGACCTGTTCGATAACCCTGGCTGCCGCGCCGGAACGTGCGCCGCGGCGCAAGCGGTACGGACGCGCGCTGTCGCGACCGGCGAAGCGCGTCCTAAGATCCAGGGCGTGGAGTTGCCGGTCCGCGTTGTCGCCGCGCCGAGGTTCAATGCGAACCATGAGGTCGTCGGCGTAGTCGAGGTCATCCACAACGCGAGCGAGGAGGATCGCCTCAATGTCGAAATCCTCCGCCTGGTGGAGGCCGCCCGCGCCGGCCAATTGAGCGAGCGCGGAAAGATTGCCGGATTCGAGAGCACGCAGCGGGAATTGCTGTCCGGCATCAACGCCATGCTGGAGGCGGTGGTCACGCCCCTAAACGTCGCGGCCGACTACGTGGATCGCATCAGCAAGGGCGACATTCCGCCGCAAATCACCGACACTTATCATGGCGAGTTCAACACCATCAAGAACAACCTCAACACGCTCATCAGCGCCACCAACGATATAACCCAGGCCGCCGAGGAGATTGCTCATGGCAACCTCATGGTGGTAGTGCGGGAGCGATCCGCGCAGGACAAGCTCATGCAAGCTTTGATCAGCATGGTGGCTGGCCTCACGCGTACGGTGACGGAAATCCGCGGTATTGCGCGCGAAGTAGCTTCAGCCAGGCGATCAATACGTCCTCGGTCGACGTGTCGAATGGCGCCAGCGCGCAGGCCGCCTCCGCCGAGGAGGCCTCTTCCTCCATGGAAGAAATGGTTTCCAATATCAAGCAGAATGCGGATAACGCGCAGCAGACCGACCGGATCGCGACCAAATCCGCCAAGGATGCGCAGGAGAGCGGTAAGAGCGTTACGGGGGCGGTCGCGGCCATGAAGGAAATCGCGAGCAAGATCTCCATCATTGAGGAGATAGCCCGTCAAACCAACCTGTTGGCTTTGAACGCGGCCATCGAGGCGGCTCGCGCCGGCGAGCACGGGAAGGGTTTCGCCGTAGTGGCCGCGGAGGTCCGCAAGCTGGCTGAGCGCAGTCAAAAGGCAGCCGGTGAAATCAACCAGCTCTCCGGCGCCACGTTGAAGGCGTCGGAAAAAGCCGGCGAGATGCTCGACAAACTGGTGCCCGACATCCAGAAGACGGCGGAGCTGGTACAAGAGATTACAGCTGCCAGCAAGGAGCAGGACACCGGCGCGGAGCAGATCAACAAGGCGCTGCAGCAACTGGAAAAGGTGATTCAGCAGAACGCGTCGGCGGCCGAAGAGATGGCCTCGACGACCGAGGAGCTCACCGGGCAAGCCGACCAGCTGCTGAGTGCTCTCGGCTTCTTCAGTATAGGGGGAAAGGGTCACGCGCCGGCCGGGCACGCCGCCCCCGCCCACACCTCCAGTGCTCCGTTGGGAAGGCTCCGGGAGGCGGTGGCCCATCCCGCTGCCCGCCCCGCTCCGAAGGCGGCCGGCAAGTCGGGAGTCCTTCTCAAGATGCAAGAAAACGGCGACCCCACGGATAACGAATTCGAACGCTACTAGCTGGCGAGGGACAGGTACTCAAACTATGAGCGATATCGAAAATAACCACGCGCAATGACGGTTCAATTCACAGAAAAGGGGATCAGAAGAATGTTACGGAAAGACAATAGTAAGAATAGGCTGAACAGTTCCGGCAACGGCAGCACCGCCGTCGCGGACGATGGCGCACGGGATCAGAGCGCCGGACGGGGTAGCAGGGGAGCGGCGGGAGACCTGGAGGTAAAGCAGGTTTCTCAAGAGATCCTACGATTGGTAGAGGCATCTCGCCAAGGGCGTCTGGAGGAACGCGGAAAACTCGACCAGTTTCACGGGGTTCACCGCGAGATCGTGCAAGGCATCAACGATATGCTCGATGCCATTCTCGTCCCGATCGGGGAGGGCAATCGCGTCCTGGCCCAAGTCTCGAATGGCCGGATCGATGAGCTGATCACTCAAACCTACCAGGGCGACCACGAAAAGATGAAGCAGGCCGTCAATAATGTCGCCACGGTTCTGCAAGGCTTGCAGAAGGAACTGGCCCGGCTGACGGAGGCCTCCCGCGATGGAAGGCTCGCCGAGCGCGGCAAGCCCGATTCCTTCAAAGGAGCGTACGCCGACATCGTCCAAGGCATGAATACCATGCTGGATGCGATTCTGCTGCCCATCGGCGAGGGCAATCGAATTTTGTCCCAAATCTCGAACGGCAAGATCGACGAACTGATCTCCCACACCTACAAGGGCGACCACGAAAAGATGAAACTGGCCGTCAACCAAATGGCCGCAGTGATACAGACGCTGCAGAAAGAAATGATGCGGCTAACGGACGCGTCGAAGGACGGACAGCTCTCCGAGCGCGGCAAGCCGGACCAGTTCAGCGGCGCGTATGCCGACATCGTGACCGGCGTGAACGCCATGCTGGACGCGATTCTGCTCCCGATTGGCGAGGGCAACCGAATTCTGGCCCAAATCTCCAACGGCAAGATCGACGAGCTGATCGCCCAAACCTACAAGGGCGACCACGAGAAGATGAAAGCGGCCGTCAACAACGTGGGAACGGTGATGCAGAGCCTCCAAAAGGAGCTTCTGCGCCTGACCGACGCTTCGAAGGACGGACAACTCTCCGAGCGTGGCAAGCCTGACCAGTTCCGCGGCGCGTATGCCGACATCGTGACCGGCGTGAACGCCATGCTGGATGCGATTCTGCTGCCCATCGGCGAGGGCAACCGCATTTTGGACCAAATTTCCAATGGCCGGATCGATGAGCTGATCACCCAAACCTACAAGGGCGATCACGAAAAGATGAAACTGGCCGTCAACAATATGGCTGGTGTACTCCAGAGCCTGCAGAAGGAGCTGGTCCGGTTGACGGACGCATCGAAAGACGGGCAGCTCTCCGAACGCGGCAAAGCGGAGCATTTCCAGGGTGCCTATGGCGATATTGTCCGCGGCGTGAACGCCATGCTGGACGCGATTCTGCTCCCGATCGGCGAGGGCAACCGCATCCTGGCACAAATCTCCACTGGCAAGATCGACGAGCTGATCGTTCAAACCTACAAAGGCGACCACGAAAAGATGAAGCAGGCAGTCAACAACGTGGGCGTGGTCCTGCAGTCACTCCAGAAAGAACTGGCCCGCTTGACCGAAGCATCGAAGGAAGGAAAGTTGACCGAGCGCGGCAACCAGGACCAGTTCCAAGGCGCGTATGCCAACATCGTGCGCGGGGTGAACGCCATTCTGGATGCGGTGATCACACCGCTCAATGTCGCCGGCAATTATGTGGATCGCATCAGCAAGGGCGATATGCCACCGCAGATCACCGACACCTATCATGGCGAGTTCAACACCATCAAGAACAATCTGAACGCGCTCATCGTCGCCATGAACGATGTAACCCAAGCCGCCGAGGAGATTGCCCACGGCAACCTCACGGTGGTGGTGCGGGAGCGATCCGCCCAGGATAAGCTGATGCAGGCTTTGATCAGCATGGTCGCTGGCCTCACGCGTACCGTAAGTGAAATCCGCGGGATTGCCAGCGAAGTCGCTTCCGCCAGCCAGTCGATCAGCACAGCCTCGGTCGAGGTGTCGAATGGCGCCAGCGCGCAGGCCGCCTCCGCCGAGGAAGCCTCTTCCTCCATGGAAGAAATGGTTTCCAATATCAAGCAGAATGCGGATAACGCGCAGCAGACCGACCGGATCGCGACCAAATCCGCCACGGATGCGCAGGAGAGCGGAAAGTGTGTGCTGGGAGCAGTCTCGGCGATGAAGGAAATTGCCAGCAAGATTTCGATTATCGAAGAGATAGCCCGTCAAACCAACCTGCTGGCTTTGAATGCGGCCATCGAGGCGGCGCGCGCCGGCGAGCACGGCAAGGGATTCGCCGTCGTCGCGGCGGAGGTTCGCAAGCTGGCCGAACGCAGTCAAAAGGCAGCCGGCGAAATCAACGAACTCTCCGGCACCACGGTGAAGGCGTCGGAGAAAGCCGGTGAGATGCTCGACAAGCTGGTGCCCGACATTCAGAAGACAGCGGAACTGGTGCAGGAGATCACCGCGGCCAGCAAGGAGCAGGATACGGGCGCTGAGCAGATCAACAAGGCGCTACAGCAACTGGAGAAGGTGATTCAGCAGAATGCCTCCGCCTCCGAAGAGATGGCCTCGACCACCGAGGAGCTCACCGGCCAGGCGGATCAACTGCTAAGCGCTCTCGGATTCTTCCGCACGGGAGAGACCGGGCAAGCGCCGGCTGCGCATGCGGCTAGCGCCAGGCTCGCCGCTCCGCTGGGAAAGCTCCGGGAGGCGGTAGCCCATCCCCCGGCTCGCCCCGCGCACAAGCCAGCCGGCAAAGCGGGAGTCGCTCTCAAGATGAAAGAGTCCGACCCGCTTGATAAGGAATTCGAGCGCTTCTAAGCGGTGATCGAAGGGAGCCAACTATGAGCGTTAATGAAATAACTGACACCAGGCAATACCTGACTTTCAAATTGGCGGACGAGGTGTTCGCCACGGACGTGGCCAAAGTGCGGGAGGTGCTCGATTTCACGAACATCACCAAGATCCCCCGCACGCCGGACTTCATGAGCGGAGTGATCAACCTGCGCGGCAACGTCGTGCCCGTGGTGGATCTGCGGCTGTGCTTCGAAATGTCGAAGACCGTGAAGACGGTCAACACCTGCATCGTGGTGGTGGAGATGCTGGTGGATGGCGAATCGAACGTCATCGGCGCGTTGGCCGATTCCGTGGAGGAGGTGATCGATCTGGAGCCGGAAAATATCCAGCCTCCACCCAGAATCGGCACCAAGATCCGGACCGATTTTATCAAGGGCATGGGTAAGCGCGACGCCCAATTGATCATGATCCTGGACATCGACCGGGTTTTCTCGGCGGAGGAATTGTCGGCGCTCCACGGCGCCGATCCGAACAAATCCGTGACTGAAGTAAACGGCTGACCAGAGCGGTGCGGGTCTCGAACTCGTCCCGCGCCGCCCAATCATTATGCTTGCGCTAAGCGACGGTCTCTCGGCCGCGGATTTCAAACGACTCCGCTCGCTGATCCTGGAGGAGTCCGGGATCAATTTGAATCCGGATAAAAAGACGATGCTCGAGATCCGCCTCAAGCGCCGGATCTCCAGCCTGCGACTCTCTTCCTACGTGGAATACTGCAACTACTTGTTTGCGCGCGAAAACAGAGACAAGGAGCTGATCCATCTTATTGATGTCGTTACCACCAATAAAACCGATTTCTTTCGCGAGCCGGATCATTTTGAATACCTGGTTTCCAAGGCTCTGCCGGACCTGCACAGCCGGAGCGGCTCGGATAGAGCGTACCTGGTCTGGAGTGCGGGATGCTCTACCGGAGAGGAGCCCTATACGCTGGCGATGGTGCTCAGCGAGTATGCGGAAAGCCGTCCCGGTTTCCGGTTCGGCGTACTGGCAACCGATATCTGTACCGCCGTGCTGGCCAAAGCCCGCATGGGCGTTTTCAAGTCTGAGGCGGTGGCCCCGGTTGCTCCGAGCCTCCGGAAAAAGTACCTCATGCGCAGCCGCGATCGCGGGTCGGATCTGGTTCGGGTGGTTCCCGAGCTGCGTACCAAAGTCGAGTTTCAAAGGCTAAATTTCATGGACCCAGATTTCGGCCTATCCGTGCGCCCGGAAATCATCTTCTGTCGAAACGTCATCATTTACTTCGACCGGACCACCCAGATTCGGCTTCTGGAAAAACTCGTCCGGCAACTCGTCCCGGGCGGGTATTTCTTTGCGGGCCACTCGGAGTCGCTTCAGAACATGGGATTGCCGCTGGCTGCGGTGGGGTCGTCAGTCTACAAGAAGTGTGAATGATGCCGAATTTAACTGGAGTCAGCGTTCAGCCCGGGCATCTCTACATGACTCGCAAGCCCATGGTGCTGCGCACGATTCTCGGATCCTGCGTGAGTGCCACGTTTTGGAGCGCCCGGCTGGGCGCGGGCGCATTGTGCCATGGGGTCCTGCCCAGATGTCCTGAAAACACCGGTGTTCCGGAGGGTCACCGCTATGTTGATTTCAGCATCCGTTACCTGGCACAGCGCTTTGACGCGCTGGGGGTGTCCAGGCGGGAACTGCAAGTCAAGCTCTTCGGAGGGGCGGACGTTTTGCCTATCAGTATGGCTAGAGCCGCCAAGCCAAGCATCGGCGCCTTGAATTGCCGGGCCGCGCTGGAGGTTCTTGAAGAAGAAGGATTCATCGTAATCGCATCCGACGTGGGTGGCATTCGGGGCCGCACCATTCGGTTTGATACCAGAACCGGCGAAGTGCTGGTACAGCGGCTTGCCCCGGGGCGGGTTCCCGAAGTACTCGCCGGCGATGACGCTTTGCGCGGAAGAGCTCAAAACACAAAATGATGACACCGGAGAAAATCCGCGTTCTGATTGTGGACGACTCCGCACTCGTGCGCCAAACCTTGAGCGAAATCCTCTCCAGCGACCCGCTGATTGAGGTGATCGGAACCGCCAGCGATCCGTTCGTCGCGGCGGAGCGAATCAGCGAACAAGTGCCGGATGTGATCACGCTCGATATCGAGATGCCTCGCATGGACGGGCTCACGTTCTTGCGGAAGATCATGTCGCAGCACCCGATCCCCGTGGTCATCTGTTCGAGCCTCGCTGAAGAGGGAGCGCAGAGTACGCTGCAAGCTCTGGAATACGGGGCAGTCGAGATTATTGCCAAGCCGCGTCTCGGGAGCAAGCAGTTCCTGGAAGAGTCGAGCGTAATGCTCTGCCAGGCCGTCAGAGCCGCCGCCGTGGCCCGGTTGCGCCGGCCAGGGCCCAGCCAAGCCGTTCAACCCAAGCTGACGGCGGACGCGATTCTTCCCCGAGCCAAGACCGCCATGCTCGAAACGACGGAGAAAGTGGTCGTGGTTGGGGCATCCACGGGAGGCACCGAGGCGCTCCGGTCACTCCTGGAGGTTATGCCCGCGGACGCACCCGGCATCGTCATCGTGCAGCACATGCCCGAACTGTTCACGCGCGCCTTCGCGAACCGCTTGGACGGCCTGTGCCGCATTTCCGTGAAAGAGGCGGAGTCTAATGATACGGTTCTGCGCGGGCGGGCATTGATCGCGCCTGGTAACCATCACCTACTCCTCAAACGAAGCGGCGCGCGATATTACGTGGACATTAAGGATGGGCCGCTGGTCTCGCGCCATCGTCCCTCGGTAGACGTGCTGTTCCGGTCAGCCGCGCGCTACGCGGGACCCAATGCCGTGGCCGTGATCATGACCGGAATGGGCGACGACGGCGCGAACGGTATGCTCGAAATGAAGCAGGCCGGCGCGGTGACGCTTGCTCAAGACGAGGCTACTTCAGTGGTGTTCGGCATGCCGAACGAGGCGATTAAGCGCGGCGCGGTGTATAAGATCCTGCCGTTGCAGGACATTGCCGGATCGATCCTCGCACATACCCGTTGAGAACGGCGAGGCGGGCTACTAACGGACAGTCGCAGGGACAACGTGAGCATGATCCGGCAAGGGGCTCTTGACTGCGACAAGGTGCCTAAAATATCGTGTGACCGAGCCATATGATCCTATGACAGCGCTGCAGCGGGGTTTGTCGTAAAGTGCAAGACAAACCCCTCAGCTTGAAAGGAGCTGCAGCGATATAGAACAGTTTATCGGATGTGACGCGCACAAGAAGTTTTCCTTGTTCATTGCGATAAACGAGGCCGCCGAGTATGGGCGGGCGATTCGAGTGACCCACGAGCGGGAGCAGATGCGGG
>JBEKBK010000146.1:0-26392 GCA_050015435.1 Bryobacteraceae bacterium
TTGCCGAGCTCGAACGGAAATTAGGTGATTCAGGCGAACTCACTTTATGGATGCCGGACGGGACGCAACACGTCATCCCTCTCCGCCGGGGCCGAAACATGGCGCATCTTTTTGCGAAATGTATGCATGACGAGAATTGCACGGAAGCGAATCTCATCCGACGCGCGGTCAAAGCCGAGGAGCCCGGCCACGGACTGATGTGGCAAGTAATCTCCGCATTACTGAACGGACCGGCGGAGACAAATCGAATTTTAGAGGAGAGTGAATAATGGCAAAAATTGATCCATCCAAAATCGAGTACGACCCGCGGTTCTACCGCGGGGTTACTCCTGAAGGGAAAATGTTGCTGCAACCGTGGTTCGCGGCCTCGGTTAAACGCGCGTACGCGCCCTCAACCGCATACGCGGAAGATAGCGCGTATATCGAAGATGACATCAACCGAGACGCCGGGTGGGATCGCGAGGCGTACTACAGCGCGCTTGAATCCGAATACGCTCGACTGCGCAACCAACCGTGCGACCAATTCAACCCTCCGCTCAGTGGTCTGGACGTTCACCAGCACGCGCGCGACACACAACGTTACGGCGACGAACAAATGCAAACTCGCATCACCCGAGACGAGGCTCGCGCGGTTAAACGTGCTCAGATGATCGACACGTTGCCGGATGAGAAAACGAGATTTCATTTCGCGCTCGAACAGGCATATCGAGCAATCCGGGAAGCAGCTGCGATGCTGCTCATCGCTTGCTTGTTTGTGGGCGTGGCGCGCGCACAGGTACAACCCGCCGCGATCTTTGGCGGCTCTCCCCCGCTCGGCGGGACATGCCAGTTCGCACCAAGTGGCCCGGCGGCCTTTTTAACGCCTGCCGGCGCGGTGATAACGTGCGCATTGGTCGGCTCGACGAACGCGGGTTTCTGGACCTTGAGCAATGGATTGTTTCAAACCGCGTTGCCTCAAAGTTCCCCCGTCACGATGAATGCGAGCGACCAAACCGTTTTCAATGTTCCGCTGCCACCGCTTCCGCAGAGCACGTGCTGGAACATCGGGCTTAGCCTTTCAGCTTTATCAGGCGCTACAGTCACCCTGAAGGTCGACGGAACCCCAGTCGAAACACTCGTCACGGCCGCGACGCTTTCCGGCGGTCTGAGTCTTCCCAACGTAGGACTCTGCAACGAGTACGAAAGTCAGACCGCGCAACTGAACTTTGTCCGAGATGCTCTGCCTACTGCGGTTCAGTCCTTCTGGAGCGGTACGTTTGTGCCGACGAACAATATCAATTGGTCATCCGGACACGTACTCACATTGACCGTGAATCAGCCAGCCGGAACGATCACGCCGCTGTCCTTCAGCATCGTGGAGGGCAATTAAATGTCCACCGATCGTTTTTCGCCACTGCCGTTATTACCCAACCAGGGGAATCGCATGACAGAAGTTTTTGAAAATGCTCAATTCGCGGAGGTGAACCTCTTCCAGAAGAACGCCAAACCGGCGCCGACACCGCTCGAACGACTATCGGAAGCGCGGGTTTCCGAGGAGAGAAATGCGCTCATTGGTGAATATGTATTTTTGCTAGAACGCATCGACAAGTTTTTGGCTGACCAAAAAGTAAGCGCTGTTTCTCAACTCGAAAAACAGCGCGCCGAAGCGTACGGAAAGTGCCGCGCGGCCGAGAACCACCTCAACGAACTAACGAACGCCATTGGGATCGTGCAAGGCCAGCGGCGAGTGATTCAGATGGAAAACCGTGAAATCGAGATGCTCGTCGATGCCGCGGAAACGCTCAGGCCTCGCTCCCAGTTTCCAACTGACGCGGAACTTGAGCCCTGGCACCAGAAGCTCGCCGAAGTACAGGCGGCGCGCGACGTGCGCAAGAAGCGGTTAGATGAACTCTCGACGAGACTGACCGAACTTGAGACCATTCGGAAGCCAACGGCGCAGCAGCAATTACGCGATTGTACAGAGCAACTAAACAAGATCAATTCAGAACTGCATCGCTTGAAAGTTTGATTTTCGGCCGGCGCCGTCTTTCCCGTTCGGAAAGCGGGGGGTGTCACCGCGCGCGGCTCGAACTCGGTCACCTATGGCGTCCCGTTACCTCCTTTCGGGGACGACGAAAAGGCCGAGCGCAACGTAGAGGGCCCGCTTAACTACCGGGCCCTCGCAGGGGAGGAATTGAATGCAGGGACGTGTACGATATTGGAACCAGACGAAGCTTTTCGGGTTCATCACCACGGAGGCCGGCGACTTTTTCTTTCACGAGAGCGGGTTGATTGGCGAAGTGGAGCGCGGCGATGAGGTTTCATTCTGGCTTGACGACGATCCGCGTGGAAAGTCAGATTTGATTGCGGTCGAAGTGCAGCGCATCGAGGCCGCCGTCGTATCAGAAAGCATCAATGAAAATCGACAAGTCCACCGCTGAAAAGATAACCGCTTTCCGAGCCAAACTGACTGTCTCAAAGCGTGCACATTATGATACGATGGTAGCTGCCATGAAGAAACGCATTGCGGCTATCAAGACCGTTGCCCTATATGCCAGAGTCAGCACGAAGGACGGCCGGCAGGACACCAAGAACCAACTTATCCAGCTACGCGAGTACTGCGAAAAGCAAGGGCTCTCGATTGCCGCGGAATATATCGATCATGAAACCGGGGGAACATCTAAGCGAAAATATTTTCAGCAGATGTTTGCCGATGCCAGGGCCCGAAAGTTTGACCTGATACTGTTTTGGGCCTTGGATCGCTTTTCACGTGAGGGTGCCCTTGAGACCCTTCAGCATCTACAACGGCTAACCGAGTACGGCGTTGAATGGAGGTCGCACACCGAAGAGTATCTGGACTCAACCGGGCTGTTCCGGGATGCTGTGATTGCCATTCTCGCGGTTATCGCCAAACAGGAGCGCATTCGGAGAAGTGAGCGCGCATCCGCGGCGATCGCCAGACTACGCAAAGAAGGGAACGCGGATCGTCTCGGCCGGAAGCGGCTGCTGATAGGCGCCAAACTGGAAGCCGCGCGGAAGCTCCGCGCTGAGGGGGCATCTTGGCGGGCGATAGGCAGTAGGTTGCACGTGGGGCACATGACGATTCAGAGGGCACTCGCGGGCTGATGCCGGCCAAAGCGGTGCGCCGGCATATCGAAAGCTGTTGCGGGATTTGCTGAAGGGCCTCTGAACGGGTGCGGCGCCGAAACCAGGGCGCATACCCCTTGCAACCCATCAGGGTATGGATTACTTTGCTTTAGGGGCACCTTTTTTCAGGCGGAGAGCTATGCGTCTTTTCTCGATCACAATCGAATTGGTGGTCCTAATGGGTATGGCGTCGGCGGACACCATCATCCTGAAAAGCGGTCGGGTCATTCAAGGTACATACATTGGCGGCACGGCGCGGCAGGTACGAGTGGATACCGGCAACGAGATTCAGACCGTGAATGTAAACGACGTTTTGCGTATCGTGTTCAGCGGATCGGCACCCTCGCAGGATGTGGTAGTGAAACAACCCCCGGGGCCAAATGCCCCAATGCCTGCGAACGCGCCGAACGCGATAACTTCGGTGGTCGGCACAGCGGCCCATACAGGAGAATCGACCCAGGCGGCAATCGAAGCGGAATTCGTTTCGGTCCTGGAAAGAAGCAAGAGGCGCTACGATGCCGCACCCAATGAATTCCAGAAATCCACCGTGCGACGGGAAAGAATGGCGGAATTAGGCCGGACCATGACCAGTCGCACGGCCGTTGATTGGATCGGGACGGTTGCACGACTGGAGACGAATGGTAGCGGTAATGGAATCCTCAGGGTGCATCCGCTCGGCTACGATTGGATTGTCATCGAGACACTACCATTTGGCGAAACGGTCATCCCTGCTGGATCGCCATTGTACGAGCAGGTGGCCCTCTTATCAGTAGGCAATAAGGTGATTTTCAGCGGTGTGTTCGGGGATAACAACCAGGACTACCTGGCCGAAATGAGCTTAACCGAAGCCGGTTCAATGGACGAACCTGAATTTAAGTTCAAATTTTCGAGTGTCAAGCCGTACTCGAAGTAACCTACGGCCCAAGAAAACTTGGTGTGCTGGATACGCGGGAGGAGTTGAAAGAGGACCGAAGGCGCCGCGGCACCGTGAGGAAAGAAGGGGGAAGTGACGAAGAAAGAAATTGAAGATCTGATACTCGGCGATCCGTTATACGACACAAACAATCCACGGATTATACGAGCATATCCTGTGCTCTTAAGGGGTGAGAAGATCAGCGCCTTCGTTGTATACAACGACCTGTCGAAAAAGTGGAGCTTCCGCAAGGGCAGCAAGCAGTTGTTGGAATTTCCGCCGTCAGCTCCGCGAGTGGGCGTTGACGATAAAGACGAAGCGTTGTCTGAACTGAAACGAGATTTGCTTAAGCATGAATTGGATGCCGGGGAAAGGTGATGTCAGTCTATCGCCCTACTTATAAAGATCAGAAGACCGGGAAAAAAAAGCAGTCCGCTGTTTGGTGGTTCCATTTTACTTTCGGCGGACGGCGCATCCAGGAATCCAGCAAGTCAACACGGAAGACGATCGCCGTTGAGGCTGAAAAGCGGAAGCGTCTCGACCTCGAACGAAATTATGCCGGCATGCCGACCGAGAAGCCAGGGCGCAGGATACGAACCGTAGCGGCGGCGCTGAAGGAGTATGCGGATAGCTACGCAGTCAATCATCGAAAATCTTCCATTACGATGATTAAAAACCGCGGCGCCCATCTGACGCGCATCCTCGGACCGCTTTCGCTTTCAGAAGTGGATGACCAGCAGATCATCGCCTACATGCAGAAGCGGCTTGCCGAGCCCGATACCGGCGGCCGAACGATCAATCTCGAAATCCAGATACTCGCGAACGCGCTCGGGCGTACGTGGAAATATCTTTGGCCGCGGGTAAAGAAACTCGAGGAAAACCACGACGTGGGCAAAGCGCTTGAGCCCAGCGAGGAACAAGCCCTCATGGAGGTCGCGGCCCGCAACCAATCGAAACTGATTCATCCCTTTCTTTACACTCTCGCCTGGACAGGAATGCGAAGCGATGAGGCGCGTACCCTCCGTTGGGGCCAAGTGGACTTCAGCGGCGCTGAGGAAATCGTGATCGGTGGCTCAAAGACGGAGGCCGGGAAGGGGCGCCAGATACCCCTGAACTCAAACCTGAAAGCGGTTCTCAACCAGCACGCAGCTTGGTACGTGAGCAAGGTGGGCCCGATCCGACCGGATTGGTACGTTTTCCCACTCATGAACCGGCTAGCCATCCGGAACCCATCCAAGCCAGTGACATCGCTAAAGACGGCCTGGGAGAGCGTCAGGACGGCCGCGGGCGTCGACTGTAGACTGCACGACCTCCGGCACACGTTCTGCACCAAGTTGGCGGAGGCTGGCGTCCCTGAGAGCACGATGCTTGATATCATGGGACACGTGAGTGCGGCGATGCTTCGGCGCTATTCCCATATCCGGGTTCAGGCAAGGCGCGATGCGATGGACGCGATTGAAATGCGTCAATTCCCAATCGTGGTCGCTAAAGAATCCGCTAAGGTGTCCGAATCTGGAAGCACAAAAAAGGCTGTAACTCACTGATAAGCTGGCGTAGCTCAGTTGGTAGAGCATCTGATTTGTAATCAGAGGGTCGGGGGTTCAAGCCCCTCCGCCAGCTCCACAGAACCAGTAAACATAGCGGCTCGTTAGGTCGGAATTTAGCTGCCGGGGAGCCACTGGGTTCGGGTCCAATGGCGCGCCCATTCTGGCGACGGCCTCGCGCTTCACGTTTATGTGCGCATCCGCATAAAGGTCCGGCGTCGGCTGCTTGCCATTTCAGGCTTCGTCGTTTTCCGTTTCTTGCCGTTGGCGGTTCTCGTGATATACTTTTCGCGATCGGAGAGAACGACGTGTCAATTGATTATGTAAATTTTGATGAAGCCTTCAGATCTGCTGGGGTGCTCCCGGATAACGAATCTTACAACGAAACTTACAAATTATGCAAAAAGACTCTGGATAAGATCGAAGAAGTTTCGTCCGTCCACTTTGGCGATATGTACTTATTCGTCAGCGAACAAATGCCACAGGTACCGGAAGGCCGAAAACCCGAGGCGATGTGGGCATTTGGCGATAAGCTCGCTTTCACGGCGCCGATCACTCCGCACGGCGATGGAGCTGTCACCGTCGTCAGGGAGTCCCAAAAAGCTGAAGTTGCAGAAACCACCGCAGGAGGGCAAAGGACCCTGATCGTGACAATTGACGGGCCTGATGGACCAATCGAATTACGTGCCGGCGGCGACAACTGCGACGTACTTTATGGCGCACTTCCTTATTTGCGCGGTGGCGCGGCGAACCCGGCCAAAGGATAAGGTCACGCGGCCCGCTGGCGGATCCCACGCGCTAGGCTGATTTTTTTCCTACCCCGCCGCCAGCTCCAGCGATTATTCGCGCCGAAGGTGTGCGACCGTTTCCAAATGATACGTGTGCGGGAACAGATCGATCAGAGTCAGGCGTTCGATCGAATAGCCGTGCAGAATGGCGAGATCGCGGGCTAGCGTGGCCGGATCGCAGGACACGATCGTCAAGCGCTCCGGCGCAAGACGGGCCAGATGACCGGCCACGATCTTGCCCAATCCCGCGCGCGGCGGATCCGCGAGCACGAAATCGGGCGCCTTATCGAGCTTGATCAAGTAATCCTCAACGCGCGCCATTTCCACGCTCACGTTGACCCCGGCCCGTTCCGCGTTGACCTCCAGATCCCGGGCCGCGCTCGAGCTGGATTCCACGGCGGTCACGCTTTTGAACCGGCCAGCCAACGGCACGGCAAAGAGCCCGACGCCCGAGTAAAGGTCCAACGCGGTTTCTCCAGCGGCCCCGCTCAAAGCCTTCTCGACTAACGCTTCGACCAGGAACCGGTTCACTTGGAAGAAAGAACGCGGGCTCACTCGAAAGGTCCCGAAGGAGGTCGCGCAGTCCAGCGCGACCTTCGACCCAAGCCAATCATAAAAGGATCGCGCCACCGGACGGTCAGTTTCGATAGCGTTGATCTGTACGTCGATCTCGTTCGTGAACACTTCAATGGAATGGACGAAATGGGGAAACCGTGATGATCCCAGGCCTTCGCGGATAGCCGCCAAAGACTGGTTGAGACGGGGCGACGAAACTGGACAATCGCCAGGTAGGGCGACCAGGTCATGCGAGCGTGCCGCGAGATATCCGATTCGCCCGTCGGCGATGTGAAATTGCGCCCGGTTACGATAACCCAGGGCCGGGCCGCTCACCGTCTCAATTTCACCCGAATACTCGATCTTCCCAACGCGCCGCAACTGCTCGCGCAGAATCTCGACTTTGCGTGCGAGCTGAAACTCGTACGGGGCGTGCTGATAGTGGCAGCCTCCGCAGCGCGTGAAGTGCGGGCACGGCGGAGTAACTCGATCGGCCGAGGGCGTGACCACCTCCACCAGAGCGGCGTGCACATCACGATCCACGTTGATACGCGCGGTCTCGCCCGGCAGCACGAACGGTACGAACAACACTCTGCCTTCCAAACGTGCGAGCGAATCACCGCCGTAGACCCACTTTTCAATCTGCACTTCGTTTAGGATAGAGTTTTCCCCCAACATCGCATGAAAGCACGAGTTCTCTCCGGCATCCAGCCCACCGGCAGTCCGCACATCGGAAACTATCTTGGCGCCTTGAAAAACTGGGCCAAAATCCAGTACGACTACGATAGCATCTACTGCATTGTCGACCTGCACGCGATCACCCTTTATCAAGACCCCGCGGGGTTGCGCGCCAAGATCGAAGAGCTTGCCGGAATGCTGCTGGCGGTGGGCATCGATCCGGCGCATTCATCGTTAATCGTGCAATCCTCCATACCGGCGCACGCCGAGCTGGCTTGGATGCTTACGTGCGTCACCCCGGTGGGCTGGCTGGAGCGAATGACCCAGTACAAGATGAAAGCACAGGCGCAGGAGACGATTGGCGACGGCCTGCTGCAATACCCCGTGCTCATGGCCGCTGACATTCTGCTCTATCAGGCGGCGATCGTCCCGGTGGGTGACGATCAATCCCAACACCTCGAATTGGCGCGCGACATCGCCCAGCGATTCAACTCGCTGTATGGCGATACCTTCGTCATGCCGGCGACGCACCTTCCTACCGTCGGCGCCCGCGTCATGGGATTGGATGATCCGGAAAAGAAAATGAGCAAGTCCGCGACCGGAAGCGGCCATGCGATCAGTCTCCTGGACCCTCCCAACGAGATTCGTAAGAAAATCATGCGCGCGACCACGGATTCGAACCCGGCCGTTGATTTCTCCACCATGGGGCCGGGCGTCCGCAACCTGCTGGCGATTTTCCAGGCCTTTACAGAATGGTCCGACGACCGCGTGCGGGACCACTTCACAGGCATGCGTTACGGCGACCTGAAGAAACAGGTTGCCGACGCAGTGGTGGCAGCGCTGGAGCCGATCCAGAAACGTTATCGCGACATTATGGATGAAACCGGCTACGTGGCGCGCGTTCTGGAAGAGGGGGCCGAACGTGTCTCGCCGGTCGCCAACGACACCGTGCGCAAAGTGAAGCGAGCCATGGGCCTGTACACCCCGTGAAGCTGGCGTCGTACTGGTATCTGCTGCGTGGCAATCGCAATTTCCGGCTGGTCTGGCTGGCGCAAATCGTAAGTGAGCTGGGCGACTGGTTTTACTCGGTCGCCATTTTCAGCTTCCTCCTGGAACTGACAGGTAGCGCGCAGATTGTTTCGCTGGCATTTATGATGCAGGTGCTGCCGCAGTTCTTCGTCTCGCCCGTGGCGGGTGTGATCAATGACCGCATGAGCCGCAAGCGGGTCATGATCTTCGCCGATTGGATGCGCGCCGCCATCGTCCTGTCGATGATGCTGGTTCGATCGCGAGGCGCGCTATGGCTGCTGTTCGTGTTGCTCTTCCTGGAGACGGTGTGTTGGGCTCTCTTTGAGCCAGCCCGCAGTGCGGTTTACCCCAATATCACGGCGATTGAGCAGAGGCCCGTGGCGAATGCGTTAGGGTCCGCCACGTGGTCCATCAACTTCGCTATTGGAGCCGGACTGGGCGGACTGGCGGACGTCGCCTTCGGGCGCAACACCGTGTTTGTACTGAATTCGCTATCCTTCGTGCTTTCGGCCCTACTGATCAGCAGAATGCGTTTCGCAGAGCCGCACGCGGAGAATCTGCCGCCGCTGACGCTTCGCGGGCTCTTCGACTTCTCTCCCATCGCGGAGGGAGTGCGCTACGTGGCGCGCGACCCGAAGCTGCTGGCGACGATCTTCTTGAAGGGCGGGGCAGGGCTGATGGGTGCGAATTGGGTGATTCTGCCGGTGCTTGGCGAGCGCGTGTTTCCGGTTCGACTAGCCGGTCTGAGCGCGCAACAGGCGGGTACGCTTGGAATGAGCACTCTGCTCGCGTCGCGCGGAATCGGAGCGATCATAGGATCGGTCCTGGGAGGAAACATCGCCGGTCTCGATCCAGCGCGTCTTCGCGGAATGATTCTGATCGGATTTGTCATGGCTGCCGGGGGATACCTCGCCCTCGGAAACGCGGGGTCGCTCATGGTTGCGGTGGTCACTCTGTGGATCGCGCATGCGGGAGGATCATCGGTGTGGACCGCGTCCACTACGCTCCTGCAGCAGCAGACGGATGACCGTTTCCGGGGGCGCGTCTTCTCGGCCGAGTTTGCGTTTACCACTTTGACACTGGCAGTGAGCAGCTTGATCGCGGGGAAGCTTGTGGATGCGGGCGTTAGCGTGCGGATGGTAGCCATGGGAACCGGGGCCGTGATGCTGATTCCGGCAGCAGGATGGATGATCGCAGGCCGGGCGTGGAAAGAGGGTCGGCATTTGAAATAATGGTGACAAACTGATGAGCTTTCGAGTTGCTTGCTTTTTCGTCCTCCTCTGTAGCCTCGTGTTCGCCCAGTCCACCGCTGAGAACTCACTCGCGTTTCGATCAGCCATCGTCAAGCCCAGCACACCCCAGACGCCTCTCTCTGGCGGTCCTGAGTGGGTGGCTACTGACAGGTTTGACCTTGTGGCGGAAGCTGGGGGCGTGGGGCGCCCGACCAGCAAGGAATTCGAATTAATGGTCCAGAAACTCCTCGCGGAGGGTTTCAAGCTGACATTTCATCGCGAACAGAAGGAACTGTCTGTGTATGCGTTGACGGTTGGGCCGAGCGGACCGAAGCTCAAGAAGAGTGAGAAAGACCCCACGGATCCTCCCAGGCTGGGCTTTACCGCATTGGGACGCTTGCCGGCGGTCAACGCGTCGATGCCGGAATTCGCCAAAGTGATGCAACTCACCGTTCTTGACCGGCCGGTGGTCGATCAAACCGGGCTCGCTGGAAAGTTTGACTTCGACCTGAACTGGGCGCCGGACCAGACTCAATTCGCTGGAATTGGCCTTCGTCCTTCGCCGGACGCCGATGGAAGCAAGTTGCCGGACCTATTTACGGCGATCCAGTCGCAACTCGGATTAAAGCTGCAACCCGCGAACGCGTCCATCGAGGTTTTCGTGATTGACGGCGCGGAAAAGCCGTCCGGCAAGTAACCGCCGAAAAAGAAAGGGGTAGCGAATCACTACCCCCTTGCTTTGTCAAATAGTCGGCTCTTAGAACTTGAACTGCAAGTTGAGCCGGAACATCCGCGGGTTTTCGATGACCGATGGCGCGCCACCACCCAGTCCGCCCGCCGAGACGGATTGGAACTGTGCGATCGAGCTTCCGAGCGTGTAGCTTTCGGTAATTACCGTACTGCTGTTGAACAGGTTGAATATCTGCATTTCACCCATCAACGTATATTTCTCGCGAATACGGAAGCGTTTGCGGAAGCCGATGTCGACTTGATTCAAACGGGGCGTCAATAGGCTACCCGGAGCGATCAACTGAATCGTCTCCGATGATTGCACCATGCCGGGATCCACTAAGCCACCCGGACTGGGACAGTTGCAGTTGGTTGGATACTTTGTGCTGGAAGAAATTGCCCAGTTGATCTCCTTGAACCCCTCCTGCGCGCCGGAGAACAGAGTCAAAGGCGTGTATGAAGTCCCCTGGTAGCTGGTGTAGTTCGTGCTGTAAACCGGGTCGGAGAGGATCGAAATGTTACCTTCAATACCCCACTTAATCGGCATGTTGGCCTGAAGCTTGAAGTCGCTGCGGAACGGTATCCCAACGTTCGCGCCGAGGCTTTGATTCGAACCGCCCGACCAGTCGCAGAAACGCAGCGAATTCGGATCGTTTAAGTCATTCGAACCGGCGGTCTGGTCGCACTCCTTGTCAATTTGGTGTTCGAGGGTCCATCCGAAGAAAAAGAAAGCTCCGTGCGGCAGCCGGCCGGTGATCGCCGTCTCGAATCCCTGGTAGTAGTTGCTTCTCTGGCTCTGCGGAGCGTTGGTCAAATGCAGCTTCGGAGTCAGGCCATTGTATGCGGCCTGGAGATTATAGACCGTAATCGGCGTGCCGTTGAGCGGGTTGTAAATCGTCGTGGGCGTCCACGCCGACGAGGGGACAGCTTCGTTCAAAAGCAGTTGCTGTTGATAATCCGACACGCGGTTCCAGGTGAAGCTGGCGGTGATGCCACGCCAGACCTGTTGCTGAACACCGAGGTTGTACTGCCAGTCGTATTCGCGATGGAAGTTCGGATCGAGGTTGATGCCAGGGAGTTGCCCGAATGCCGGATTCGTATTCACGCCGAGTTGGCCAGCCGGTACCGCGCTGTTGGGCGTACCTGGTGCGGCGAACCCGCCGGTCGGGTAACACGTGGCGGGCCCATTCTTCACAAAGCAATTCGATGTGCCGCCGTTCCAGTAGACAGCCTCGCTGGTCAAGAACATCGGATTGAAGTTATTCAGGTTCTGCTGCACCAACGGCGTGTCGTACTTGCCGATTCCCGCCTTGATGGCGGTTTTGTGGTTGCCAAATAAATCATACACGCCGCCGACCCGAGGCGCCCAATCTTTAAAGCAAGAGAGCCCAGGGTTGCTTTTGCAGTCGATTAGCGGGAAGTTGCGGGCGGGCACGAATCGGCCCGCCGGTGCGCTCTGCGGATTGATATCGTTGTTCAGGTACTCCCAGCGAATACCTGCCGTGATGGACAACCGCTTGATGGTCCAGGTGTCCTGGCCGTAAATACCCAGATCGTTGTTCAGGTAGAACTTTTCATAGGCAGGCGAGTCCTCCGCTATGAACTGAAATGGCACTCCACTGTGAAACTGCGAATATCCATCACCGTTGTAAAGGAAGTTCTGGTAGGCGGGACCGTAGCTGCTTCCGATACCGAACTTGATCTGGTGTGCGCCGGTGACGTACTGTCCAGTCGCATTCCAGACATACCGGTCGAATTTATACCAGCTATTCGATCCATCCGAGACGCTACGCAGGAGAGCGACGGTGTCCAGTTCCTCCACGCCTGCATACCACGAGGGCGTAAAGGGAGTCTGTAGAACACCCGGCTGATTCAACACCGTATAGTCAAGCTTATCGAAGGACCAGCCACCCTGGAAAATCAGCTTTGCTGTAGGCGTGGCAGTGATCCGGCCCTGCATGATGTAATACATCACCGGCTTGCGAAAGTCCGAGGACTGCAGGGGGTTGGTGTCATTATAGCCGCCGGCGCCAGACACAATGTCATCCCCGATGTATTTCCAGTCACGGGTCCACATCAGCGTCGCCTTCATCTTCGGATTGATCTGATAGGCGAGACGTATCGTCCCGTCGTAAATGTGATCGAGTTCGATTCCTGGCGAACCGTTTGGATAAAACGAACCTGGCGACTCAAGGTTGCTGGTCTGTTTGCGGCCAGTGATCAGGAACCACAGCTTATCTTTCTTGATGGGCCCGCCAATGGACCCGTCGAAATCCTGAATCTCGGTGACCTTGGATTGGCCCACCAGCCCGCGGTTGATCAACGCCTGGGTCGTGTTTGTGCCGACAAAGTTGGAGTTCACCCAACCGAGGAACAGGTCGCCATGGAACTGGTTGCCGCCGTCCTTGGGGATCAGGTTGGTGTACACGCCTCCAGCCTCAACTTCGACCGGTACGTTGCTTTGCTGGTAAACGGACTCCGAGAAAATCTCCTGGTCCACGTAGGTCTGGATCTGACCGTCGCCTTGCGTCGTGTTGATCAGCATACCGTCCAGCAAATAGCTGTCGCGCGGCGACGGAACGCCATGCACAGCCATGTAGGTCTGCTGAACTTGCATGGAGCCGCCGTAGTCCGGCACATTGAGGTGAACGCCCGGCGTGTAAGACCCGATCGACTGCATGTTCCGCGCCGAGGGCACGTCGTCGATGTCTTCGCGGGTCAAATCCGTCGGGTGGGCGACGTTTTGGATGTCGACCGTCTGTACGCTCGCCTCGACGTTTACGGTTTCACCGACGGCGCCGACTTTCATGTCCGCGTCCACGGGAACCGTCGTGTTGACGGCAACCGCGACTTGCTGCTTCACGGTGGCGAACCCCTGCATGGTGAAGGTGACGGTGTAATTGCCGGGATTGAGGTCGACGATCGCGTATCGCCCGTCGCCGCCCGTTGTGACGGTGCGTTGTCCCTCAATCAACACCGGGCTCGCAGCTTGGACCGTTACACCGGCCATCACCGCGCCGGAACTGTCTTTGGCCACTCCCGCAATACTACCGCCCTGGGCATGTGCTAGCGGCGCGCAGATCACAAGGCCGATGACACACGCGAAAAGGAAGGAAACCGACTTGGTTCTAGTCATCATTGACTCCCTGTTTGCTTTAAAGACCACGTTTGATACTAACCACACTGATTGGGCGATTTTATATCAGACAAACGCCGGTGTCAAAGGGGGTACCGTTACAAACGACAGTTCGGATTTGACGGGCCCCCAGGCGTGCGATATCCTGTAGTTTCCATGGCTAATACGATTTCAGCGCTGAAGCGCGTACGGGTAACGGAACGGCGGACCGATGTCAACCGCGTTCGAAGGTCGCGCCTGCGCCACCAGATTCGGGCTATGCGCCGCCTGCTCGAAGCGAAGGACGCCACGGCCGCTGCCGCGCTGGTGCCCAAGACCTTCTCCTTGATCGACCGCTCCGCCAAATGGGGAGTGATCAAGAAGAACACCGCGGCTCGCTACAAGAGCCGTCTCACGCTACGCCTGCGCAAACTGGCCGCTAAGTAGTCAGCGTCAGGATCATCTCTTCCATCACGATCCGATCGTCCGGACGAGCGTCCCGGAGCGACCGGTCTGTTTGGAACAATTTCACCACCGCCTGTTCGAGCTTCGCTTTCGGAAAAGCCTGCACCGTCTGTTCGATCTGGCGGGCTCTCTCAGGCCACATGCGCGCACCCAATTTGTTGAAGTGCGCCTGAATCTGACCGGCGTTCTTTAAGCCCGCATCCCGCGCCACCAGCGCCAGCCGGAACTGTGTTCCCAGGAACGTCAGCGCCAGCGGCATGTACTCGCCTGCGCTTGCCAGCGTGTCCAAAATCTGGAGCGCGCGAGCTCGGTCGCCCCGGCCTAGCGCGGCTACCAGAGCAAAGATGGTCGTCGCCTGCGCATCGGGCACTAGGGCGGCGATATCGTCGGCCGTAACTTTGCGATTGGTACCTGCATACAACCGGAGCTTTTCGATCTCCACCGCGATCCGCGCCACGTTTCCAGCCGTGGCCTCCAACAGGATCGCCAACTCGGCCAGGCCGATCTGCACACCCGCCTGTTTCGCCAAACTCTGTGCTGTGGCGCGAGCGGCTTCCGGCGAGAAAGACCTGAACTCCACTTGCGCCTGGACGGCCGAATAGAACTTCTGGACGCGTTCCAGCTTGGGCTTGTCCTCGCCCTCAAAATCATAACGGCTGGCTTCAATCACCAGCACCGTGTCCGGCGTGGGCTCCTTTAAATACTCAACGAGCACACTGGAATCTCCGGCGGGCGGCCCCTCGTCTTCATTTGAGGCTCTTCCTCGCGGCAGGGCCGCCTCCGCCGCCGCGATCCATACCACCCTTCGAGAGGCGAATAGGGATAGCGATTTCGCATCGTCAAGCGCGGACGCGAGGGAAGACTGGTCGAGATCGTGACGGGAGAATCCGCTCTCCCGTTCCTCCGCGGAGAGCGTCGCATCGATGAGCGCGCGGCGGCAGCGCTCCCGTTGATACGGTTCCTGCCCAAGGAAGAGATAGGCCGGCGCAGGCGCCTTCTTTCGCAGATGTTCGAGGAATTGTCCCGGCGTCATGCTCAGAAATTGTCGAGGATCGCACCGACCAACTGCTGCGCCACCGTCTTGCTGGCGCGCTGGAGCGCGGCGTCACTCTCGTCGAAATACGGGCCGGGCTGGACGCTGACCTCATATCGCTCCCGCACTTCGAAGTTCGGCCGGGTGAACAGCACCTTGCCGGTAGTGCGCTCCACCAGGCTTACGTTCAGGTAGACTCTGAAATCCACGGCGCTCGCGCGTCCGGTGCCGGGGTTGGCGGTCGTGCCCTCATCGACCACGGTTGTGAAAGAAACGTAGTTGTTGACGGACCCTTTCAGCACCACATCCGCCGTGTTCGGGTCGGAGATGATTTTGTACCGCGTCCGCGCCGCGAATTCGCGGGTAATCGCCTCGGGTAGTTGGTCGGTCAGCTTATAGCGAGAGGTTGCGTTGGTGAACGCGGGAATGCAGATCGTCGTGATGGTCTTGGGCAGCAGATCGCCCTGGCCGGCCACGTGATAGCCGCAAGCGGAAAGCAACGTTCCGACCATTGCAATCACTAGACCCTTGCTAATCATAAGAGCTCTTCCGATTCTGGTGCAGGAGAGCAGCACGTGATGTGGGCCCGACGGCCATGTCGGCGAGCCGGCTTTCCAGCCGGCTTGTCGTTCCGCAGTCATAAGTATTCTTTCGCGACGGCGAGCGCATTCTCCGCCGTCAGCCGTAAATTGTCGGCAACCATCCAGAGCCAGCACGCCCGCGCCTGGTTGGGATCGACCGCGATTCCGCCGATGCTCAGCCCGCTTTGCCCCGCGACGCCGACGTTGGTGGGAGGCTCGTCCGGGCGCATGTCGAATCCCGCCTCGGCCAGCGCCTTGGACAACGCCTCCACGCCTGGATTCTCTTCAAACTCGACCCATACCGAAAAACTGTGGCCGTGAAAAACGGGCGCCTGAATCAGCCGCAGGGATGGCATCGGGATCGATGGATAGGCCGATAGCAAGGAAGCCAGATGCCGCTCAATCCGCTGCTCGACCAGTTCGAGCGGCTCGAGCGCCTCTTCGCCGTAGCGCGCCAGGACGTTGAATGCAAGCTGCGCATCGAACACATCCTTCTTTAGCTTCTTAAACGCCAATACGGCCGTGGTCTGCCCGTGCAGTTCATCGAGCCCCTTCTGGCCCCGTTCGCTGGCGGGCTCGAAGACGTGGACCAGTGACCTCCGAATGGGCGCCGCATCCGTCAAACCGGCCAGCAGCATGGTCAATGCGATGGCGGCGGGATTCGCAATCACGTGAATTGAGCCGGCCTGGTGGGCCTCGAGTTTTGGTTCCGCGGTGGGCGCGCGTAATCGCGCGTTCGGCTGCTCCTCAAGCGCCGCCGTGAGGTCGATCAGCACGGGTCCGTCAGCGGCGGGGTTCAACTTCAAGGTTCGACGGCTGGAGGCTGGGGAACCAGCCAGGAACGCGACTTTGGCGCCTTCCAGGCTCTCGGCCGCAAGCGGCAACATCAACACCGCGCCAACTTCTTCTTCCGGGTCCAGCACGGCAGATCCATCCGCCGTGGCCGAGATCAATTGAACGCGCGGCGACGGCACGACGTCGCCGAGCAACTCACGCAGGTCGCGCGCCAGCAGGGTGTCTCCACCGACCAGCGCCATCATCGGACGTTCCAGCGAGTCAGCCAACTTGATGCTCCGGTTGTGGGGGATGAGGCCGCACGCGACGTCGCAGTAAACCGCCCAGTCGAATCGCGATCCCGCTTCCCACGTAGCACGCGGCCATGCCGAGCAGGACGGGTTGCGAGAACAGCTTGATGAGATAGATGAGACTACCGATCAAAACGAGCGTGAGCGGCGAACGCGGCCGGGCCAGGTTCAGGTCCTTGAAGCTCGGATAGCGCCAGGTACTGACCATGAGAAAAGCCAGCAGGAGCAGCAGGACGATCCATGCCGCCGAAAATGGCCACCAGCGCAACACATTGCCATCGGTCGCGTACACGATGCTTGCGATCGCGCCGGCCGCGGCCGGGATCGGCAGTCCGACGAAATACTTACGGTCCGGCCGTCCGGGATTCTTGGGCACGGGGTTTTTCTGGATGTTGAAGCGCGCCAGACGCATCGCACCGCACAGTAGGTAAAGGAAGGAAAAAAAGTAGCCGAATTGATGCAGAATCTCCGGCTCGACAAACTGGATACCCCAGGCGAACGCGAGCACGGCGGGCGCGATTCCGAAGCTGATCACATCGGAAAGCGAATCCATTTCGCGTCCGAAATCGCTCACCGTGTTCGTCAGGCGAGCAATCCGTCCGTCGAGGCCATCGAAGAAGACCGCGGCTCCAATCGCGATGGAGGCAAAGCGAAAATGTTGGTTGGCGCCTCCCGCGTTTTGCACCATCTGCATGACGCCTACAAATACCTCGATCAACGCGTAAAAGCCAAGAAATACGTTGGCCGCCGTGAACAGCGTGGGCAGGGCGTACGCCGCCCGGCGCGGACGGCGATCCGGCGAGCGTGGGTCGATCAAACGATCCTTGAGCGTCATACTACGCCTCGAAAGCGGGCGATCACGCTCGATCCGGCGGCCACGCGTTCGCCCACGCGCACAGCGACCTCCCACTCCGGGCCGAGGAAAACATCGACGCGCGATCCGAACTTGATCAATCCCACGCGTTCGCCGGCTTCGACCAGGTCGCCCGGCCGCTTGTAACAAATAATGCGGCGGGCAATCAGTCCCGCGATCTGCGTGAAAACCACGCGCGTCGTCTGGCCATCGAATTTGCCGTCGACAGTGATGATATTCTGCTCGTTCGAATGGCTCGCGTCTTCTTTACTTGCGACCAGGAACTGACCCTTCTTGTACGTCACACAGGCAATCTTGCCGGCGATGGGGGTACGGTTCACGTGCACATCGAAGACATTCAGGAAGATGCTGATGCGGTTCTTTCCAGACTCCCCCGACTTGACGGCCACTACTTTTCCGTCCGCGGGCGAGACGGCTACGGGTCCGACCGGTGCTTGCCGCTCCGGATCCCGGAAGAAGTACAAACAAAACGCCGCCAGAACGTAAAACGGAATCGCGAACGGCCAGCTCAGCAGATAGCTGACGACTACTGCGCCAGCGACCAGCGCCGCCGCGTAATAGATGCCGTAGATGACCAATCTGCCTCTATTGTCGCACCAGGCTGAGTGGGTAAATAGCGTTGCAGCTTCCAACCTGCCGGGCGAACTCGCCATTGCAGCTCCAGGCGACATAGCGTCGGAAGCTGGTCATGGGCGCTCACCCAACCCGCATTCCTCACAGACACGTAGGCAAGTGGTGTCCGCTGTTGAAATCGCCGGTCTCACCGGGCGCGGTCGAAGCAGTAATGTAAACTTCTGCTATGGATTCCGAACGTGTCGCCTGAAGGCGCGAGTTCGACCGCACGCTTCGCAGGGAGAATTCCGGAACTCGACGGACTCAGAGGGCTGGCCATTCTGCTGTTCGTCATCGCGCATTACATCGCCTATGCGCTTCCCGATGCAGCCGGCGGCGGATGGCGGGCCTATTCACTGGCTCTGTTCCGCCTGACCTGGACGGGAGTCGATCTGTTCTTCGTACTGTCCGGATTCCTGATCGGGGGCATCCTGTACGATGCGAAGAATTCCCGAAATTACTATCGGACATTTTACTGCCGCCGCCTTTTTCGTATCGTTCCGCTTTACTTTGTCTGGATCGCGACCTTCCTGATCGGTCTGTATGCCACCGGGCCTTTGAGCGCCGCTCCTCTGAAGGCGCTATTCAACCGCGACATCCCGGCGTGGTCTTATGCCTTATTCGTTCAGAATTTCATCATGGCGCACCGCCAGACGTTTGGCGCGCACTGGATCGCGCTGGCCATCGAGGAGCAGTTCTATTTATTGCTCCCCGTATTGATTCGAAATTTGGATGTGCGGGGAATCACCTGGATGGCGTTGGCCGCGATCCTGGGCGCGCCGGCCGTTCGACTGATTTTATCGGCCTCCGGCAATCCGTACGTGGGACCCTATACCTTGCTCCCCTGCCGCGCCGACTCTCTAGGATTCGGCGTGCTCGCGGCCCTGGCCTGTCGCAACGCGAATGCTTGGGCATGGCTCGCCGCTCATCGCAAATATCTCTACGGAGCGCTTTTGTTATTGGGATGTGGATTGGCGTCCCTGGCTCACTACGAGAAGCTTCTCTACAATTTCGGCCTTACCTGGATCGATGCATTCTACGCTGTGCTGCTCATGCTCGCGGTGGTGAACCCCGGGCGGATGGAGGCCTGCTTCCGCGCCCCCCCTGATGAAACTCGGGACGGTTTCCTATGCGGTCTACATTTTCCACCTGGGAATCAATGAGCTGGTTCATTTCGCCGTCTTAGGAAAAGACGCGAGCCTCATCGACGGGTCGTCCGTGTTGGTGACGCTGGGCTCCTTGGTTGCCGTGATTTCGCTATCGGCTCTCACTTGGCGGCGTTTGGAGAAGCCATTGATTCGCCATGCTCACGTCGCGTACCGCTACTAGACGTCAGACGTAGAAGCGTGGCGGAAATCGGAAGACACAAGCGATCATCCCCCCCGCGGTTAGAGCGACGGATGCTCGACAAGGCGCGGGATATTCATTTTGCCCTGATTCTTTCGTACTTGGGCAAGATCATACGCCACCTGCATTCGTAGCCACATGTCGGCGCTGCCGCCAAAGGCCTTTTCAAAGCGCAACGCCATCTCGGGCGAGACGGCGCTTCTGCCTTGCATCACGTTGTGAAGCTGCTGGCGCGTGATCTTCATAGCTTTCGCTGCCTCGGCCACACTTAGGTTAAGTTCGTCAAGGTTAGCCTTGGCAAGTACGCCGGGGTGAACGGGGTTTTTCATCGGCATTGCATCGTCCCTCCTAATGGTAATCTTCAAAATCCACGTCGTAGGCGTCGCCTCCCTTGAAGCGGAAGGTCACCCGCCAATTGGCCCTTACCGTCACGGCCCACACGCCTTTACGGTTGCCCTTCAATGGGTGCAATCGAAACGTCGGCTGGTTCATATCCTGCACGTCACCGGTCTGATCGAGCGCCGAAAGGATTAGCCGCAAACGGTCGACTTGATCGGCCTTCACTCCGCGGCCGTCGTCCTGTTCAAACAGGTTCCGCAGACCCTTGTGTTTAAAGCTCCCGATCATCGTCCAACTGTAAAACGTCAATTGACGTTTGTCAATGTGCAACGCCGGTTCCGATGCCTTTCGCCTGCTGCTGGTGTGCGTCGTGGCGGAAAAGGCACTGCCCTCGATGGTCGGAATGTTCGGGTTTTACGGATACACAGACTGGAGCCAGTCGGCTGAGGCGTATAGAGCCGCGAACTGAAAGCGGAAAGCTACTTCTTCGCCGAAAGCACGCCGCTAGATGGAACTACTACACGTAAGGGCATTTGACTTACCGTCGCCGTAAAGGGAACCGATTCGTTGGATGCCGAAACCCAAATCGTCCGCGGAGATCCCTTGGCGAACTGAAGCTCCACCGGCACCTCCACGGAAAAATCGTCGTCAACGCCGCTAGCGGTGAGCGTGCCCGAAACCCTCACGGCTGGGGCAGTGCCCTTCGCGCTCGAAACTTTCATCGTGGACTGAACCTTCAGCAGCGGCACCCCGGTCGAATACACCCAATGATCGAAAAATCCATCGATCGAGTCGGCGCTCGTCTTGGCCGGCCGGAACTCTTTGGCCAGCGCTCGAAAATCCTCGGTCGAAGCGGACCGAAACTCGTAGCGCCGCTGCATCTCCGCCAGCATCTTGAGAAACTGATCGTCGCCCAGCCGGCGTCGCAGCATGTGCAGGATCCAGGCACCCTTCTCATACGTGATCAAACGCCATGCATCCGGCATGCCCCGCGAATCGATGCGCGTACCCCAGACGATCGGCCCGGCCGACTCAATCGTACGGCCCTGCCCGTCCTTGGTCAGGAGATGCTCGCGATAACCGTCGAGCACGCCCTCCATCGCCTTGGTCCCCCTCTTTTTTTCGAGCCATAGCAGAGCCGAGTAGCTGGACAGGGCTTCGGGTAGCCAATCATCCTGATAGGAATCCGAAGTCACCACGTTGCCCCACCACTGGTGCGCGACTTCATGGGCTTCGATCAGATCCGAAAAAAACAGTTCCCGCTGCGCGTTACGCATTTCCGGCGGCAACTCCCGTGGATCGAGATAACTCAGCGTCGATAGATACACGAGTCCGGGAAAACCTTGGCCGAACGTTCCCGGGATGGGCGCGACCGTCAGCGTCTTGAGCGCGGGCGGACCGAAGCGGCTGGCAAAAAACTCAAGGGAAGACGATACGCTCGCGGCCACTGCTTGCAATCGCGCTAGCGGATCGGGAGGGGACACTATTTCAGGCGGGGCCTGAGAGGGCGAAGGCAGGTTTCGTCCGTAACGCGGGGGGGGGCGCTGGCCGATCTGCGGCTGCTGGGTCGCCGGTTTGGGCTGAAACGCGGCCGCCAGGTACCGATTGGCGTACACTTCGATCGTGTAGCCCGGCGCCGTTCCAGAGATTTTCTCGTACTCGCCGAGGTTGAATCCAGCCTGACGGATCGGTACTGGCGTGCGCCGGTGTGTGACGCGCGAGTCGCCGTCAGTGCGATCTTCGAGCAGATCTCCCGTGGTAACCAAAGTCAACCGTTTGGGATACCGGAATGTAAGATCGTAGCTCGCGAAGGCCTCGCCGCTTCGTGGATACCAGGTGGAACGCGCCGCCACATAAAACACGCCGTTACCCGCCGAAACAATAACTGCTCCGTCGTGCTCAAATTCGAACTCGTGTTCGCTGTGGGCCGCGAGCGGTTCCGCGGGCGCCACCAGAAAAACGTCGTTATCATAACCGCGCAGCGCCCGGGCGCGCACGGAATCCTGAAAGAACAGTTCGGCCGGCGCTCCGTCGATGCGCACCGCGGTGACATGCATCGCGTGCGCTATGTTGAACGGAAAAACGCGAACCGGATCCGCGCCAACCCGCACCGTGATCCGGGTAGTTGCCTTCATCCGCAGCTCCGAATCGAGCGCCGCTTCGATACGGAAATTAGCGAGCGTGAAGCGCGGGTCCGCGCGCCGGGGTGGACGGTTTCGTGTGTTCCTGGATGCAAAGCTGGTCCAGATACTGTAGGTGAGATGCCCGTCCCGTTCCGTCAACTGGCCAGCCATAATCTGTTCGGACCGAAAGGGGTCGTAGAGCAGATCGAAGTTGCCCAACTGGCGTCCACTGATCCCGACAAACATCAGTCCCGCGTCCTGCGGGGGGCCGAGCAGATCCCCGACCATCCGCATTTCGAACGAGCTCTCGATATTCGTCAGCGTGGGCGTCCACTGCTCGGCGAGAAGCGCCCCCATCTCTTTGACCTTTTTCCCGGAGCCTTCTGTCTCAATGCGATCGCGCAAGGCTTCCGCCGAATTATCGGTAAACACAATTACGGCTGCGCGAAAGTGCTCGTCCAGATTCGCCGACTGCGTGAACAACGCGAGTGACTGCCGTTCGCCACGATAGGGCGGCAGCACGATCACTTCGCCATCACCGCCTTCAACCTCGGCCGTGAACAGGGCGGAACGCGTCTGGCCTGAGACCGGCTTGGAGAAGATGAGGTAGCCTTCGGTCAAGTACATCCGGATGTCTTCCTTCTGGAAGCTCAGGTCGTGGACTCGATAGCACTCATCAGGATTCAGGCCCGCTTGGCGAATGGAACGGGCCAGTTCGGCAATCGGAGGCGCGGCCACGGCAGGAACTATCAGCCGCAGATGAGCGCCAATAAACACGGATAAAACAATTCGTCTTAATCTGCGTTTATCAGCGTTCATCTGCGGCAAGCGGTTAGATGAACATTTCTTCGTCGGCGGTCACATGGGCGGGGTCGGGTCTACGTCCGCGCATCAGGTAGTTGATGGCGGAGCGCACACCCGCGGCGACGCCTTGAATCTCGCGCAGGGGTTTCATGATGCCGCTGTGAACCAGCGCCACAGTTTCGTGGGCGCGAGTCATGGCCTCATCCAGAACCAGTTCGGCGCGATCGAACTGCACGCGGGCACGCACTGAAGCGTCTTCGAGCAGCTCATCGATCCGCGCCAGTTGTTTGCGCGTCGAATCGAGGATCTCCCCCGTTTTTATGGTCACCTCGTCGATCAGCTTACGGCTGTCGTCCACCGCGCACCTTGAGCTCTCTACCAGGGCCTCGACTTTCGGAACCAGCCGGCGGGCATTCTCCTCCAGGGATCGGGATGCCCGATACATACCGAACAACAACCCGGCCTGGATCGCGAGCGCAATCGCCGCGACCACCACGAACACCGTCATGATAACCAGCAAAGTCTGTTGATCCATTTACTTAATCGGTGGGCGCGGTCTTAATAGACTCCCGGTAAGCTTGCCTTCCGGCTTCCACGGCGGCGGTCAAATTCTCTTTGTGCCGCTGGATCGTCTGCTTGCCCTTGTCGACGGCGTCAGCAGCCGTGTCCACCAGCTCCTCGCCCCGCCGTTTTACGTAGTCGGCGCCTTCCTCGGCCTTGCTGCGAAGCAATTCCCGCGTCTCGGTTCCGGATTTGGGGGCGAAGAGAACTCCTACGGCCACACCCAATCCAAGGCCCAAGAAAAAGAAGGAAAGCTTGTTATCGTCCTCCATGTGCGTCACTCCTCCACTTCGAGTCTACTTCATCTTCAGACGGCTCTTGCGCTCGTAACCGTATCGACTTGGGACAGGGTCCGAGCCCGGACCCGGTGCGCGTAACGGAATGTCCAGATTATGGTGCCGACAGTAACTGTGCCGATCAGGACTGGTGAGACGACCAGGACCGTTGCCGGGGACGCATTGTAGATCAATATGACGCGCAGAATCAGCTCGCCCACGAATGCGCTTCCCCAAACGCTGGTAATCAGCCGGTGAGAAAAACGCACCCCCGGCAATTGCCAGGAGGCGTTGAATCGCGCCTGCCGCTGCCGATCGTTCCCCGCCATGAAATAACGGCCGAAATAGAACATGAGGGGACGCGGCAATAACAGCGAGATAAAACAGGCAACGCCAAACGCCCCGGTAACAAAGGATTCCCGAATCAGCAGAAGACGAGGGCTGCCCCCGAGCAATAAGGCCACGCCATCCGCGACGATTCCCACCAGAACCAGGATCGAGACCGGATCTACCTGCCCGCGCCGAACCAGATCGAACGCGCTCTTGCCCAGAGGGAATGTGGTCGCAATCGCCAGGGCGGTGAATTCAGAGGGCGACAGGTAGCGCTTCGAAAGCTGGTAAAGCAGAACCGGGATGCTTGCGTTGAGGAAGATCCCCCACACGATCCCGCGTATCGGCGGCCGCGAAGTTTGCGCGTCGGCGGTTGGCATTATCGCGTGCACCTATTATACGGGCGATAATCGGAAACGTGCCCGGCCGCCGTCCACCTTCCAAGGCTCTTGACCGAAACGGGCTGTTAGCCTACGCGGCGCGCACGCTCTCCAGCCGCGCCCAGAGCATTTCCGAAATGCGCGAGAAATTGAAACGTCGAGCCGAGCGCAACGAAGACGTCGACGAGGTTTTGGCACAGCTCAAGCAGGCGGGCTATCTTGACGACCAACGCTTCGCCGCGTCCGCTGCGAATTGGAGGCGCGAAAACGAGGGACTCGGCAAAACCCGCGTGCTGCGGGACCTGATGGCGCGGCGCGTGGCCCCGGCCGTGGCTAAGCAGGCGACTGAAGATGCCTTTCGGGGCGTCGATGAAGTTGCGATGATCGAGAGCTTCCTCGCGCGCAAGTATCGGGGGAAAGACTTGGGGGCATTGCTATCCGAAGAGAAGCATCTCGCCTCGGCCTATCGGCGTCTGCGTGCGGCCGGCTTTAGCACTGGCAATTCGATTCGGGTCCTGAAACGCTATGCGGCGGAAGCGGATCGCTTGGAGGAAGAGGCCGAGCGCCCGGAAGAATTCAACGCGTAAGGCTGTCACGAGAATGGCAACCGAGGTGAAGCTATCATACAAAAATGACTCGATTGATTCCTATTCTTTTGCCGCTCGCAACGGGGCTGGTCGCCTTCGCGCAGAATTACAACCCGTGTTCCAATCCGGTGCAGCAATACTGGTGCGATTCCGCGCCGGCTGGCTCCGACATCACGCTGCTCTCCGCAACGTTGACGCCGGATCCCATCAAGAAGGGCGAACCGGTGTCCCTGACGTTCACGACCCTGGACTAAAAACCTACGACATCACAAGCGCGACCTACACGCTCGTTATGTATTACAATCAGGGCGCTTTCCCGATCATCTCCCTGACGGGGACGGCTGCCCGCTAGTGGCCGAACCGTTCGGCGGAATAGGCCAGACCTGCCCCGTACAACCCTACCGCCAGAAGACCTCGACGTTCGCGCCCCCGTTCCTAGTCCCGAAGTTTTTCCCGTCAGGCACGTATTCCGGGTACTTCACGTTGACGGATCAGAACAACAACGTCATCCAGTCAATCCAATTCGACATGCCAATATCCTGAACCGACGCTCCTCGGTCTGGCGGCGTGGTATCTATTAAGGGAAAGGAGTGTTCCACGTATGAACACGAAAAATAAGCAGGACCAGAAGAGGAAAGGACAACAGACCCGACAGAAGCAGGGGCCGAAGAAGCAGGGTCAGAGTCCCAACAACGCGCTCGACGACCGGAAGTATCAGGACCACGAGCTCCCTGAGATGCGATTGACCCGTTAAGTTTCATCTGCTCGAATCAATCTGTCAGTAAAGAGCTCCCTCCTGCGGCAACGCGGGAGGGAGTGTTAGGTTTGGCGGTGCATTTCGCACGATCGCCGAGGAAATCGCGAAGATGGACCTGGTTGATAGGGATATGGCGGCGAGCAGCGATCATGTACGCGCAAATTCCCTCGAGCTGGCAAAACGTATCCGAGCAGTTGCAGAACACGGTATTGTTTCCGCGTGTGAGACATTCCCCAGTCACTTTCCGGTTTTTGGTTTGAGCTGAAGGAGTTTCTTGCGCTTTCCCGATTCCCAATCCACATAGTCCGTCGAATCCGTGGTAGCCCAGAATTTCCGCTCATCGTCTTCGTTCTTGAATTTAGGAACTTTCTTCTTCATGTCTTTCGTGGCCCTTTGAGTATGTCAAATAAATTCTAGCCAAAAATATTTGAAATTTTGACTCCACCGGCCGTCTGACCGATGATCTTGTTGTCCAGACTTGATCCAGGGAGGACAGCCGATGGAGACGTTCACAAAGCTGTTTGGCAGCC
>JBEKBK010000147.1:0-16499 GCA_050015435.1 Bryobacteraceae bacterium
CACCAGTCCTGCGACCTTCGTGCTCAGGGGCGTCAGGTCCGCCCGCGTGTAGGCGTCGTCGGTTTCCTGCGATGCCCGCTCGCTGGCCCAAGTATTCCAGTTGCCGGCAATCAAAAACACAATCCCGACGGCCATGAGTAATATCGCTACCGGCACCAGCAGCTGTTTCAAACGCTGCACTAGGGTCGGATGCTTCTGAACCGAATCAGTTGGGTCGGGCATTTACGAACTCTCCTTGAACGTGTGGCTGTCCACTACTCTTTGCTCGCGGTACTAGCTGATGCCGACGCATCAGTGACGCGGTCCTGCATAGACGAAACTAGGCCGTCTATGGCATCCGTCAAATCGCGAGACATTTCGGCGACGATAGCCGGAATTGATCGCTGATCCAGCTTGGTCGATTTCGACGCCTTGTCCTGCCAGAGCACGTCACCCGTTTGCAAGTTGATCAACCGTGCCGACAATCTGACGTCGATCGAGACATTCGTGCCCTGGTCAACCTCCTCAAGGTGATCAAGCGTTCCGGTGACCAGATATTCCGGAGATCCCCGACCGTCGAAAATATCGACCGACCGGAAGAGTCCCCGAGCCTGCATATCCTGTACCATTGCCGCGGTAGCCGCCCGCCGGGGATCTTCAGCCCAGCGGTGATAATCATAGAAGTCCACCTGCTCGGGCGATGGCCGGTATGCGATCGGACCGCCCCTCAGGTATCCTGGAGCGCTAAATTGACGGACCGCCACTGGGCCGAGTATCGGCTTTGAACCGTTACGCGCAGAAAGCGGTGCGGGGACGTTCAGGTCGTAATAACTTGGATACCTGATCTTGCCCGCACATCCTGCCAGGGTCCCGAGCGCTGTCGTGAGCACGATAGCTCCGAGCAGCCTTGATTTGTGCATAAATCCTCTCTCGATCGATGCCTCGGCGCCTTCACAGCAAGGAGCGATTCGTACGGTTAGCCTCAAATTGCTCCTGGTTCAACCGGCTCGCATCAGCTAAGGTTACTTTTCGCCGATTTCGCCCAATCGAAAAACCACGCCCGCTGAATAACGAAGGTCGTTCTGGTGGCTGCCGAAGCCCTGCGTCGAGCCGCCAAGACTGGCGCTATCGAACTGCGTCATCACGTATTCCACCTGAATCGGTTTGATGGCAATGTGTTTGGTCAAAACATAGTCCAAACCGCCGCCGGAAGCCATCGCGAAGGCGTTTTGTTTGTTGGAATTATCGTTCGGGCCACTCCACGCATATGCGCCGCCGAACAGGAATTGCACGTAGGGGTTCCAACGCGAATGGCGCCAGGTGAAACGCGGTCCGAACAAATATGTGAGCGCCTTGTCGTTGATTCCCGTTCGCGTGTTGGCATACCCGCCGAAGTCGCCCACCAGCCCGACCATCTGGTTCAGGTTGTACACGAAATATCCCGAGCCGCCATTTCCCGTCCGCTGGTAGTCGTAATTCGCAGAGTTCACGTGCAACCAGGAATAATTCAGGCCGACTTCATAACGCGGCGTTGATTCCTCTTGCGCGGAAGCAGTGGCGCTGAGCGCCACAAAGAGCGTAAGTAGCGATACGCATGCAAAAACCAATCGTTTGTAAAACACAGATGTTCTCCTTTAATGTTCAATGGCCGATCGGCCAACCTGAGCAACCAAGCCGAACTCTACGTGAGGTCGCTTGGCAGCTTTCACCGCGGCCGCATGGCCGCTTTCACTAAAGAAGAGCGAGACCCTGCGGGCTTTGTTGGGTGAAAGGCAAGACCTGAATCTGGTGATACGTGAATCTGGCGTGTGAGAGAAGCCCGCGGAGGCTCCTCCGCCGGCGTGCTCAGAATATAAGCTTCAGAGCCAGTTGCGCCGAGCGCGGGCCGCCGATTTGATACAGCGGATTGAGGCCGCCATTCTGGCCGCCGCTGCCGAGCGAGGCTCCCAGCATCTGGGTCGATTGCCCGAAGAGAGGAGAACTCATGTAGTTGATGGGGTTTCCGAAATTGGGGTGGTTGAAGATGTTGAACAGATCCGCTCGCGCCTGAAGCGCAAGCCGCTCCCGGAGTCTGAACTGCCTCCGCAGCGTCAAATCGACATTCGTCGCGCCGAATCCGCGCAGGGCGTTTCGTCCCAGATCTCCTTGCACCGCACCTCCTGATACAGTGCTGGGTGTCGTGAATGCGTTTAGATTGATTTCTTTTCCGCCGGCTACGTTCGGATTTGCGATCCAGAGAGGCACTCCGGAAACCAGGTTCGGACGCTGCACGCTGGAGGCTCCTGACAGGTATCCAGCGAAGGGGTCGAGTCCGGTAACCACATTCACAGGCGGGGCGCTGCGAGCGTAAACGATCGAATCCGTCGACCAGTTTCCCAGGATTGACTTCAAGAAGCCCGCCTTCCAGATTCCGCTGCCTGGCGCCGGAATGTTGTAGGAAACTGCGCCGGAGAACGTGTGCCGAATATCATAGTCGGAGGATCCTCGCTCCGAAGGCGAATCGCCCAGAGGCACATTCAAGGCGAGAGTGTCGTAGGAAGCATCGTCAATCGAGTGCGCCCAGGTGTAAGAGAGCAGAGTTTGGAGACCGTGCGCCATACGATGGCGGAACTGGGCTTGCAAGGCCTGATAGCTGGAGTCCGCGTCATTCCTCAGTAACTGAAACTCACCCTGGAAGTTGGGATTCGGCGTGTTGTAATTGTCCGTCCGCATCAGCTTCCGGCCCGCTGCGCCAAGATAGGTGACCGTAAGGACATCAGCCTTTCCGAAAGTTTTTTCCAGCGCCGCATTCCATTCGTACGTTCTGGGTAAGACGTGATTCGGATCCACCACCACGAGGTACGAAACTGGGGGAGTCGTCGTAAAAGGAGGCGGCGCGGCATTGGCAGCGCTCAGCGGGAATGAGGTATTGAGAATAATATTGTCCTGAGCGAACGGGAATGCGCTCGTCCCATTCGCCACGGTGGAGTATCCGAGGTCGTAGAAGATGCCGGCACCGGCCCGCAGGACCAGATTCGGGAGCGGTTGCCAAGCTACGCCGAGGCGCGGAGCGAAATCGTCTTTTTGCGGATGCCACAAGGGCGTACCCCGCGGGGCCAGCGTCATGGTCGCCAGATTATCCACGCCCGTCACGGTAAACGGAAGCTGGCCGTTGGACGCGGAAGGAGCAGCATTGTACTCCCACCGCAGGCCATAGGTCATCGTCAACGTGCGCGTAGCCTTCCATGTGTCCTGGGCAAACAGGCTCCAGTTTGAGAAGACCAGTTGGTCCGGGAAGTACGACTCTGTGACTGCCTCCGGCAGCGCGTTGGCCAGAACATTCGACAAAGAAAGGAAGAGATATTGCACGGAATAGGAAAAATATCCGGTCTCCGGCCTGAGACGGCGATAGTCAACCCCGAACTTCGTCTGATGCGCGCCAATGATAAGGGAAACATTGTCAGTCACGTTGAACTGCTGCTCCAAGTTGTTTCCAGCCTTGCCGGCGAAGAATTCAAGCCCGGAACCGGCATAAAAAACAGAGAGGGAGTTCTGCGGAGAAGCAAACGACGGGAACAGCGCTGAGTTCGGCGGAGGCACTGCGCCCCCAAAATTGTCGAGCGTGTAAAAGCTGTTCGCTCGGCTACGGCTGTAATTGAAACGGAACTCATTGGTCAACCGCGGGGTAATCACCTGGTTGCTCCCAACGGTCAGGCTCTGCGTGCGGTACTTTATATCCTGAACGTTGCTGGGCTCATAACCCTTGGGCGCACGCTGATCGAGCTCGGAGGGAGCGTCGCTGTACCTTCCCAAAATTGTGACTCTTTTCCAGGGCAGATAATCGATTCGGATGCCGGAAGAATTCAGCGTGGACGGATTGGAATAGCTGGCTGAAAACGCGGCCGCTCCACCACTGAGGTTCGGCCCGTTCGGTAACGGGAAGGCGTTGAGCAGCGGCTGGACTGGCGCCGGCGCATTCTGGCGGGAGGCTAGAGACGGCACGAAAGTCTGCGCGACCTGAGGCTGGCGTACTCTCAGTCCCTCGTAGGAGCCGAAGAAGAACAGTTTGTCCTTCCTGATCGGACCGCCCAGCACGCCGCCGAAATCGTTCTGCCGCAGTTCGGGCCTCGCCAATGCGCTGCGGTTGGCGAACCAATCGTTGGCATCCAGCTTATCGTTGCGAAAGTACTCGAACGCAGTGCCGTGAAACGCATTCGTGCCGGACTTGGTGACCACCGATATCTGAGCGCCCGGAGTGCGCCCATATTCAGGCGCGAAGGTGGAAGTCTGAATCCGGAACTCTTCCAGTGCATCGAGCGACACAAGGTTGCTGGTCCCTCCAAATGCACTGGTTGCCGGGAGTTGGCCGGCCCCGCTCTGGCCCAAATTGGAGCCACCACCGGCGGTTCCCAGGTTGGCGCTCACTCCATCCACCAGGAAGTAATTCGCATCCGGCCGCTGGCCATTCACACTGAATTGGCCCTGCTCCTGAAAATTGGTTGGCGTCAGCACCGCTCCTGGCGCCAGATCGATGAGGGAGCTGAAGCTCCGCCCGTTCAAGGGCAGGTTTTCCACGAATTGATTGCCGATCAGGGTACTCACCGATGCATCCGAGGTGTTGAGCAGCGGCGCATTCCCTTCCACAGTGACGGTTTCGGTAGCGCTGCCGACGGCCAGAGCGAAATCCAGTCGTGCCCTTTGGTCCACTTCGACCACGACACCATTCTGATGGATGGCTTTGAAGCCGTTTGCCTCGACTGTGATGTTGTAAGGGCCGGGAGGGAGAGCTGGGATGCTGTACTCGCCTTGCTGGTTGGAGGAAACTGCGCGTGTTGCGCCGGTGTCTGCGCTCTGCACAACTACCCGAGCGCCCGGCACCGCGAGGCCGGAGGGATCGGTGACCGAGCCGGATAGTTCGGCGTTCTGCGCGTGCAAGGGACAACTTAGCCCCAGATAGATGCCGATGAACACAGACAAGACCCATTTCGAGTTCATGCGTGAAGATAGTGTAACTGCGGCAGAACGTCGGGGATAGACCCAAAAGTGGGACAATTCTTCACCCGATCCGGTTAGCAGAAAAGTGTGCCGCGCAGGCTGGATCGGGTGCAAACTGTGTAGGTACGGGATAATTGTGCCTGCGTGAAGAGAGCTGAGCGAAAGCGACAAGCCGTGATCGGAACACAGGCTAACGCCTGTGCCACCATCATGCTTCTGGCGTGCTGTCCATGCGCCTTTGCGTTGAATCCATCTCTCGACGTCAATCAATACGAGCACCACGCATGGACAGTCCGCGACGGCTTTTTCAAAGGCATCATCTCATCGATTGCTCAGACGCCCGACGGTTATCTCTGGCTCGGCACGGAGTTCGGCCTGGTTCGCTTCGATGGCGTTCGGTTCGTCGAATGGCAGGCGCCCGCGGGTGAGAATCTCCCCAGCAGCCACGTTCGAACGCTGCTTACCGCGCGCGATGGGCGTCTATGGATTGGAGCCGAGAAAGGGCTCGCCAGTTGGAAGGACGGCAAGCTGACTCACTACCCGGAACTTGCGGAACGGGACGTTCAGACGCTCCTTGAAGATCGTGAAGGAACGGTATGGGCCGGCGCGTACGGGATTCCCACTGGGAGACTCTGCGCGATCCGGAATGGCGGCGCCCAATGCGACGGAGAGGACGGCAGTGTTGGCAGCGGGGCGTTCCCCAGATTTGAGAATAGCCGGGGTAATCTTTGGGCAGCAGGGATGACCGAGCTGTGGCGATGGAGGCCTGATCCTCCGAAAAAGTATGCGACGCCACACGTGCCGGAGGGCTTGATCGAAGGCGACAACGGCGTGCTCCTGATCTTCATGCGCGACGGAGTCAAACAGCTCGTTGATGGGAAAGTCGAGGAGTATCCGCTTCCAGGCGTTGGACGCCAGTTCCGGTCCAGAAGACTGCTCCGGGATCGCAATGGCGGTCTGTGGATCGGAACCACGGAACGGGGACTCTTGCATGTACATACGGAAAGGACGGATGCATTTGCGCGGTCTGACGGTCTCTCGGGCGACTTCGTTATGGCTCTTTTTGAGGATCGTGAAGGCGATATTTGGGTCGCCACTCTGGATGGCCTCGACCGTTTTCGCGACTTTGCTGTCCCCACGACTTCTGCGAGCCAAGGTCTATCCAACGCCGTTGTCAACTCTGTCCTGGCGGCTAGGGATGGCAGCGTTTGGCTTGGCACCGCCAATGGTTTGGACAGATGGAAAAACGGGCAGATTACGATTTACCGCAAGCCAAGCGGACTGCCGGATGATGACGTGGAGTCCCTCTTTCAGGACGATCGCGGGCGAATTTGGGTCTCCACACTTCAAGGGGTCGCCTACCTCGAAAACGGCCGGTTTAACGCAATAAGCGGCGTGCCCGGCGGATACCTCAGTTCCATCGCCGGCGACAGTGCGGGGAATCTCTGGATCAGCCACGATCAGGGACTTTTTCATTTGTTGGGCGGGACGGTGGTCGAACGGATCTCTTGGGCCACGCTGGAACGGAAGGACTCCGCTTCTGCCGTACTCCATGATTCCCTGCAGGGCGGTCTATGGCTGGGCTTTTATCAAGGCGGTGTGGCATATTTCAAGGACGGTCGGGTCCGGGCATCCTACGCAATCGCCGATGGGTTGGGCAAGGGCCACGTCAGCGGCCTTCAGCTCGATGGGGACGGTACGCTTTGGGCGGCTACCGAGGGTGGGCTAAGCCGGGTGAAAGACGGCCGTGTTGCCACGCTGACCAGCAATAATGGATTGCCGTGCGATACGGTCCACGGGGTGATGGAAGACGACGACCATTCGTTCTGGCTGTACATGGCCTGTGGGCTCGTCCGTATTTCGCGGTCCGAGCTGGACGCGTGGGCCGCAGATTCGAGGCGCGGGATCCAAGGCGTGCTTCTCGACAGTTCGGATGGCGTCAGGAGCCGTGCAAGCCCTACCGGCTACAACCCGAGCGGGGCCAAATCCGCGGATGGAAAATTGTGGTTTGCGCATGCCGACGGCGTCAGCGTCATCGATCCGCGAAACCTTCCCTTCAACAAACTCCCGCCGCCGGTGCACGTCGAGGAAGTGAAGGTGGACGGCAACAATTGGGATGCATCCCACGGGTGGCGCCTGCCCGCACTCACCCGCGATCTGGAGATCCACTATACGGCTCTCAGCCTGGTCGCCCCGGAGAAGAACCGTTTCAAATACAAGCTCGAGGGCCGCGATTCCGATTGGAAGGACGCCGGCAATGAACGGAAGGCGTCCTATACGGATCTTCCTCCACGCAACTACCGCTTCCGCGTCATGGCTTCGAATAACAACGGGGTGTGGAACGAGGCCGGCGACTCGCTCGATTTTTCCATCGCCCCCGCGTTTTACCAGACCACCTGGTTTCGCGCGTCGTGCGTGGCCGGGTTTCTGACATTGCTCTGGGGGCTGTACCGCTATCGCCTCCGTCAGGTCGCCCAGGAATTCAACGTGCGCCTGGAAGAGCGCGTCGGCGAGCGAACGCGCATCGCCCGCGAGCTGCACGACACGCTCTTGCAGAGCTTTCAAGCTTCCCTGTTCCAAATGCAGGCGGCTCGCAACCTATTTTCCCGGCGTCCCGAAAAGGCGGTTCAAACTCTGGATGAGGCCATCAACATGACGGAGGGTGCAATCACCGAAGGCCGGGATGCGATTCAGGACTTGCGCTCGCAGCCCGCAGTTCACAGCGATTTGGCGCAGTTGCTGACGGCAACGGGTCAAGAGCTGGCTCGCGCCCCGGACGTGGAGGGGAATGCCGCGAACGGGAATGACGCGAACGGGAATCCAGTGATCTTCCGTGTGGCAGTAGAAGGGGAGCGGCAAGCTTTGGATCCGATCATCCAGGACGAGGCGTACCGGATCGCCCGCGAATTGCTGCGAAATGCTTTCCGCCACGCACAGGCTGGCCAGATCGAAGCGGAGATCCGCTACGAGGATCGCCTGTTTCGGGTTCGTATTCGCGATGATGGAAAAGGAATCGAGCCGGAAATCGTTAAGGCTGGTGGCCGCGGAGGACACTGGGGCTTGCTGGGGATGCGGGAGCGCGCGAAACAAATCGGCGCCCGATTGGAATTCTGGAGCGAAGCGGGCGCGGGGACGGAAGTGGAGCTGAGCATCCCGTCCTCAATCGCGTATGGGGCAGCCCGCCGTGGCCGATTTCAGCTCCTCACTAAAAAGAAGGCGAACCCGTGAGCGGCGATTCCAAACCGATTCGGATCCTTGCCGCCGACGACCATGCTCTTCTGCGCCACGGCATAGCCTCGCTGGTCGGCGCCGAACCGGACCTGGAGCTGGTCGCGCAAGCCTCAACCGGACGGGAAGCCATCGAGCAATTCCGGCTACATCAGCCAGACGTCACCTTAATGGATCTGCAGATGCCCGATATGGGCGGCGTTGAGGCGATCATTGCCATTCGGAGTGAATTTCCCAATGCCCGGATCATCGTGCTGACAACGTACTTAGGCGACGTCCAAGTGACGCGCGCTCTTAAGGCCGGGGCGCGGGCCTACATCTTGAAAGGCCGCCTGGCGGGTGAGCTTTTTGAGGCCATCCGCGCGGTACATGCCGGGCAAAAGCGAATCCCCCCGGAGGTCGCCGCCGATTTGGCTGAACATGCCGGGGAGAGCGGCCTGACTGAGCGCGAGATGGAGGTTCTCCGGCTGATCGCGGCTGGGAATGCGAATAAGGAGATCGCCGCCCAGCTTTCTGTCGCAGAGGAGACGGTCAAGAGCCGTGTCACCAGCATCCTCTCCAAGCTAGGCGCCAATGACCGGACCCATGCCGTCACGATAGGGCTGAAACGCGGGATTATCGACTTGTAGACCCTCAAAAGTGGGAAAGCGCAATCGACTATCGAGTGTTTCGCTATTGTTGTCAATCTCTTACCCTATAAACGGGACAGTTTTTTGCAACGCCTATTCTCGACTTTTGCGGACGGTTGGCCCGGCCGAGGCCTGCTGCTCCTCCGGCTGCTTACGGGTGCCACGCTGCTTTATTGTGGGATTGCTTACTTTCGGGCAGCACCTCAGGTTGCCCCCGTCGCGCACATTATCGGAGCCGGCGCCGGGGCTCTTCTTCTTGTCGGTTTGTGGACCCCGCTCGCGGGATCTCTGCTAGCTATCGCCGAGCTCTGGATCGCTTTCACGCATCCCGGCAATCCTTTCGTTTCCGTCATACTAGCGGTCCTTGGCGCGAGCTTGGCGATGGTGGGACCGGGCGCCTGGTCCATCGATGCCCGGCTCTTCGGCCGGAAGCACATCCACACTCAGGACCTCTAGGGGTTCTTCGAGTCCCCATAAAGTAGGGCACTCAGATCAAACAAAACATGCGCGACCAAGCTCGTAGCAAATGTGGACGGAATTCGGACAGCTGACATCCGCCGGCGGCGAAGTTTCAAGTGACTCCCCTTTATCTGCAGTGAGGATCGTCAAATGGCCAAGAAGAAAGTAGCGGATTTGTTCGTGGAGGTTCTTGCGGATGCGGGCGTTCGGAGAATCTACGGCGTCTCGGGCGATTCCCTCAATGGGATCACGGACTCCATGCGCACCCGAGGGGACATCCAATGGGTTCATGCACGCCACGAAGAAACGGCCGCCTTTGCCGCTGGAGCGGAAGCGCATCTCACGGGCTCATTAGCGGTCTGTGCCGGGAGCTGCGGTCCAGGCAATCTGCATTTAATCAACGGACTTTATGATTGCCATCGCAGCCGCGTCCCCGTCCTGGCGATTGCCGCGCAAATACCCAGTAATGAAATCGGGAGTGGATATTTTCAGGAGACTCATCCTGAGCATCTCTTCGCGCAGTGCAGCCATTACTGTGAGCTGATCTCGCAGCCCGAGCAGATGCCCCGGGTACTCGAAATTGCCATGCAGACGGCGATCTCAAAGCGCGGCGTTGCAGTGATCGCCCTGCCAGGCGATGTCGCTCTGCGAGATGCCGTTGAGCAGGCGCCGCGACTGCGTATTTGCGAGCCACGGCCGACCGTGTGTCCCTCCGACGACGAACTCAACGTGCTGGCGGAAGTTCTGAATCGCTCGAAAAAGATAACGATACTTGCTGGTGCGGGCTGTGCCGGAGCGCATGCCGAGCTGATTGAGCTCGCCGGTAAGTTACAAGCTCCGATCGTACATGCGATGCGTGGAAAGGAGTTCATCGAGTACGACAATCCGTTCGATGTGGGGATGACAGGTCTGCTCGGATTCTCTTCCGGCTATCACGCAATGATGGGCTGCGATGTGTTGCTGATGATTGGAACGGACTTCCCGTATCAGCAGTTCTTTCCCAAAGATGCAACGATCGTGCAAATCGACCTGCGCGGTGAACAGCTCGGCCGTCGCACCAAGGTTGACTTCGGCTTTGTGGGCGATACCAAGACTACGCTGCGAGCCCTTTTGCCGAAGCTCGATCAAAACCAACACGAAGCGCACTTGATGGAATCACTTGAGCATTATCGGGACGCGCGCAAGGGCCTGGACGAACTGGCGACTCCGAATTCCAACAAGAAACCGATCCATCCTCAACAGGTCGCGCGAGTGCTCGATCAACTCGCGGCTGAGGATGCCGTTTTCACGTGTGACGTCGGAACTCCAACCATCTGGGCCGCGCGGTATCTCACGATGAACGGCAAGCGAAGAATACTCGGCTCCTTCACACATGGGTCTATGGCCAACGCATTGCCGCAGGCCATCGGCGCCCAGGTCAGTTATCCCGGGCGTCAGGTGATCTCGATGTCTGGCGATGGCGGATTCGCCATGCTCATGGGAGACTTGCTGACACTGAAACAGCACGGTTTGCCGGTAAAGCTGATTGTTTTCAGGAACGATTCGCTCGCCTTTGTCGAACTAGAAATGAAAGCGGCCGGCATCTTGGACTTTGGAACCGACCTGCACAATCCCGACTTCGCAAAAATCGCGGAAGGAGCGGGACTCCTCGGATTAAGGGCGGAAACTCCGGACCAGGTAGAGCCCATGATTGAGCAGGCTCTCAACCACGACGGCCCTGCCTTGGTAGAGGTTCTGGTGTCGCGTCAGGAGCTTTCGATGCCCCCGACGATTACGTTCGAACAGGCCAAGGGCTTCAGCCTGTTCATGATGGAAGCGGTTCTCAGCGGACGCGGCGATGAAATCATCGACTTGGCGCGAGTGAATCTGCTCCGCTAACGCGCAATCGGTCGACTGCAAAGAAAGGAACGATACGAATGGCAACTGTAGAAACGATCCCTCAGTCACGCGCGGCGGACATTCCTCAGGGCATGGACCTTCTTGACCGCCCACTGCTGAACAAAGGCACGGCTTTCAGCGACTCCGAGCGCGCCGAGTTTGGCCTGCTGGGTCTTCTTCCTTCGCAAGTCGAGACGCTTGATGAGCAAGCCGTGCGCGCTTATGAAGCCTACAAGAGGAAAGACGACGATCTCGAACGGCATATCTACTTGCGGGCTCTGCAAGATACAAATGAAGTGCTCTTTTATCGGCTTCTGCTCGATCACATTCCGGAAATGACGCCGATCGTTTACACACCCACGGTTGCGCTCGCGTGTGAACAGTTCAGCCACATCTATCGACGGCCGCGCGGGCTGTTTATTTCCTATCCTCTCCGCGACTCAATCCCCGCACTCCTCCGAAATCGCCCCAATAAGGACGTAGATGTCATCGTCGTCACCGATGGGGAGCGCATTCTGGGCATTGGCGATCAGGGTGCGGGCGGCCTTGGCATCCCGATCGGGAAGCTCTCTCTCTACACGCTGATTGGTGGCATCCATCCGGCACGCACACTGCCTATCGTGTTGGATGTCGGAACCAACAACACAGAACGGCTCAACGATCCCGAATACCTCGGTTGGCGGCATGAACGGATCACTGGTCAGGCGTACTTCGACTTCGTAGATCAGTTCGTGCAGGCAGTGAAGCTGGAGCTTCCCGGAACCTGCCTGCAGTGGGAAGATTTCGCGACTCCGCACGCCCGACCGATCCTCCAGAGCTATCGCGATCAGCTATTAACGTTCAACGACGACATTCAGGGAACGTCCGCTGTCGCCCTCGGAGCGATTTTGGGCGCCGTCAAGGTCACTGGAAAGAAATTAAAAGACCAACAGATCGTCATGCTGGGCGCCGGCTCAGCGGGTATTGGTGTTGCCGATGGATTACGTGAGGCGATGAAAGGAGAAGGACTCTCCGACCAGGAGGCGCGAAGCCACTTCATGGTCATCGATAAAGATGGTCTCCTGCATTCAGGCCGGAAGGACCTAACTCCGGAGCAGAACGTTTATGCTCAACCGGAGAGCCGTGTTTCCGGGTGGCCTCGAACTTCGAACGTACAGATCGGTCTGGCCGACGTGATTGAAAAGATCGACGCGACCGTCCTTATCGGTCTATCGACCGTCGCAGGCGCCTTTTCCGAGCCGATCGTTCGCGAAATGGCCCGCAAGGTTCCGCGGCCAATCATCTTCCCGCTCTCGAATCAGACTGCGAGATCGGAAGCAAACGCCGAGGATTTGATTCACTGGACAGACGGGCGCGCACTGGTTGCGACAGGCTCGCCTTTTGCGCCCGTTGAATACGGCGGACGCAAGATTCCGATAGCGCAGTGTAACAACGTTTACATCTTTCCTGCGATGGGACTGGGCGTGGTCGCATCGGGCGCTCGCCGGGTCACGGAGCCGATGATGCTGGCAGCAGCTCGAACACTCGGGGGAAATTCGCCTGCCCTGAAAGACCCTTCCGCTTCCCTGCTTCCTCCGCTCACAGACATCAGAAGGGTGGCGGCGGAAATCGCATTTGCGGTTGGCATCGAGGCTCAAAAGGACGGCGTTGCTCCCGAGCTCAGCGAAGAGGAGCTGCGTCAGAGAGTGCGGGATACCCAGTGGATTCCTGCTTACCCACCCTTGTCGGTTTGAGATCGGTAAACATTATGGCCAACGCAACATACCCAGCCGTCCGGCACGTTGCCGTCGGCAATCGATTCATCGCACTCTGGAACACCGTCATTGGTAAGAAAGTCGTGATGGCGATCACCGGCGCCGTGCTGATTCTTTTTGTCATCGCGCACATGGCCGGCAATCTCAAGATATTTTCCGGCCCGAGCGAGATCAACGCTTACTCACGGTTCCTGCGGGAAGTAGGTACGCCCGAGCTTGCCTATGGGCAACTGCTCTGGGTAGTCCGAATCGTCCTGCTGGCATGCGTGGCTCTTCACATCACCACGGCGGTCCAGCTCAGCCGTATGAGTTGGGCTGCGCGGCCAGTTGGATATCACGTTAAGCGCAATATCGAGACGACCTTCGCCGCGCGGATGATGCGCTGGGGTGGCGTATTGTTGGTTGCCTTCATCCTTTTTCATCTTGTTCATTTGACTGCCGGCGCTGCCGGATTCCGGCCGGGGCAATTCAGGGATCTCGCCGTGTACCAAAACGTTATGGCAGCTTTTGTCGTGTGGCCCATTGCGGTTTTCTACATCCTGGCAATGGGCGCTCTCTGCCTGCACCTCGACCACGGAATCTGGAGCATGCTGCAAACTCTCGGCTGGAACACCTCCCGAAACGAGACCACACTGAAGACCGTTTCGCGGGTGATCGCGATCGTGGTGTTTCTCGGCTTCAGCTCAGTGCCAGTTTCGGTGCTGGCCGGCTGGTTGCACTAATTGATCGCACAAAAGGATACAGAAATGTTGGAAGCAAGAATCCCGTCGGGTCCAATTGAGCAGAAGTGGAACAATTGCCGCTTCGAGATGAAACTGGTGAATCCCGCGAATCGCCGCAAACACTCGATCATCATCGTGGGCGCGGGATTAGCCGGGGCGGCGGCGGCCGCCACTCTCGGCCAGCAAGGATACCAGGTCCACTGCTTCTCCTATCACGACACCCCCCGCCGGGCACACTCCATTGCTGCCCAGGGAGGGATTAACGCCGCCAAGAACTACCGCAACGACGGCGACAGCGTTTTCCGGCTTTTCAAGGACACCGTGAAGGGCGGCGATTTTCGGGCTCGTGAAGCTAATGTGCATCGCCTGGCGGAAATCAGCGTCAACATCATCGATCAATGCGTGGCCCAAGGCGTGCCGTTTGCAAGAGAGTATGGCGGACTCTTAGACAATCGCTCTTTCGGTGGCGTACAGGTCGAGCGAACCTTCTACGCGCGAGGCCAAACGGGGCAACAGCTCCTGCTGGGCGCTTATCAAGCGCTCGAGGAGCAGATCGCTGCCGGAACCGTGAGCATGCATATACGGAGTGAACTGCTCGATATCGTCGTTGTCGATGGCAGAGCCCGTGGCATCGTGACGCGCGACCTGGTAACCGGCCAGATCGATTGCCACGCTGCCGACGTGGTTGTGCTCGCAACCGGCGGATATTCAAATGTCTTCTATCTCTCGACGAATGCGAAGGCTTCGAACTGTACGGCAATATGGCGGGCCTATCGCCGCGGAGCGCTGTTTGGCAATCCGTGTTTCACGCAGATCCACCCGACGTGTATCCCGTTGAGCAGTGAGCATCAGTCCAAGCTGACGCTGATGTCTGAGTCGCTGCGGAATGACGGACGGGTATGGGTGCCTAAGAAAAAGAGTGATACCCGCGCTCCGGGGGCCGTTCCCGAAAGCGAGCGCGACTACTACCTCGAGAACCGCTACCCGAGTTTCGGCAACCTCGTGCCCCGCGATGTCGCGTCGCGAAATGCGAAGGAAGTATGCGATGAGGGACGGGGCGTGGGGCCGCACGGGCAGGGCGTGTACCTGGACTTTGCGGATGCGATTCACCGGCTCGGCCTCGAAACAGTTCGCGAGAAGTACGGCAACCTGTTCGATATCTACGAGCGGATTACCGGTGAGGATGCCTACACGGTGCCGATGCGGATCTATCCTGCTCCCCATTACACGATGGGCGGACTATGGGTTGATTATCACCTGATGTCGACCGTCCCCGGGCTCTTCGCGGCCGGTGAAGCGAACTTCTCGGACCACGGCGCAAACCGGCTTGGCGCCAGCGCCCTGATGCAAGGTCTCGCCGACGGCTACTTCATCATCCCGTGCACTGTACCCGATTACATTGCGTCTACAAAACTGGACCCCATATGCCCCTGCCACCCGGCGTTCCAGGCGACGAAAGCCGAGGTGGAGGATCGAACGAAAAAGCTACTTGCGATTAACGGAAAACGCAGCCCCGATTCGTTCCATAAGGAACTGGGCGCGATTGTTTGGGACGACTGCGGGATGGCCCGTTCCGATGCAGGATTACGCAAGGCGCTCGCGCGGATTCCGGAAGTGCGGGACGAGTTCTGGCGCAACCTTCGCATCGTCGGCACGGGCGAAGAGCTAAACCAGAGTCTCGAGAAGGCAAACCGCATTTCCGACTTCATCGAACTCGCCGAACTCATGTGTGTCGATGCCTTAGACCGTACAGAATCCTGCGGAGGCCACTTCCGCGTAGAGAGCCAAACCGCGGATGGTGAGGCGAAACGCGACGATGCGAATTTTGCCTACACCGCCGCCTGGGAGTGGAAGGGCGCAGATCAGGCTCCCGCCCTTCACAAAGAACCGCTCGCCTTCGAGTACGTTCCGCTCTCGCAAAGGAGTTACAAGTAGCCATGAATCTCAAGCTCAGGATTTGGCGGCAGCAAAGCGCAAACGCACCGGGCAGCTTCATCACCTACCAGGTGAACGACGTGACACTCGACATGTCGTTCCTCGAGACGCTCGATGCGCTTAACGAGGACCTGATTAACCGGGAAGAGGCTCCCGTTGCCTTCGAGCACGATTGTCGGGAGGGTATCTGCGGTTCGTGCGGTTTCCTGATCAACGGCGTAGCGCATGGCGGCCAGCACGGTACAACCGTATGCCAGCTTGCGATGCGCTTCTTCAAAGATGGGGACACGGTAACGATCGAGCCGTGGCGCGCGCAGGCCTTCCCCGTGATTCGCGATCTGGTTGTGAATCGGTCGGCCTTTGACCGAATCATTCAGGCTGGCGGCTACATTAGCGCACCCACTGGAAGCGCCCCCGACGCTAGCGCAGTCCTGGTTCCGAAAGAGGATGCAGATACTGCTTTTGACGCAGCCGCATGTATCGGCTGTGGAGCCTGCGTCGCGGCCTGCCCGAATGCGTCCGCGATGCTTTTCACCTCCGCCAAAATTACTCACTTGAATTCCCTCCCACAAGGTCAACCACAGCGCGATCAGAGGACCCTCAGCATGGTAGCCGCGATGAGAAACGAACTTTTCGGCAGCTGCACGAATCATGGTGAATGTGAAGCGGTATGTCCCAAACGGATACCACTGGAATTCATCGGAAAGATGAACCGCGATCTGATTCGAGCGGTCTGGCACAGGCACCGGGAGCCACTGGTCATCCCCGGTGTTGTGCAACTGCCATGTGCGGATGACCCCCACGAGCAGTTTCATGAAAGCGTTCACGCTTTACATCGCGAAGACGTGCACCAACAGGAGCAGGTGCATGTTGAAGCGGAGTCGCCCGAGCCCGCTGGGATGCGGCAGTGATGTCTACCGATCGTTTGCGAATGAGAGGAG